>DATJFF010000222.1:0-67755 GCA_035495795.1 Vicinamibacterales bacterium
GTTGTAGGGATCGGGCGTGCGCCGACCGCGCATCTGCCGCAACCGGGTATCGATTGTGCGGCGAACCCATCCAAGGCACCGATCCTCGCCTCCGGTGACCTCGAACAAGTTCAGCACCACGCCCGGGGCCTCGACGGGCCGTGTCGTGCCGAGTTCCAGCGATCCCAGGATGGCCCCGGTCACGCGATCGACGAGCTCGAGGCCGGAGGCTGCGCTCGCCGGCGCGTTTTCCTCCGCCGCCGGATTCAAGCCGATCGCGATCGTCAACGGCCGCAAAGCTGCGACGACGTTCCTGTGCGTCACGTCC
Organism: Vicinamibacterales bacterium; assembly: GCA_035495795.1. Lineage (GTDB taxonomy): Bacteria > Acidobacteriota > Vicinamibacteria > Vicinamibacterales > UBA2999 > VFZN01. The sequence continues at coordinate 308 of DATJFF010000222.1, forward strand.
ACGCGCTGGTGACCCGATTTCCAGGCGACGGCAATCGTGTTTTGCGGATCACGCGATGCGATAGCGCTCCACTGCGGTAGCGGCCTGAGCTGCCGCTTCAAGCTTTCGGGCAGAGGGAGACGCATTCAGGGCTCGATTCCGCCGGCCGTCGACAGCCGCTCGCCGCCATCGCCATGCGAACCGTCCTTCGAAAAGAGGAGGAATAGATATCTGGAGGACATGCGCGTCAGTGACCGCAGCGGCCGGAGCCCGAAACCGGACGGCGCCGGCGAGCCCGGCTCGATGCGGTCCAGGCGGAAGTACGGTGCCGCCGCCTCCGACAGGAACCGCGCGGTCCGGCGATAGACGGTGAATTGGCGGCCGCGCACAGCGAACTCGCCTGGACGGCGCAATGCCGCCAGGTGCGTCCACCACCAGCGATACCGCACGTCACCCGCGAACCAGGGATTGAGCACGCTTGCGAGGACGCGGCCCCTCGGCGAGGTCAACCGGGCGAATGCCCGGAACACCGCGTCTGGCCTGTCCACCAGGTTTAGCGGCGCGAAGTTGGCGACGACAAGATCCGGAGGCGTGGCCATCGGCGTCACGGTCGATTGCAGGAACGTGTCGAAGTCGTCCTTCCACAGCGTCACCTGCCCGCGGCCGATCTCGTCACGGCACAGTCGCTCGCATGCCGCCTGCATCTCCGGGTCGGTGTCGTAGATGCACACCCGGTAACCTTGTGCCGCAAATGCCCTGGCATCGATTCCCGGCCCGGCGCCGAAGTCGAGAAGGAGGCTTCCGGGCGCCGCCAGACTCATGGCGAGCTCGACGAACGCCTGCCGCGTCAGCCGGTCGGAACGGCGAGCGGTCATTGCCGCGATGTAGCGTTCGCCCGTGAGCCGAATCGCATCGCCGGCCTCCGCAGATGAGACGCTCACCACGGTGGACTCGAGGCCGCGGTGCGCCAGTGTGACAGGTCGCGGCCAAGGAGCGCCTGCAGCGCCTGGACGTCGGCGTCGTATGCGGCCGCGACCGTCGCGCGCTCGCGAGCGGTCGGACGTTGAGTGGACGGACGCCGGCTCCATTGCCGGAGTCGATCGAACATGCCGGCCGGCAGCCCGGAGCCCGCCCACCGCGCGGGCGCGCCGACCAGCCGATGCAGCGCCGGCCACCGCGGCTCGGTCGTGACATTGTGCCGTCGCGTCACGTCGACGGCTCGGCCTGACTCTACGCCGATGAAGTCGAACAGCTCGGCGAGGACCTCGCGCGGCCGCGCGGCGTAGTCCTCGTACAGAAAGACGCGAAGTTGGCCGGGGGCAAACGACGCCTGCCAGCGGCGCAGGTGAGCGGCATACATCCCGGTCCAGATCGCGCCGAACCGCGGCGCGCGGCCGTCTTCCTGCCGCATCTGCTCCTCTACCCACGCTCCGAAATCGCCCTCCGCCTCGCCGACGCTTCGCGCCGACGCATATTGCGAGAACAGGCGATCGACGGGATTGCGGAGCATCATCACGATCCTTGCCGACGGGATGCGTGACCGGATCGCTGCCGGCGCCGTCTCCGACGCCAGGTAATTTCCGCTCACCTCGCCTATCGCCACCGCATCGCCAGCATCTCGAAACAGAGACAGGTAGTCCTGCCAGTCCAGGACGAGGCCGCTGGTTCGCGATTCGAGACGGGGGCCATCGAGCCAGCGCCGCAGGTCCGCCCGGTCTGCACGATACGCCCGCGTCGAGCGGGGCGTGAAGTCGGCCACTTCGGGCGCGAAAAAGCAGGGCTCCTTGATTGGGCTCATGAAAACGGCGGGGTGCTGCCTGCACCACTGGTACAAGGATGTCGTGCCGGCTTTGGGTGCCCCAACGATGAAAAAGGTCGGAAAACGGCCCGGCGATTCGGCCGGCATGGCCGTCACTGTACCGTGCTGGTACGCGGCCAGCGGTCAACTTTCTGCTGCCAGCTCCGTGTTCTTGTCCTTCTTTTCTGTGCCATAGCGCAGCAGTGCTAGCCGGAAGGGCAGCAATTCGGCCGAAAATCGCAATTGAGGCAGGTGGCCCGGTTCTCGCATTGGTTTCCGTCAGGTTCGATTCGTCATGACCGCGATCGCCGAACGCCGGCTCGAGCAGTTGTTGAAGGGCCTTCCTCTCGAACGACAGGCGGAAATCCTCGCCGCACTTCACAACGAAATCGCCCAGGAACGGCAGCGCAGGGTGGAATCCGACGCGCTCCGAGCCATCACGGCCGCCATTGCCACCAGCGATCGATTGATCGAGGGCGCAGCCGAGTTCCTCGAACATCTGTCGCGCCTGGTTCGTGCACACGGATGCGCGGTTGCGCTGATGGATCCCGGCCGGCGGTTCTTCACGGTGGCGTCGCGCAATTTTCCCGATCCGGCGTTCCCGGCGACCGGGCCGTTCACCAATGCGCTCACGGAACGGCTCGGGCGCGGCCGCGTGCCGGTACCGCTGGCCGAAGCCGAGACCCTGAGGCGCCACGGGCGGGCCGTGCCGGCACGAGTGGCCGGGTGGGCGATACCGCTACTGGTCGACGATGAGCTGCGCGGCTTCGTGACGATCCGGCGTGCCCATGCCGATCCGTTCACGCACGATCACCTCCGCCTCGCGCAGGACGCGGTGATGGCGGCGGCGCCGGGCCTGATGCTGCTGCAGCGGCTCGAGCAGATGCACCGTGGCGGCGGCGGCCCAATCGAGGGATCATCGGCCGATGCCGGCGAAGACCCGGGCCGCGGACGGTCATCACCACGTCTACGTCGTGTACCTGCGAAACCCAAGCGGGGACGGGAAAGCGGGCTACTACGTCGGCATGACGGGCCTCACGCCTGAGGAACGCTTCGCCAACCACAAGGCCGGCGTCAAGGCGGCCGGCATCGTGAAGCGCTGCGGAGTGCGTCTCGTTCCCCGCCTCTACGAACACCTCAACCCGATGCCCTACGAGAAGGCCGTCCGGATGGAGGTGGCCCTGGCCGACAGCCTCCGCAAGCGCGGCTTCCAGGTCTTCGGCGGACACTAGGCAAAGGCAGAAGGCAGAAGGCACAAGGCAGAACGTCGGTCTGCAACCTTTCAAGGGGTCGATCCGTCCAACCCTTGCGTCGATGTTCTGCATTCCTATATAACGTCCGCCTGCATATGGAGATCCTCGACCGTAGCGCGCTCGATTCGGCCAAGAAGGGCAGCGCCGACCTGTTCATCCTCGCCCTGCTCGACGAGGGGGATTTGCACGGCTACGACCTGTCGCGGCACATCGACACCCGCTCCCGCGGTTCGATCACCTTCACGCTGGCCTCGCTCTACGCCACGCTCTACCGCCTGGAAGAACGAGGGCTGATCCGCGGGCGCTGGGTCGAGCGGGCCGGCCAGCGGCGGAGGCGCTACTACCGCATCACCGAGTCAGGCCGCCGCATGCTGGCCAGCCACCGCGAAGACTGGGCGCGGTTCATCCGCGCGCTCGTCGAAGTCGCGGGCGTCAAGCCCGCCTGGAGCCGCACATGAACCCGCCTCCGGATTTTCGCGGCGAGGTCCGCCGCCGCGGCAGTTCCACCGGAACCGACCTGCCCGACGCCATGGTCGAGGAGCTGGCCCAGCATCTCGAGGATCTCTACGAAGCCGCGCTCGCCGCCGGCGCCCCGCCCGGCGCGGCGGCGCAGCAGGCGCGTCGCGCCCTCGACGGATCGTCGGTCACACCACTCGTCCCACACGCGGCGCGGATCGCGCCGCCGCAGAGCCTCGCCGCCATGACCGCACTCCGCGCCGCCCTTCGTCAGTTCCGCCACCACCCCGCCTTCGCGCTGATCGTGGTGATCGTCCTCGGCCTCTCGGTCGGGGCCGCGGCCACGGTCTTCTCGATCGTGGACACGGTGGTCCTTCGGCCGCTTCCCTACCGCGCGCCGGATCGGCTCGTCACCATCTGGGACACGAACGCCGAGAAGGGGCTCTCCCACGATCCCATCTCGCCGGTGACGTTCATGGATCAGCGGGGATTGCCGGTGTTCAGCGATGCGGCCGCATGGTGGCGTCCGGGCGTGAACCTGACCGATCCAGGACTCGATCCGCTGCGCGTGCAGACGATAGAGACGAGCGGCAACCTCTTCGACGTACTCGGCGTCGGCCCGCAGCTCGGCGCGGGCTTTCCCAGCGGCGGTCCGCTCTTCGTACAAAAGGAGCTGATCACGGTCATCAGCGATCGGCTGTGGCGCACGCGCTACGGCGCCGATCCCTCGATCATCGGCCGCCAGCTGCTGTTCAACGGGACGCCGTACACGGTGGTCGGCGTCATGCCGCCGAAGTTTCACTATCCGGACGACATCGACGTCTGGCAGCGGCTCCAGTGGGACATGACCCAGCACTCCCGCGCCGCTCATTTCATGGAGGCGGTGGCCCGCCTCGCCGACGGCGCAACCATCCAGCAAGCCCAGGCCGCAATCGAGTCGCTGGGCTCGCGGCTGCAGGTGGACGAGTCGAGAACCAACGCCGGCTGGAACTCGCGCGTGATTGCGCTGCTCGAGGACGCGCTTGGCTATTACCGGCCGGCGCTGATGGTGCTCTTCGGGGCGGTCGGCCTGCTGCTGGTCATCGGCATCTTCAACGTCGCCTCCTTGCTGCTGACCCGTGCGCTCTCGCGGGATCGCGAAATGGCCGTGAGAATGGCGATGGGCGCATCGCCGCGGCAGATCGTGACGCAGCTCTTCCTCGAGAGCCTGGCGCTCTCGGTCGCCGGCGCCATGGCCGGCATCGTCGCCTCTCTCGCGGTCCTGCCGCTCGTCGTCGCGCTGACGCCAGTGGAAGTGCCGCGCCTCGCCGACGCTGCGGTCAGCTGGCGTGCGGTCGCCGCTGCTGGTGGCGTCGTCGCTGCCACCACCCTGCTGTTCGGACTGATTCCGGCGTTGCTGCTGCTTCGCACTCAGCTGGGCACGCAGCTCCGATCCGGCGAGCGCGGCTCCTCGAGGAGCGCGCGGCGCATCTACTCGGCGCTGGTCGCGGGCGAGGTGGCACTGGCCTGCGCCCTGCTCGTCGCCTCGGCGCTGCTCATCCGGACCGTGGGCGGGATGATGTCCACGCCGATTGGCGTCGCCGCAGACGACACGCTCGTCACCACTGTCCAATTGACCCAGCTGCGCGGCGGCGGCGCAGACGTGGCCTCGCTGCTCAAACGATGGCAGCAGGTTGCCGATCAGCACGCGCAGATCCTCGACCGGCTGCGCAACCAGCCGGGGGTGGCGTCGGCGGGTGCCGCCAACTTCCTGCCGCTCGACGCCGGGTGGCGCAATCCGTTCACCATCGACGGTGAGGCAATGCCGGCGAGGCGCGAGGACCTGCCGCAGGCGCAGATGCACACCATCAGCGAGGGATACCTCGAGACCATGGGCGCGCGGCTGGTGCACGGGCGGGCGTTCTCGTCATTCGACACCACCGACGCCACCGGCGTGGTCATCGTCAACGAGGCATTCGCCAGCCGGTTCCTCGGCGGACGCCTGGACGGCCGGGCGCTGCGCGTCTGGGCGACCAGCATTGGTCCGCTCGGCGTCAACCTGAAGGCGAACCCCGCCGACGTGCATTCGGGAGTGGTCTTCGAGATCGTCGGGGTCGTCGGCGACATCGCCAACGTCGGACTCGGTCAGCCGGTCGAGCCGGCGATCTACTTCCCGGCGCGGCAATTTCCGTTCAGCGAGCAGTTCATCGTCGTGAAGGCGAGCGATGCCGGCACCGGCCTCGCGGCGATCCGCGCCGCGCTCCGCGACGTGGCGCCGAACGTGCCGATGGCGAACGTGGACTCGTGGGGACGGCGCTTCGAACGCCGGTCCGCCGTGGCGCGGATGCTGATGAGCGTGCTGCTTGCCTTCGGTGGGCTCGCCGGGTTGCTGGCGGCAATCGGCGTCTACGGGCTCTTCTCGTGGTCGGTCGCGCTGCGCCGCCGGGAACTGGCGATTCGACTGACCCTCGGCGCCAGCCCGGGAGGCGTGGGCGGGCTCGTCGTCCGACAGGGCGCGCTGCTCGTCACGATCGGCCTGATCGCGGGATGGGTGATCGTGCGCCTCGCCGCCAGCGCGCTCACCCGTGTGCTCTTCGGAGTGACGGCCTCGGATCTTACCGCGACATTTGTCGCGAGCGCCGTGCTCCTGCTCGCGACGCTCGCCGCCTGCCTCCCGGCGGCGGCGCGGGCGATGCGGGTTGATCCCGTCGAGGGGCTGCGGGCCGAGTAGTCGGCCGCACGATCGGCGATTCGTCGAAGCGCTCCAGCAGGTCTGCGGGATCGCGGTAAATCGCCACGCAGCCTGCGCCGAGGAGATCCGCTTCGGGAAACCCGCCGCACAGCATGCCGATCGTCGCAAGGCCAGCTTTCGCCGCGCCCTCTGCGTCGTACGGGGTATCGCCGATGGCGATCGCCCGGCCGGCGCTCATGCCGCCAAGCCGCTCGAGCGCCGCCTCGAACACATCGGGGTGCGGCTTGGAACGCTCGACATCGTCGGCAGTGGTTTCCTCGGCAACCAGATCCTCGATGCGCGCGATTCGTTTGTAGGTTTCGACCTCGTCAGCCCGAGCCGAAGTGGCGAGCGCGATTCGCCGTCCCGAACCGAGAATGCGCTCGACAAGATCGCGGACGGCGGCAAACGGCTGCAAGCCCAGCAGGTAGCGGCGCTTGAACAGGTCGCCGCGATGCCGTTCCAGATCCTCGCCAACCCGCGGCAGATCATCGGCAGGCACGAACACCGGCATCAATTGGTCGCCGCCCTTCCCGATCTGGGCACGCACGTCCTCGTAGCGGACGTGATAGCCGAAATCGGCGAGCGCTTCCTGCCAGGCGCGAGCGTGCGCGTCCACTGAGTCGAGGAGCGTGCCATCGACGTCGAATATCACTGCGTCCATTACCTGTGCCGATGCAAGGCAGGTACCGCGCCGAGTTGCAGCAACAGGCGGCCCAGGCTGCCTACACATGGGCTTGTATGGTCGTGCCGGCGCAAGCTGCCGGTGTCAGTCCTTCTGCCTTTTTGCCTTTTGCCTTTTGCCTTACTTCGAGGCAGGGAGGTCGATCGACACGGTGTCGAGCGTGAATTTCTTCAGTTCGGTGCCGGTCGGGACCCGGAATGAGAACGTGCACGAAAACGACGGCGTCGCCCCGACCTCGGCGAAGGACTGCGCCGTGTTGTAGGTCTTGCCCGCCGCGTCCTGGACCACCGGCTTGGGCAGCGGTCCCGGCTTGAACGCCGGCGTCACCTTGAAGTCCACCTTCACCGAAGCGAACTCCATCGGATCGCCCGGCTTGATCACGCCGCGGACGATGTTGGCGCCCGGGGGGCAGTCGGTGAGGCTGACGTTGCTGGCGCGCTCGACGCCGCCGATCGACACTTCGAGCCCCTTGTAGTTCTGCGGCTTCGACTGTGCCGCCAGCGACAGTCCAGCCGTCGCGATTCCCACCGCAAGAACAAGCCCACTCATTCGATTCATCAGCGACATGCGAAGACACCCTCCGAAACAAAACCGGGCAGCCGGCGAAGCCAACTGCCCGGTCCTGAAGCCTGAAGCCTGGAGCCTGAAGCCTAGAGTGGTCGATCCGGGAACATGATCGTCCGCCACATGTGGGCGACCGGGCTGTTGTCGTAGCCGAGGCCTTCCTTGGGCTGCTTGAACTGGCGGCCGATGATGTCGATGAACGGCTCGATCGAGACCTTCTGGTTCGGATCGAACGAATACAGATCGTTGACGGTGACCAGGCGCGGATGGTCGTACCACTTGTGGTTGCGGACCATCTCGTAGGTCTTCTGCAGGTACGGCTCGGGCTTGTAGTCCTCGCCGAAGGTCATGATGTAGCTCTCGGGGTATTCGTAGCCGAACTTCTCATCGGGGTAGAAGCGCAGCGTCTGGTGGTAGCGGATCGCGAAAGCGACCTTCTCGTCGACATAGGGCTCGATGATCTGCGCGCCCCACCAGCCGTGATCGACCTTGACCAGCGCGTGCACGGTGTCGTGCATCAGGCAGGCGAAGATGATCTCCTCGGGCATGCCGGTCTTGAGCGCGCGCGTCGCGCTTTGCAGCACGTGATTGGCCGGGGCGAAGCGCTTCTCGAAGAACTCGAGCAGCGTCGGATTGTCCGACATCTTCACCAGCGGGCCGCGCGGCGTGCCGTCGCGATTGCTCGCGTTGAACACGTTGCCGCCGCCGGGGCGGACGCCGGTGCGCTTGGCATTCCGTTCCGCGATCTCGGCCACGGTCGGATACTTCTGCGCGCCGCCCTGCTGGAGGGCCATTGCCGCGTCGAGCTCCTCCTCCATGTAGGCTTCCAGCGCGTCGGCCTTCTGTTCGGAAGTCATCAGCGCGACGGCCGCGGCGCCTCCGAGACTCTCAATGAACCGTCGGCGATCGATGTTCATGCCATCCTCCACGCGGCGGTCGCGGAGGTTCAGTCCTCCGGCCGGCGCTGCAAGTAGCAGCGTAGGCGCCAAACATGCGCCTTCAAGGGGGGCCGCGTCAAGGGGCAAAACGGCAGAGCCTATCTCGACCCCGGCAGCAGCGTCACCTTCACGTAATTGCCGGTGTCGAGGTAGCGCTCGGCAGCGGTCTGGATGGCTTCCCCGGTGAGCGCCGCGATCTCCGGCAGCTGACTCGCGCCAGCGGCATCGGCCTCGCGGTCCTCGTATCGGCGGGCCAGCTGGTTCAGCAGATATCCGTTGTCTTCGCTGTCCTTTTCCAGCTCGCGGGCGAGGACGTCGCGCACGCGGCTCATCTGGTCGGGCGTCAGCCGCGTCGCCTTGAGCCCGGCGATCTCCTCGAAAACGCGCTTGACGAGAGTGTCGACACGCGCTGGGTCGCACGTCCAGTCGATGCGAACCCGGTACTCCGGCTTGGGAAACTTCGCCGTCTGGCTGTCCGCGGAAATGCTGTAAGTGCCGCCGAGCTCCTCGCGGATCGCGTCGCTCAGACGCGACTGCAGCAGAAGCACCATCGTCCGCATCGCGAGCCTCGTGCTGTCGTCGTACTGGAATGGCCCCGAGAAGACGATCGACACTTCCGCCTTGGGCTCGATTCCCTTGCGGACCGTCTTCTCGATCACTCCCTTCGGCGGAGCGATTCCGATGTCGCGCCAGGTCTCCCGCGCAGCGGTCCCCGGCAAGCTTGCCAGGTAGGTTTCAACGAGCGGCCGGATGGCCTCAGGCGTGAAGCTGCCGACGAAGATGAACGTGAAGTTCGCGGCGTTCGAGAAACGCGACTTGTAGAAGGCAAGCGACTTGTCCAGGTTCCACTGCCCCACCGATTCAGGCGTTTCCGATCGGCGCCGTGGATTGTCGCCGCTGAGCGCGGCCCCGAGCGTCTGGGTGAACGCCGCCTCGGGGCTGGCGTCCTGGTTGGGCAGCAGCGCAAGCGCCTGGGCCCGCATCGCCGCGAAAGCATTGGCGTCGCCGCGCGGCTGGGTGAAGCGCAGATAAATGAGCTGGAACAGCGTTTCGAGATCCTGCGGAGAGGCGCCGCCGCCGAGCCCATGGGAAATCTCGCCGATGAACGGGCGGACCCCAGCCGCCCGGCCGGTGAGCACCTTGTCGAGCGTCAGGCCGTTGAACCGCCCGACGCCGCTCGCCCCGATCACGTCGTCGGCCACGCGCGCGGCGGCGAAGTCCGCGTCGCTGGCGAGCGACGTGCCGCCGGGAGCCACGGCCCGGAACAGGATCTGGTCCACTTTGAGCGAGGTCGGCTGGATCACCACCGTCGCGCCGTTCGAGAGCGTCCACTCGGTGACACCCGTGGCGCGGGGCACGCTTTTCGCGACGCTGCCGCGAGTGGGCGTCGCTTCCATGAGCGCGAGACCGGTGGCGACGTCGACGTAGGGCTCGAGTTTCTTGGCTGATGCAGTCGCGACCACGGCCGCGAGCTGCGACTGATCGGGCAGGCCGCCGGCGCCTTCGGGCGCGATGACCGACACCAGCCGGTTCTGCGGTGGGAACCACTCGGCCGCCAGCGAGTTCATCTCGGCGAGCGTGATCGCCGGCAGGAAGCGGCGATGAAACGCGAGCTCCTGCCAGATCGTCGGCAGCGCTTCCCGCTGCAGGAAGTTGCGCGTGTACTCGTCGGCGCGACTCTCCGACTCGCGGTCGGTGCTCTCGGTCACGGCCCGTTCGTAACCGGCCATGCGTGACCGCTTCGCGCGGTCCACCTCGCCGGCCGTGAATCCGAAGCGGACGACGCGCTGAAGCTCGGTGACGAGTGCGTCGAGGCCGCGGCCGACGCCGTCGTTGGCGACGATTGCCTGCAGCACCGCTTCGTCACGGGTCCGCGGCGCCGCAAAGAGCGAGCGGTCGGCGCCGGCGTTGATGAAAGGCGGGTTCGCGCTCTGGCTGAGCTCGTCGAGCCTCGCGTCGAGCATCGCGGCGAACAGCTGGTCGCGCATGATCTCGCGATAGCCGCCGACCGTCCCCTGGTTCCGGGCCGGTGGCAGCGTGCTCAGGCGGACCAGGGTCGCCTGAGCCTCCTTGTCGGTCACCACCGTATAGCGCGTCGCCGGCCGGTCGGGCACGTCGAACGCCGGACGCTGGCGTTCCGGAGATGGATTCGCCAGCGGCGAAAACTTCTCGCGAATCATCGATGCCACGGCGTTCCGGTCCACGTCGCCGACCACGATCACGGCCATGAGATCCGGGCGATACCAATCGCGATAGAACCGCACGAGCTGATCGCGCGAGGCTTTCTCGATGATCGCGGGAACACCGATAGGGCGCTGGTCGGCATAGCGGGATCCCTCCAGCTGGGCGCGGCGAATCTGTTCCTGCGTCCGCTCGGCGGCGCCGAGACGCATCCGCCACTCCTCGAGGACGATGGAGCGCTGGCGATCGATCGCCGCCTGATCGAACGTGGCCGCCCCCGACCAGTCGGCAAGCACCTGCAGCGCGCGATCGAGCGCACCGGGGACGTCGGTGGGCACCCGCAGTGTGTACTGCGTGTCGTCGAAGCTCGTCTCCGCGTTCGCGTCGGCGCCGATGCTCAGGCCGAGCGAGCCGAGAAACTCGTTGATGCCGCGGCCCGGGAAGTTGCGAGTTCCCTCGAACTGCATGTGCTCGACGAAGTGGGCAAGTCCCAACTGATCCGGATCCTCGAGCACCGAGCCCGCCTTGACGACCAGGCGCAGTTCCGCCCTTCGGGCCGGCCGCGGGTTGGGCCGCACGTAGAACCGCAGGCCGTTCTCGAGTCCGCCGACGACCACTTCCGGATCGACCGGCATGTCCTCCGTGAGGCTGTATCGGGCGACCGATTCGGCTGAGGTCTCGCGGCCGGTCGGCGCCTGCGCGGACGCCGCCGGGGCAATGAGGAGGATGACAAGCGCGACGCGGCACGCGGCGCGGGCGAGCGGGCTGAAGACCATGCTGCGATGGTAGCGGAACTTGAACTGAATCGGCCTTGATCGTTCCCCGAAAGTCCGGGGGCCTCACTGCACGGTCCGGCCGGGTCCGTACAGCACCTTGCCCGGCTTCGCGCCGGTGTGGCGGTCGTGGTCGATGACGACCTGCCCATTGACGAGCACGTAGTCGATACCCGACGGGGACAGCACCGGCTGGTCGTAGGTTGCACGGTCCTCGAGGTTGTCGAGATCGAACACGACGGCATCGGCCCAGACGCCGACCCGGATCGCACCGCGATCCGAAAGGCGCATGCGGGTCGCCGGCCACGAGGTCATCTTGCGGATGGCCTGCTCCAGCGAGAGCACGCCCCGCTCTTTGACGTAGCGCGCAAGGACCCGCGGGAAGTTCCCGTAAGCGCGAGGGTGCGTCAGCCCGGTGGGATCCTGGCCGCCACTGGTCGCCGCGGCGCCCGCGTCGCTGCCGATGCTGGTCCACGGGAACCGTAGCGCCGTCTCGACGTCGGCCTCGCTCATCATGTGGTAAATCGCCATTACCCGGCCCTCGCCCTCCGCGACGAGGTCCCACGCGGCGTCAACCGGGTCCTTGCCCCACAGCTTTCCAATCTCGTCGAGGGTCTTGCCTTCGAAGCGCGCGTTCGCGGCGTTCCGGGCGTTGGCCAGGACGATGCCGGACCAGCCGCCCGAAGCTTCGATCAGGTTCGACCATCCCGGCGAGCCGGTCACAACCTCCTGCTTGAGCCGCCGCCGCGTGTCGGCGTCCGTCAGCCGCTTGAGCGTCTCGGCGCGTCCGCCTTCCTGCGCCCACGCGGGAATCGTCGCCTCGAGCCCGGTGCCGCCGGCTGTATAGACGTAGAGATCCGCGGCCACGTCCACGCCTCGCGCGCGAGCGGCGTCGATCGTGCGGCCCGCCTCGGCCATCAGCGCTCCCCAACCCGGTTGCCAGGCGGCCTTGAGGTGGAAGATCTCCACCGCCAGACCGGCCTGCTCGCCGATCGCGATCGCCTCCTCGATCGATTGCAGCAGGTCCTTGCCTTCGTCCCGCATGTGCGTGGCGTAAGTGCCGCCGTATTTCGCGGCAATCCGGGCCACCTCCACGAGCTCCGGAGTCTTTGCGTAACTCGACGGCGGATAGATGAGGGCCGTCGTCATTCCCATCGCGCCGCCGCGCATCGCGGCGTCCATCAGCGCCTGCATGCGCACCAGTTCCTCGCCGGTGGGCTCGCGGGCGGTGTTGCCCAAGACCGCGGTACGGGCCTGCGTCTCGCTGTAGTAGCTGCCGAAGTTGATGCTGATGCCAGACTGCGCGAGCCCGTCGAAATACTCTCCGACGCGCTCCGCCGGCACCGGTGTCCCGCCTTCGCCGCCGATCGCCGTCGTCACGCCCATGCGCAGCTTGTTCTCGGCGAGCCCGTTCTTCGGGAGGACGCCGCCGGACTGGTCCATCATGTCGATCCAGCCGGGCGACACATAGCGCCCCGAGGCGTCGATCTCCTGCGCACCTCGGCCGTCGACGCGGCCGACCGCCGCGAAGCGCCCGTCCTTGATCGCGACGTCGGCGGCGATCCACGGGTTGCCCATGCCATCGAGCACGCGGCCGTGGCGAATGACGATGTCGTAGACGGGCGCCTGGGCGACGAGCGATACCGCGCCGCAGACGAGCGCGGCGACGAGCGTGACGACGCGGGCCGGTCGGGCGAACTTCACGGCGCTTTGCCGACCACGCCGACGCTGGCGACGGTGTCGCCCTTGCCAACCGACGGCACGGCGCGAACGTACAGCACGATGCCGGCCTCCTTCGCGCGCAGATCGGCGAGGCGGTGGCCGACGAAGTCGGTGACGTAGCCGAGCGCCATTCCCGCCTCCGCATAGGTGCCGGGACGAACCAACGGATAGAAGATGCCGCCGTGCTCGCTGGCGACGTCGGCCAGGTGATCGATCCACACCGGGTGCTCGACCGGCGCCGGCGCGCCCGGCAGCATCTTGAGGTGGCGCATCACGCTCAACGTGCCGTTCACGAGGACCGCCACATCCTCCGGTTCGACCGTGCCCGAGTGTCCGGCCTCGACCGTCACCGATGGCTTGCCCCTCGTCGTCGCCGTGTTCTCGAGGTATCGCGACGCGTTTGGATCTGCCGGGCGGTCCGATGAGATGATGATGTGATCGAGCCCGAACGCCAGCACGAGTCCGCGCGACGCCGCGTCCTGCTCGGCGCGGCCGGTCTTCGTCCAGTAGGAGTAGGGGCGCAGGTTCTCGTCGATGTCGCCGCCGTGGTAGTCGATCACGTGATCGGCCGGCTCGATCACCTGCTTCGTGATCGCCAACGACGCGCGATCGGTTTGTGTCCCGCCGGCACTGCCCGGGTACATCCGGTTCATGTTCTTGCCGTCGACCGGATTCAGGTGCGGGACGATGCGCGTGAACGACGGCACGTTCACCAGCGGCACGATCACGACGGTGCCGGACAGCTCGCGGGCATCGAGCCGGGTGATGAGCCGCTCGAGCGCGATGATCGACGCGTACTCGGTGCCGTGCGAGCCGGCGACGAGCGCGAGGACGGGACCGGGACGGGCACCGTGAACGACCGCCACCGGAATGGACAAGGCCGCATCGCTGCCGGCCTGCACCTCGATGGCGCCGGTTGCCGTCTGGCCGCGTGCGGCAGTCGCGGTTCCAACCGTGAAGGTGGGGCGGTCACGATCCTGCGCCGCGGCAACCGCCGCAGCCAGAAGGAGAACGACGCTCAGCGGTCGGGCCGACATGGCTCAGCGCCGCCCCAGCGCGCTGAGGGCGGCGCCGATCGCGCCGGTCACCAGCGTGCTTCCACCGGCGACGGCGATATTGGCGAGCGGCACGTCGCCGAGCGCCGTGGACACCATGCTGCCCAGCGCGCCGGCAACGCCTCCCGCGACCGCGCCGCTTCCGGCCTTGGCGCCCATTCCGCCGGCGGTGGCGCGTCCCGCCAGCCACCCGGTGATCGCGCCGATGAGCGTGCCGGCAATCGGGAACAGTCCCCGCTCCTGCAGCACCGGGACGAGGTGACCGATGACCACCATCAAGATCTGCAGCACCGTGCCGATACCTGTGGCCGACAGCATGTGACCTCCACCGGGATGGCGGGACGTTGATCGCCTCGCCTCTCGAACGTAATGACTGCCGGTGCATCATAGCGCCATGCCGGCGCATCCGTTCCTCACCGCCGCGGCGAAGCAGGCCGTCCAGGGCACGGTGGCAGACATCGAATCGCGAACCGCGGCGGAGATCATCGTCATCGTCCGCCGGGCGTCGGATTCTTACCGTGAAGCCGATTACCTTGGCGGCTTCCTCGCCGGCCTGCTCGTTCTCCTTGGCCTGCTCTATCTGCCGCCGCTGTTTCCGCTCTGGACGTTCGTGCCAAACGTTGTCCTGGGGTTCGCGATTGGGTCGCTCGCGGTGTCGCGGATCCCGTGGTGCCGCCAGCAGCTCACGGGGCGGGGTGTCCTGCTGAAGCGCGCGCAGATCGCTGCCCGGGCCGCGTTCGTCGAGCGCGGCTACTCCCGTCTTCCTGGCCGGAATGCTGTCCTGGTCTACGTCGCCGTGCTCGAGGGACATGTCGAAGTGGTGGCCGATGCCGGCGTCGGGGCCGCTACCAGCCAGGCCGGCTGGCCCGCGGCGTGCGCCGGATTGGCCGCGGCGCTGCAGCGCCACGATGTACCGCGGTTCGTGGCGGCAATGCGCGCGTTGGGCGACCTTCTCGAGGCGAACTGCCCGCGGATGGCCGGCGATCGCAACGAGCTGCCCGACGAGGTGCACGCATGGTGAAGGCGCCCATGCGCTGGCTTGGGATCGTCCTGCTCGTCTGCGCAGTCTTGTCGATCGGGCTCCAGGCGTTCGACCGGCCCGGCGGCGGCCAGGGATACAGCGGCTCGTCGAGCAGTTCCTCGAGCAGCGGCGATCGTGACAGTGGCGACGGCGGCGGGGCCGCACTCGTCCTCGTCTTCGAGCTGCTGCGGTTCGGGTTCATCATGACCAGCCGCTACCCCGCGGTGATGTGGCCGATCTGGGGCGTAGTGGCGTTGATTGTCGTCCTGTGGTTCCGCTCTTTGCCTCCACCCGAGGCACGCAACTGGACGGTCGAGTCGATGAAGGCCGAACCGGAGCGTGTCGTTGTTGCACCGCGAGTGGAGCTGGAACGGCTGCGCGACACCGACCCGGAATTCTCGCTGGTGCTGTTCGAGGATTTCGCATCCACGTTGTTCGCCAAGAGCCACGAAGCCCGCGGGCGCGGACGGCTCGCGGATCTGGGTGCGTATCTGGGGCCGGCCGCCGTACGCGGACTGACCGACATGTCGCCGCTCGGCCTCGACGCCGTCGAGGGCATCGTGATCGGCGCGATCGGCTATCAGCGCGTCCGTGGTGTGACGGCGCCGGCCGAGGCGACCTCGCGCGTCGCCGTCGAACTGGAGATCGAGGCGAATTACACGGAGCAGGTCGAAACCAACGGGGCGCGCCAGTCCCGGGCGTACTGGGTGCGGGAGCGCTGGGTGCTGTCGCGCGCGCGCAACGCGCAGTCGCTGCCGCCGGCACGCCTGCGTAATCTCGGTTGCCCCGGATGTGGAGCCCCGGTGACCAGCCGGGACGATGCCGTCTGCACCCGTTGCGGGCGGCAGATCACACCGAACGATTTCGACTGGATTGCCGAGCGGATCGGCGTGATCGCCCGCAAGCCGACGCCGCCGGCGCTGACCGGCGATGTGGCGGAGACCGGCACGACGCTGCCGACGATCGTGGACGCGGCCGCGGCCGAACGCCGGCAGGCCATCGAGGCGCGCGATCCATCGTTCACCTGGCCTGGGTTCGAAGCTCGGGTGCGGCACGTGTTCGCGCAGCTGCAGCCGGCCTGGTCCTCGCTCGACATCAGGCCGGCCCGCACCTACCTGAGCGATCGGCTGGCGGAAACGTGGCAGTTCTGGTTTGCCGCCTACCGGCGCGCCGGCCTGCGCAACGTGACCGAATCGTCGCGCCTAATCGGCATCGAGCTCGCGCGGGTGGTGTCCGATCGCCACTTCGACGCGATCACGGTCAGGCTCCGGGCCACCGGGCTCGACTACACGATCGACGA
This sequence comes from Vicinamibacterales bacterium, assembly GCA_035495795.1. Taxonomy (GTDB): domain Bacteria; phylum Acidobacteriota; class Vicinamibacteria; order Vicinamibacterales; family UBA2999; genus VFZN01. The sequence goes on from DATJFF010000222.1 coordinate 16,743, forward strand.
GAAGGGCGAGCTGCGCACCGGGAGCCGCGATACCCCGCGTGAGTACACGGAGTACTGGACGCTGATTCGCGCGCAATCCGCCGCCGGGTTTCCGCACGCGGACTCGTCCTGCCCGCAGTGCGGCGCGCCGCTGGTGGTCAGCATGGGAGGCGCGTGCGAGCACTGCGGCGCCCACGTCTCGTCGGGTGAATTCGACTGGGTCCTGTCGCGTGTCGAACAGGACGATGCGTATAAGGGTTGAACGGGTGAGTGACTACTGAGCGCAGGCCGTGGGCACGCGACTCGACGACCACGGCACGCCGATCCGATCGAGACCGGCGATCAGCCGGCTGCGATGCGCCTCGATCGCCTCGCGGTCCGACGGCCGGCGGGCGGCGCGGGCGCAGAGCGTCTGCACCGCCCACGCGGCCGCGTCCTGCTGATCCCGCAACGCGATCGTGCCCAGGGTGGCGAGCCCCTCGTCAACGCTATCTGGACCGAGCGCGAGCTGAAAGAACGCAACCTCGCCGAGGCGCCGCGCCTGCTCCGGCGTGGCGTTGCCGGATTTGGCCCTCGCGGCTGCGTCGCCGAGTCGGGCAATCCGCGCCCGGCCGCGCGCCTCGCCTTGCCGCGCCAGCGCGTGAACCACGGCGTCGATCGCCACGTCGTCGCGGGCTTCGTCGAGTGCGACAAGCAGGCGGTCGCGGGCGCGTGGATGATCGATCTCACCGAGCAGCCAGATCGCGTCGTTTCCCGCCGCATCCCACACCGCGCGATCCTCGAGCGCTTCCACTACCGGCAGCATCGCAGCGCCAAGGTCGGTGTCGGGTGCGCCGGCGAGCGTCGCGGCCCAGCGCGCGACTTGGTATGCGTTGTCGCGCCAAGCCGGATTCCTCAGCGCCGCGCTGAGGTAGGGCACGGCGCGCGGCTCGCGCAGCGCGGTGAGACCGGCGAGGCCGCAGGCCGCTTCGCCCCATTCCTTCGACTCGGCGAGGGCGACGAGCGCAAGGGTAGCGGTCTCCCGAACCGGCTCGAGCTGACGGCGCAGGACATCGGGTGCCTGCTCGCCGCTTCCGCACAATGCAGAGCGATCCTGGACCGGCGCAGCGGCGACGGCAACCGTGAACGCGAGCGTTGCGAGCGGATACCAGGCAGGGCGGGTAAACGGCGGCATGGTCGTCGGGCGATTCTATCTTTCACCGGCGCCGCGACGGCGCTACAGTGCGGCGGATTATCAGGCCTGGATTGGCGGAGCGCCCCCGGTGCCGCGCGAGTTCCACGAGGGCTTCGCGCGCGACGCATCAGGGCGCGTTCTACGGCATTCCGGCTAGGGGGGCGTCCCGTGGTGGTGGTCGCCCACGTCTTGCTGACGGCGCGTGACGGCCGGGTCTCGGAGTTACCGCGGCATCTTCGACGAAGCCGGTCTGCTGCGGCAGCTCGGCGTCCTGGCCTGAGGCTGTCCCACCGCCCGTCCCGGCTGTTGTCCGCAGACGGCTTGACGACACGGCAGCCGGTCGGATATTTAGTTGGTCGTTCAACTAAATACCCATGACCCCCCGCCCCTCCGACACCCGCACCCGCCTGATCGAGGCGGCCCGCTACCTGTTCTGGGAGCGGGGCTACGCGGCCACCGGCCTCGCCGAGATCCTGGCGCGGGCCGGCGCCAACAGCGGGAGCTTCTACCATTTCTTCGAGAGCAAGGACGACCTGCTGCGGACCGTTCTCGATACTTACGCCGCCGCGCTCGAACCGCACCTGATCGAACCGGTGCGCGCCGCGGCGCGGCGTCCGCTCGACGAGGTGCTCGGCCTGCTGGCCTCCTACCGGGAGCGCCTGATCGAGACCGGCTGCACCTACGGCTGCCCGATCGGCCGCCTGGCGCTCGAGATCGATCCGGAGAACACGCCGGCCCACGCGCTCATCGCCCGCAACTTCGACGGCTGGAAGGCGGCCGTCGGCGATGCCCTGCGCCGCGCCGGAATCGCAAACGCCGGCGAAGCCGCCGCCTTCGTACTCACGGTCATGGAGGGCGCGGTGATGCAGGCCCGCGCCTATCGATCGATCGATCCGTTCGACGCCTGTATCCGCCAGCTCACGCACTACCTGGACACGCTGCCTCGTACCGCGGCGCCGCGCCCGGCGCGCCGCCGCGCCAAGAAGGAGATCCGCGCATGACCCCTGCCTTCGCGCTCGTGCTCACTCTCGCCGCGCAAGCGGCCGCCCCGGTCACGGTCGAACAGCTGACCGCGCCGGAAAAAGCGCTCCGATTCGAAGTGACCGTGCCCGCCCCGCTCGACGAGGTGTGGGCCGCGTTCACGACCAGGGACGGACTGCAGGCGTGGCTCTGGAAGGATTGCCGCGTCGACCTGCGTCCCGGCGGCGACTGGATCGTGCAGTACACGCCAACCGCGACCGGCGGCGGAACCATCGTCTCGTTCGAACCGCGCCGCGAGATCGTGATTCGCGCGCTCGCGCCGGAACAGTTCCCGACCGTGAGGAAGGTGCGCACCAACGCGACCTTCCGTTTCGAAGCGGCCGGCCCGAAGGCCACGCGCGTGACGCTGCTGCAGACTGGCTGGCAGGCGGGAGAGGAATGGGACGCCGCCTACGCGTATCTCGCCAAGGGCAACGCACAGCTGCTGACGCAGCTCCAGCGGCGGTTCGTGTCGGGACCGATCGACTGGTCGCGATACCAATAAGAGTGCTTCTGCCTTTTGCCTTCTGCCTTCTGCCTTTTGCCTTTTGCCTTTTGCCTTTTGCCTTTTGCCTTTAGACACCGTACTTCTGGGCATCCCACCGGAGCCCGAGCTCGCTCGGCGGCGCCATGTAGCCGGCGAGCGCGGAGGCGGCGACCACCGACGGCGAGGCGAGGTAGCCCTCGCCGCCGTAGCCCATGCGATTCTGCCAGTTGCGATTGAACGAGGTGATCGCACGCTGGCCTGCGGCGAGCGCGTCGGGGCCCTGGCCGAAGCACGGGCCGCACCAGCTGGCCCGAATCTGGCCGCCGGCCGAGCGGAACACGCCCGCGATCGATTCGCCGTCGAGCCGCGGATCGGGCCGCTCGATCTGCTGCTTCACGCCGCCCGAACCCGGGAACACCACGAACTCTTTCCGCGTTTTCGTGAGCCCCTGGGCGCGCGCCGCCACCAGCACCAGCGCCGCCGACAGTAAATCGTCGTAGCTGCCGTTGGTGCACGATCCGATCATCGCCTTGTCGAACGTGATGCGCTCGCGGGCCACTTCCTCGGCGGGGAACGCGTTGCCGGGACTGAACGGCTTGGCGATCATCGCCGTGACGTCGCCGAGTGACAGCTCCTCGTCGATGTCGAACACCGCGTCAGGCCCGCAGGCGATCGGCGGGTACGGCAGATCGGTCATGCCCTTGGCCCGATACCACCCAACGGTGGTTTCATCCGGCGCGAAGATGCCATTGAGCGCCTCGGCCTCGGCCATCATGTTCGCGATGGTGTTGCGATACGCGATCGGCAGCTGGCGCTCACCGTCCACCAGCTCCACCGACATTCCCTGCGACTGCTTCGCGCCCCACCGTCGCAGGAGCTCGAGCACGATGTCCTTGCCGGTGACCCACTCGCGCAGCCGGCCTGTGAAAGTGACGCGGCGCTGCTTCGCCATCGTGAAGTAGATGTAGCCGGTCGACCATCCGAAACCGAGCGTCGTCGAACCGACGCCGATCCCGACCGCGCCGTAGGCGCCATAGGCGCGGGAGTGGGAGTCGGCGCCGGGAATGAATTGACCGGGAACGACGAGCCCCTGCTCGGGGAAATAGAAGTGGAAGATGCCGTCGCCGGGAGTGGCGTAGTAAGGCTTCTCGATTCCGTGGTGCGCCGCGAACTGACGCCCGATCAGCGTCTGCTTGTCGTCGTCGGCCTTGCCGGTGAAGACGAAGTGATCGTTGGCGACCGCGGCCTGCCGCGGGAAGATGGCGTCACCGCCGGTGATCTGGTTGAACGTGTGAATCGCGAATGGCGCGGTGCCGTCAGAAGCTGGCAGCAGGTCCGCGTAGACTCGCAGCGTGGCGCCGGCGGCCACCTCTGCGTCCTTGTCGACGCGATGCGCCCAGACGATCTGCTCGGTGGTGGACATGCGGCGGGCGCGTTCCGGATCGGCCCAGGCGATCCCGGGAGCGCGGGACACTGAAGAGCGGAACTCGCGGCGGCCGACCGCGAAGATCCCTCCGCTCTGGCGGATCTCGTCCTCCTTGGCGCTGAGCGGGACCGGCGTGTACTGCTTCCTCTGCGTCTCGTTCGAGAGCGCCCGCGTCACCGGATCGAAGGTGAACACGTCGCCGTCCCGCGCGTCGGTAACCGCCTCGGGGCTCTGCACGACATGCAGACCGAGATTGAAGCTGTTGCGCCGGAAGATGTCGCCCATGTTCTGGCCGCAGACGATCACCATCTCGAGACCGGCTTCTTCGGCGATCGCCTTCAGGCCCGCAGGAGACATCTCGCGCGAGCTGCCGATGGCGAAGCGGTCGCCGGCGATCACGAACGTCTGCCCGGCATGCACGCGCGCCCGGAAGTCCGGCATCAGGTAGCGGAACGCGCCGGCCTTCCACCGCTCGTCGAGCGTCGAGAGGCTTTCCGATACGCAATCGGTGGCGGGCGTGATCTGATCCGTGTCGATCGCGTCGAGCTTCTTCCCGGGCATCCGGGGATCCCAGAAGATGAGGGCCGTGCCGCGGACGAGGTGCGCGTCTCCCGCAACGGCGCCATCCCCCGAGCGCGGGCCTGGCAATGTATCGAGGGTCACGCCGGGCTTCAGGACGGCGGGTTTCACTTCTTGCATCTCACGATCCTAACCCGTGCCCTGATAGTATCGTCCGCGAAGGGTGCGGCGGGAGCGCTGCAGGTAGTCGGGGTGGTCGGGCCGCCATCCTCTTGATCGGCTCGATCCCGAGGTCCATCGTTGAACCAGGTTCCCCGCCCGCTCGAAGGCTACCCTTCCGCCGCCGACCAGTCGCTCGCCGCCGAGCTCGCCACGCGCGTCCAGATCGAGCCGTTCAACGCGATCGCCACCGGTATTTTCGTCCTCGCTATCCTCCACACCTTCGGCGCTGCCCGCGTCATCGCGCTCGCCCATCGCGTTCAGGAGCGCCGCAACGCGCAGGCGACAGCCGCGGGGCGAGGGCACCGGCCCAGCACGTTCGCGGAAGTCCTGCATTTCCTGGGCGAGGTGGAAGTCGTGTTCGGTCTCTGGGCGGTCGTGCTCTTCGTCGCGCTCACGCTTTACGCCGGCTGGCCCGAGGCCACGCACTACTTCAGCGACACCGTCAACTACACCGAGCCGGTGTTCGTCATCGTGATCATGGCGCTCGCCGCAACCCGGCCAGTGATTGGCTTCGCGGAAGCGGCGCTCCGAACGCTGGCCTCCGCCGGCGGCGCCACGCCCGCGGCCTGGTGGTTCGTCATCCTCACCGTCGGCTCTGTCCTCGGGTCGTTCATTACCGAGCCGGCGGCGATGACCATCTGCGCGCTGCTTCTTGGACGCCAGTTCTATGTCCTTCGGCCTTCGACGCGGTTGAAGTACGCGACGCTCGGCGTGCTGTTCGTCAACGTGTCGATCGGCGGCACGCTCACTCAGTTCGCCGCGCCGCCAGTGCTGATCGTCGCGCGGCCGTGGGGTTGGGACGTTCCCTTCATGCTGGAGCATTTCGGCTGGCGAGCCGTGCTCGCCATCCTGCTGTCCACGGCGACGTGCTTCCTGTTGTTCCGAACCGAGTTGCGAGGCCTGGCCGAGCGACCAGCGGTATCGGCGATCGAGTTGCCGGACGATGAGCGGTCGGAGCTGCTGCCCGTGCCGGCATGGGTCGTGGCCGTCCACATCGGGTTCATGGCCTGGACGGTGTTCACCGCGCACTACCCGGCCCTGTTCATCGGCGGCTTCCTCTTCTTCCTCGGCTTCGCCAAGGCCACGGCGCCGTATCAGAGCCGCATCGAGCTCAAGACCCCGCTGCTCGTCGGGTTCTTCCTTGCCGGTCTCGTCATCCACGGCGGGCTGCAAGGCTGGTGGATCGCGCCACTGCTCGGCCGCCTGAACGAGCTGCCTTTGTTCGCCGGCGCAACCGCGCTGACCGCGATCAACGACAACGCGCTGATCACGTTCCTCGCGACCCTCGTCCCGCAGCTCGACGACGCCTCGAAGCTGGCGGTGGTCCAGGGCGCGGTCGTTGGCGGAGGTCTCACCGTGATCGCCAACGCGCCGAATCCTGCCGGCCAGGCGCTGCTCGGTCGCTTCTTCGAGGATGGAATTCTGCCGATCGGGCTGCTCGCCGGCGCGATCGTCCCGACGCTGATCGCTGCAGCGGTGTTCCGGCTGCTTTGAACCGGCCCCGCCGCGCGGCGTGGCGCTGAGTAAAATGGCTCGGTCAAGGAGCCATCATGTCGAGCCGTGCCCTCATCGCCGCCGCACTCGTCGCGTTGACCGTTCCCGCCGCGCCACTGGCGCAGGAGACAGTCGATCGCGACATCCAGTGGAAGATCCGCCGCGAGGCGACCGACAACTCCCAGATCATGCGCGTCTTGCAGGTGCTGACCGACGTCTACGGCCCGCGGCTGACCGGATCGCCAAACCTCAAAGGCGCGGCGGACTGGGTTGTGAAGGAGACGACCGCGTGGGGACTGAAGAACGCGCACCTGGAGCCGTGGAACTTCGGTCATCCGGGGTGGCTCAACGAACGCCTCTCCGTGCACGTCGTATCGCCCGTGAAGGATGCGCTCGTGGTCGAAGCGCTGGCCTGGACGCCGGCCACCAACGGGCCGGTGACCGCGTCGACGATGCCGTTGGAACTGCCGTCGCGGCCGACGCAATCGCAGCTGACCGCGTTCCTCGACACCCAGCGAGGGGCTGTCAAGGGCAAGATCGTGATGGTCGGAAAGCCCGAAGTATTGAGCGTCACGATTGTTCCGCCGGCCAAGCGGCGTGAGGACAACGACGTTCGCGCCCAGATTGCCGGCGGCGGCTCTCCGTTCGGAGGGCCGCAGGCCCCGCCGCAGACGCCAAAGGACGTCCTGACCGCCAATCAGATCAACGAGCAGCTCGATCAGTTCCTGGCCTCCGCCGGCGCATCCGGCCGGATCAACGACGCCGGCCGCGATCACGGGCAGATTCGCGCCTTCAACAACCGGACCTTCGACATTGCCAAGTCGGTGCCGACGGTGGTCATGCGCAACGAGGACTACGGCCGCCTGTGGCGGCTGATGGCGGCAGGCCGCGCCGTCGAGGTCGAGCTCAACATCGTCAATCGCACCTTCCCCGAGGGCTCCACGCAGTACAACGTCGTCGCCGAGATTCCAGGCACCGACAAAGCCGCGGAAGTGGTGATGCTCGGCGGGCACCTCGATTCCTGGCACTCCGCGACCGGCGCCACCGACAACGCGATCGGCTGCTCGACGATGCTCGAGGCGATCCGGATCCTGAACGCGGTCGGCGTCAAGCCGCGGCGCACGATTCGCGTCGCGCTGTGGAGCGGCGAGGAGCAGGGGCTGCTCGGCTCGCAGGCCTACGTCAAGGAACACTTCGGCACCTTCGAGAACCCGAAGCCGGAGTACGCGAACTTCGCCGGCTACTTCAACATCGACTCGGGCACCGGACGGGCGCGGGCGATGACCGTGTTCGGCCCGCCCGAAGCGGCTGGCATCCTTCGCGAGCCGACCGCGGCGTTCCTCGACAACGGTTTCATGGGCGTGATGACCACCACCAGCCGGCGCCGCGGCGGCTCGGACCACACCTCCTTCAACGAGGTGGGCCTGCCCGGGATTGGCGTCCAGCAGGACCCGATCGAGTACCAGACCCACACGTGGCATACCAACCTCGATACCTACGAGCGAGTCATCGAGGACGACGCGCGGCAGAGCGCGATGGTGATTGCCGCGGCGGTGTATCACCTCGCGATGCGCGACGGCCAGTTGCCGCGGCTCGCGAAGGACAAGATGCCGGCGCTTCCGACTCAGTGACGCTTCGCCCGTAGAGCTTGCGCCAGGCGGGCGCGGCCGGTCGGGAGGTCAGCGTCGCCGATCGGGGGAGGAGCTTCGCTGATCGGGAGGCGGGCTGCGGGAGGGACTGCGTTATCCTCCTATCTAGGGCAACTCGAAGACTGAGCCATGGCGAACGCCCAATGGGAAGTGCTTCCGGCCGACGAGTCCGAGAAACCAGGCGCGTGGGCCGGCTGGTCGTCCCGCTCGAGGCTCGGGCTGGCGATGGCGATTGCCGTCGCATCGGACCTTGCCTCGGTGTGGCTGGAGTTCCTTCCGCCGATGCAGTGGACGCTCGATATCGCCACCGCCGGCCTGCTCTTCTTCATCCTCGGGCGGCAATGGGCGATCCTGCCGGCGCTCGTCGCCGAAGCCATTCCCGGCTTCGCCATGTTTCCAGCGTGGGTGCTGGTCGTGATCGCAGTCGCGACGACCGGAACCGTCGGTCAGGGCAAGAAGGCATAGGTGCAGAGGTGCACCGTGCACCTGTGCACCCGTGCACCCTTCCCCGTTTCATGTCCGTCGCCGGCTGGTGACGGCAGCGTCATACCGCGCTTGTACAGTGATCTCCATGCAGCACATTCATGTGGAGGAGGTCGCCCGCCGCATCCAGGCGGACTTCGCGGGGCACGCTCATCGGCCACGAGCTGCACGCGACCGGCACGACCGGCGCGCTGCTGGCCGCTGAGCTCGGCCTGCCCGTCACGCGCTTCGCCAGCGGCCCGCTCGGCGGCGATCAGCAGGTCGGCGCCGCGATCGTCGAGGGCCGTATCGATTTCGTGATCTTCTTCTGGGACCCGCTCGAACCGCAGCCTCACGACGTGGACGTCAAGGCGCTGCTCAGGTTGGCCGTCGTCCACAACGTCCCAATCGCCTGCAATCGCGCGACGGCCGACTTCCTGCTGTCATCACCGCTGATGCACCGCGAGTACGAGCGGCTACTGGCGCGATCCGATCGTCAGGAAGCGGACGTTCATCGCTGAACCGCCGGAAGTGCCCGACGGCCGACGCTCCCGTCCTTCGATCCCCTACCGATCGGCGAATCCTCTCGGACAGCGAGTCGACCTCCCGACAGGCGCGGAGCGCTACGCCTTTTCCTCCCAGACCCGGGCGAGCGAGACGATGACGTCGACCGCCTTCTCCATGTCCTGCACTGACACCCATTCGAGCCGCGAGTGAAAGTTCTGCTCACCAGCAAAGATATTCGGTGTCGGCAGCCCCATGAACGAGAGCCGCGAACCGTCGGTGCCGCCGCGGATCGCCCGCTCGCGAACCTTCAACCCGGCACGGACGATCGCTTCGCGCGCCCGCTCGACCACCAGCGGATGCTGATCGATCACCTCGCGCATGTTGCGGTACTGCTCGTCCACCTTGACCTCGACGGAGGCGCCGGGTACCGCGGCCACCACCTCCTGCGCGAGCCCGGCCAGCCACGACTCCTTTTCCTGCAGCGCCGCCGTCTCGAAGTCACGGACGATGAACCTCACCGTCGTTCGATCGACTCCAGCCTGCATGACATATGGGTGCACGAATCCCTCCCGGCCGTCGGTCGTTTCCGGTGACAGCCGATCCGGAGGCAGCCGTTCGATGAATCGCGCCGCCAGTTTGATCGCGTTGACCATCCGGCCCTTGGCGAAGCCGGGATGCGTATTGAAGCCCTTGAATGTCAGCGAGATCGCGTCCGCCGAGAAGCTCTCGAACTCGAATTCTCCGCGCGGCCCGCCGTCCATCGTGTACGCGTAACGGGCTCCAAACCGCGGGACGTCGAAGTGCTTCGTCCCATGTCCTACTTCTTCGTCCGGTGTGAAGGCGATGCGAATCGGCCCGTGCGGAATCTCAGGATGGCCGAGCAGGTACTCCGCCGCGGTCATGATCTCCGCGACCCCGCTCTTGTTGTCCGCCCCGAGCAGCGTCGTGCCCGACGCGGTCACGATGTCGTGCCCGATGCACTCTCCGAGATAGGGCGACTCGGCCACCCGCAACACCGCCTCCGGATCGTCTGGCAGCACCAGGTCGCCACCGTCGTAGCGGCGATGCACGATCGGCTTCACGCCGGCGCCGCTCATCTCCGGCGAGGTGTCCACGTGGGCGATGAAGCCGATGACCGGCACGCCGGTTTTCGGCGTGTTCGCCGGGATCGTCGCCATTACGTAGCCGTACTGGTCCATCTCCGCGTCGGCGACGCCGATCGCGCGCAGCTCGGTGACCAGGTCGCGCAGCAGCTCGAGTTGACTCGCCGTGCTGGGATACGTATCGGATCCCTCGCGGGACTGCGTGTCATAGGTGACATAGCGGAGGAAGCGATTGAGAACCGGGCTGGACATGGGCCTATGATGCCACCGTGTCGCGCCCGCTCACCGGTGGCGCGGGCCGAACGCGAGGTGACCACCGTGCGCTTGACTCACTGGGCAGGACCGATCGCCGTTCTCTTGACGCTGGGAACTTCCGGACCAGAGGCTCGGACCTTCTCGCCGGCAACGTATGCGGCGCGGCGGAACGCGATCCTGGAGCGGCTGGGGCCGCAGCTGCTGATCGTTCCCTCGCAATCCGCTTTCAAGGCCGACGATCAGGCTCTCTTCCTCCAGGCAGCGAACTTTCAGTATCTCGTCGGCGAGTCGCCGCTGGTCGGGGCGGTGCTGGTACTCGACGGGCAGGCTCGATCGTCCGCGCTGTTCCTTGCTCCACGCATCCCGGTTCTCACGCGTCCGCAGCTAGACGCCGGCGCCGAATCCGCGCGGTCGCTGGCGATAGACGCGGTCCTGCCGATCGCCGACCTGGAGGAATGGCTCCGCGAGCGCTTCACGTCCGTCAGCGGCGTGCTCGTCGCCGGCGCGGATCCTCGCGGTGCCGTGCCGGCACCACCGCCGATGGCGGACGCCGTCGGTCGGTGGACGCTGTACCTCTCGAGTCTCGGCTGGCGCGGTCCAGTGATGCCGGGGGTGACCGTGATCCGCCCGCTCCGCGAACGGAAGGAGCCTGCCGAAGTCGCGATTCTGGAGCGGGTCGCCGCGGCCAGCGGGCGCGCGATGCTGGCCGGACTACGCGCGCTCCGGCCCGGGCGCTGGCAGCGGGAGGCCGAGGCCGAGGTCGTCCGCGCGTGCGCCGCCGAAGGGGCACGCCCCTCGTTCTGGCCCTGGACGATGAGCGGGCCGCACGCGGTCTTCACGGATCTCTTCAACTCGTTCGTGGACTACGAGAGCCACAACCGGCAGATGCAGTCCGGCGAGCTGGTCCGCGTGGACGTCGGCTGCCAACTCGATCACTACATGGGCGACGTGGGCCGCACCGCGCCGGTCAGCGGCCACTTCAACGACGGCCAGCGCGAGGCATGGGATCTCTTCATCGCCGGCTATCGCGCCGGTCTGCCGCGGATCCGGGACGGCGTCACGGCGCGTTCGGTCTACGACGCCGCGCTGGCGGCAATCCGCGAACGCCAACCGTCGCTCAAGACCGCGATCGGCAAGCGCGCCGCCGAGACGCTGCTCGGCCCGCACGGGCTCGACGCGTGGGAACTGCATGGGGTCGGGCTCGACGACGCCGAGGGGCTGCCGGACACTCTCAAGGCCGGCATGACGGTCGCCTACGAGCTGATGTTCGCGGTCGACGGGGACGGCTTCTACCTCGAGGACATGGTCCTCGTGGAAGCGGGCGGACCTCGCGTGCTGACCTCAGGCCTGCCCTACACCGCAACCGAGATCGAGGCGGCGATGCGCGCGAAGCGCTAGCTGCCTTCAGCGGGAATCTCGCGTAGCGCGTCCTGACTAGCGAACGGCGGGGGCCTTGCTCGCCGTGCCCTGCCGGGCGGCGACCATGTCCCACCGGGTCCCGGCCTGCTCGACGATGCGCGCGAGATCGGCTTTCAGCAGGTAACCCGCACCAGCGAGCCTGTCGGCCGCCTGCGAAATCCGATCGAGGAACTGGGCGCGTCCCGGGTAGCGCTCCTCGACGGACTTCCGCGGATCGCCGGTGCGCTCGCGCTCGCTCTTCGAGGCCGCGAACGGAACGAACGAGCCTTGCATGCTGGAGACGACGTCGGTCGGCCCCGAGCGCTCGTTGAACAGGTTCCAGCCGGTATAGGTGGCGACGGGGACGGACAGTTCCGGGACCCTCACGCCGGCCAGTTCGTTGCCGTCGGCGTCCACCTGCGGCACGAGGATCGGAAAGGCCTTGCCGATCCGCGGCGGCTCCTGGGTGACGATCCCCTTGCTGATGAAGTCAGGACCGTAATCCGCGTGATACGCCAGGTGCGGCACGGCCGGCACGGCGATCCCTGGAATCCTCGGAAACGCGAGCTTGCCGGGCGCAACCAGCGTCCCGTCGGCAATGCGCGGGTAACGGCTGTCCGGCGGCGCAGTGCCGTCGGCGATCCAGCGATTCATCGACAGCAGCAGCGATCGCATCACCCACCGGTAATCGAGCGGGTTGTTCAGGTTCTGGCCGATCGTCCGCGACGGCGGGAACGGCGCCACGCCGTGCTGTCCGGCCGCGAGCAGGTAGATGCGGGTGTCGGGCGGCGGCGCGGCGTCCTTTGTGCCGTCCGCCGACGTGTGGATCAGCGACGCGGCGCGGCCCCAGTATTCGTACGACGAGTTCGTATAGAAGATCTTCGGCCGGTGCTCCGGCTTCATCGCGTGGGTCAGCAATCCGTCGGTCGCGCCCGACTCCGGATCCTGCTGCGGCTCGTCGGTGAACGGGAAGATGTCGGTCGGGTAGAAGAAGTTGATGAACGGGTGCCCGTCGCGCGACGGCTGCGCGAACCGGTGATTGAAGCTGCCGCGCCCGGCCCCGGCAACGTGCGGCATTACGCCGTCGAACACCTTGCGGTGCGTCTCGTCTTCGTTGAAGCCGTAATAGAGGTAGGTCCGCAGGAAGCGGCCGCTCTGCGAGATGCCGAACGCGATGGCGCGCTTGATCGCGCCGGCCGGCAGGCCGAGCTCGCTCGCCGCCCCGAACTTCAGCCTCGAGACGGTGTCCCGGACCGCGGCCGGGCCGACACCGACGAGCGGTGGATCCTTGGCGGTGTAGACGACCTCGTAAATCTTCTTTGGCTGGAACCCGGCGCCCAGCCGCACGCTTCGGCCGTCTTCGCTGAACTGCCATTCCCCGCGCGGGATCGTCTGCCGCGGAGCGTCAACCGAGTCGCGAACGGTCAGCACCGCCGCCGGATCGTTCGGCGTGGCCACCGCATACGCCTGATGGTCCCGATCGGCGAGCGACGCCTGCTTCGAGGTTTCGATGACGACGAAGTCGCTGCGGACCAGGCCGGTAATCGGGTCGCCGTTGGCGCCGCGGGCGATCGGCGCGAAAACGTGAACCAGACCGGGCCGCATCGGCGGGTCGAATTGCCAGCCCACCCACAGCAGCGTGAAACCCTGTTCCAGCAGGAAGCCGTCACCGAACTCGTTGGCGCTCGCGGGATCCAGGCTGCCGGCGGCAAAGTTGAAGAAGCCCAGCAGGCCCTTGCCGCCGCGGTTCGAGACCTCGTAGAGCAGCGTGCCGTTGCCGCGGGCCGGGTCCTTCGGCTTGATCAGGTAGAAGTCCGATGAAAACTCGACGAGCCCGGCGCCATTCGTGGGCGCCCTGTCGATGTCGGCGATGATCCGATTCGCGGGGTTGCGGGGATCCACCGCGAAATGGATCGTGCCCGACAGCTTTTCGTACGGACCCGCCGCCGCGAACGGCTGGCCGCCAAGCACGTCGGCGCGCGTCTTCACCTCGATGCGGACGACATCGGCCCAGGCGGGGGCAGCAACGAGCAGCAGCGCGGCGATCAGCGTCTTCGCGGTCATAAAGCCTCCCAGCGTCGAGGGAAAGAGAACACAAGACCCGCGCCGCGCGCAACTGCGGTCCTTGACACCCGGCCGCCTTCGCCCAATAGTGGGCGAAGGGCCCAATCGTTGATCAGTCAGTCGCGCCCTGCCAGACGTGCAGTTCTTCGATCTCGACGCCGGCAATCCGATCTTCCACTCCTTCTTCGAGATCGACGCGCCCACCGAGTACCCCAACTTCTACGACCCGGGTAAGCCGATCTACGCGGGATCTACGAGAACAACGATCCCTCGAGGCGGCTCATCGCGATCATCAACTACAACACCGACATCTCGGAATTCTGGGAGTTTTCCGCCACGGGATTGCGCCCCATCGACGAGTCGAACGACGCCTACAAGCTCGGGGTCAACCACCTGATTACGCGATGACCCACTAACAGGCGAGGCGACGCTACCTTTGCGCGGCTGCCAGAATCGGCCTGAGCTGCTCGCGATAGCCCGACAGCTCTTGCGACAGCTTCTTGTGAACCGCCAGCGCCTGATCGGTCGGCGCGAAATCGTTGAGCGACACGACGTCCGCCAGGTGCGACACCTTTTCGGCGAGCTGACTGGGAAGGCGAAGCTGATCTTGCCCGCGGCCGGTCGCCGTCATGTTGAACAGCTTCGATTCCACCGCAACGATCGTCGCGTCGAGCTCCGCCGCCCTCGCCCTGACGGCTCTACCGGACTCGTCGTCTCCGGCAAGCTGCTGCTGATGCGTGAGCTGCGCGCGGACCACCTCGGCCTGGTTGATGAGGTCGGTCACCGTACTCATGTTGTCGCGGATCTCCGACAACAACCTGGTCTGCGCCTGGATATCGGCCTCCGTACCGGCCGTGTTCGGATCCTTCTTCACGACGAGCGGCTGCGGCTGTCCCGCTGCCTGCCCACCGACCATGAGCTTCACCGTGTACGTACCCGGCGGCACCAGTACCGATAGCGGCGGGGCGGTCGTGAGCTTGCGCGTGCCATCGGGACCGACCGTGAACTCGGGGGCGTACAGCGGGCTCGTGCGCAGCTTGACGTCCTTGGTCGGCTCGCCGCGAAGATCCCACCACACGCGGTTGACGCCCGCGTCCGCGTTCTTCGCCACCTTCATCGTCCGCACCACGTTGCCCCCGACGTCGCTGATCGCCAGCGCAACGGCGTCTTCGTTCACCTTCCCGTCTGCGTCCTTGGCCGGCGCCGACTTCAGCCAGAAGCTGATCGGCGCTCCATCCGGCGGGTTCTTCCCCTCTGTGGGATCGTCCGGCATCATCATCGGATCGGAGATCGGCCGGAACCGGTAGGCCGCGCGCGGCGCGAACAGATGCGCCGCCTCCGACGCCGTCTGCGGCGTCAGCTGACGCAGCGTGGTGATGTCGTCGAGGATGAAGAAGCCGCGGCCGTACGTCGCCACCACCAGGTCGTTGAAGTGCTCCTGGATAGTCAGCCAGTGCACCGGCGCGTGCGGCAGGCCGGACTGCAGCGGGAGCCAGTGCTGTCCGTCGTCGATGGAGAAGTAGAGCGCGTTCTCGGTCCCGAGATACAGCATCCCCTTCCTGACCGGGTCCTCACGGACACAATGCGCGTAGCCGTACACGCTCTTCGGCAGATCGCTGGCAATCGACCGCCACGTCTTACCGTAGTCGGTGGTCCTGTAGACGAACGGGTCGCGGTTGTTGACCTGATGGAGATCGACGGTGACGTAGGCCGTGCCCGCGTCGAACCGAGACGGCTCGATGTTGCTGACGGTGCCGAGGGGCGGAAGGCCCGGCATGTTCGCGGTGACGTTGGACCACTGCCCGCCCGCGTTGCGCGTGACCTGCACCAGCCCGTCGTTGGTGCCCGCCCAGATCAGCCCCTTCTCGAGCGGCGACTCCGCGATCGAGAAGACCACGCCCGCGTACTCGACGCCGACGTTGTCCGGCGTCAGTCCGCCGGAAAGGGTCTGGTGCGACTTGTCGTTCAGCGTCAAGTCAGGGCTGATCTCCTGCCAGCTCTGGCCGCCGTTCGTCGTGCGGTGCACGTGCTGGCTGCCCGCGTAGATGGTGTTGTGATCGTGCGGTGAAATGGCGAGCGGGAAGGTCCAATTGAAGCGGTACTTCAGGTCGCCCGCCGCCGAGCCGATCGTTGCTTCCGGCCAGATCTCGACCTCGCGCGCCTGGCGCGTCCGCTCGTCGAACCGTTCGACGGTTCCGCCGAGGCTGCCGTAGCCGGTGCCGGTGGCCCAGATGATGTTGTTGTCGGTCGGGTCGGGAATTGCCCAGCCGCTCTCGCCGCCGGCGACGGCGTGCCACTGGCCGCGCGGAATCGGGCCAACCTCGGCGTCTTCGGCCTGCTTGACGATGCGGCTATGGCTCGGCCCGCGGGTCGAAGGGCCGTCCTGACGATTCCCGTAGACGTTGTAGGGCACCTGATTGTCGGTGGCCACGTGGTACATCTGCGCCACGGGTAGCTGGATCTGGTGCCAGCTTCGCCCCCGATTCACCGAGAAGCTCAGTCCATCGTCGTGCGCGACGGCGAGGCGATCGCCGTTGGTGGGGTCGATCCACATGTCGTGATCGTCGCCCTGGGCAGCCTGCCTGCCGATCAGATCGATCGTCGTCTTGCCGCCGTCAATCGTCTTGCTGAACTCCGCCGACAGGAACCACGCTTCGTTCTCGTTGTCGGGTTCGATGGCAAAGCGGGTGTAGTAGTGCGTCCGGCCTCTCAGCTTGCGGTCCGAGCTCACCAGTGCCCAGTTCTCGCCGCCATCGTCGCTGCGCCACAGCGAGCCGCTCTTGGTCGGCTGGCCGTGGTTGGTCGGCATGCCGTCGCCGGTCTCGATCAGCGCGTACACGCGGCTCGGATTACTGCGCGAGACCTGGGCTGACACCTTGCCGACCGGCGCTGCCGGCAGACCGTGGCCGGTGAGCCGTTTCCACGTGACTCCGCCGTCGGCCGACTTGAACAGGCCGCTGCCGTCGCCACCGCTGGTCCGGCCCCACGTGTGGATCTCGATCTGCCACATGCCGGCGAACAGGATGCGCGGGTTGGTCGCGTCCATCGCCACGTCCGCGCAGCCGGTATCTTCGTGCACGAACAGCGTCCGCTCCCAGGTCTTCCCGCCGTCGGCGGTACGGAAGACGCCGCGCTCCTGCTGCGGACCGTAGGCGTGACCGAGGGCGCACGCGATCACGATGTCGGGATTCTTCGGGTCGATCAGCACGCGGCCGATGCGGCCCGTCTTGTCGAGGCCGGCGTGCGTCCAAGTCCGGCCGGCGTCGGTGGACTTGTAGATGCCGTCGCCGATCGAGATGTTGCTGCGGATGAACGCCTCGCCGGTGCCCGCCCAGATCACGTTCGGATCGGACGGCGCCACCGCGAGCGAGCCAATGGACGAGACCGGCTGGTCGTCGAAGATCGCGGTCCAATGGGAGCCGTTGTCCGTGGTCTTGAAGATGCCGCCAGACGCGGCGCCGGCGTAATAGACAGCCGGATCGCCAGGCACGCCGGCGATCGCGATGATACGGTTCCCGACTGGACCAATGTAGCGGAACCTGAGTTGCTGGTACGAATCCGGAGCGATCGGCGGCGTGGCCTGAGCTCGAAGAAATCCTGGAGCGACGAGGCCGAGAACGAGCAAGGCCATGCCGAGTGCGCGCCGATGGTCCATGGGAGCCTCCTCCGAGTGCAAACGGCGCGACTCTATCACGCGGCGCGAGGTGAGGCGGGAGAGGCTCAGAGGCTCAAGAGGCGCATGTCTCAACTCGAACGGCGGATCGATCGGATTGCCAGGCCGAACAGGATCACCCCGCCGACCACCGCCCACTGTCCGGACGACAGCGATCCGATCCACCCTTCGACAAGGATTCGGCCGCGCTGCATTGCTTCTGACGCGCTGGCAACCAATGAGTACTCGACGAACGACTGCGCCAGCATTCGAGACTCCTTCAGAGCTTCAGCAGCCGGACGGCGTTCCCGAAGTAAATCTGCCGGCGCTCTTCATCGCTGACCGGCAGCCGATCGATGATGGCTATTGTTTCGCGGATGTACATCGGACCACCCTCAGGATCGAACGGCGCATCCGACGCGAAGACGACATGCGCCGGGCCGAAGAAGGCAAGGCCGCAGACCGTCGCGTCGTAGGCGCCGAACAGTGCCGTGTCGGCGTAGAACATCCGGAAGTAGTCGATCGGGCGGCGGCGAAGGCGCGAAAGCGCCTCGGCGCCGTTTGGATCGCTGGTCCTGGCGCCGAGTTGATCCCAGCCCGGGCCGACGCGGCCCGCAAAGTACGGCGCCATCGCGCCCATGTGGTGGGTGATGACCTTGAGCGACGGCCAGCGATCGAACAACCCCGCGAACACCATTCGCGACATCGCGACGCTGGTCTCGTAGGGCCAGCCGAACGTCCAGAAGATCTCGAACTGCGATCGTTCCTCGGTGGCGTAGTCCGAGGTGGTCGGGCCGCGGTAGGGGTGCAGCCAGATTGGCAGGTCGTAGCCGGTCATCGCCTCGAACAGCGGCAGCATCTCCGGGGATGTCGGCGGAGCGCCTCGGACGTTGCTGAAGAACTGAACGCCTCGAGCCCCTAGCGTGTCGATCGCGCGCCGCAACTCCGTCATCGCCGCGTCAGGATCGCCCAGCGGCAGCGAGCAGACGAAGCCCGGAAACCGCTCGGGATGCCGCGCGACCAGTTCCGCCATGCCGTCGTTGGCGGCCTTGGCGAGATCGATCGCGTCCTGTCCCGAGGCCATCACCTCGATCGGCGGTGTGGGCAGTGAAAGGATCTGCTGGTAGTCGTCGAACCGATCCATGACCCGGAACCGCAGGTCGAGGTCGACCAGCATTGGCAGGTTGCGCATCCGCTTGCCGACGTCGGCGAAGTCAGGCGCCACAGTCATCAGCCGCGCGTGATATGCCGGCGGCATGATGTGGGTGAAGATGTCGAGTTTTCGCATCGCTGGCCGCATCCTTTGCCGAAACCGGCCCTCAGGCCGCCGCGCCTCGCATCACAGCTCGCCGACCCGGTCGATCACCCACCGGTCGAACGCCGACAGGAGCTCCTCGCGATTCGAGTACGGTCCCGGCCGGTACCCCATCGACGAAATGCCCGCCTGGGCCCGGTCCGAGAGCGCCCAATCCTGGCGGTTCGTCACGTCCCAGAAGTCCACGGCATCGCTCGGGTCGAAGCCCGGCCGCGCGATCTCATCCGGGTGCATCAACCAGTGGCAGGTGATGTCCGTGCGATCGGGCCCGATCGCGTTCAGCATGAACGTGATCACGTAGTCGGGGTGCGGGTTGATCAGCAGCATCGGCAGCAGCGCGTAGTAGTAGACGCGCCGCCGCTGCTCCTCGTCGAGGCCGGGCAATGGCGCGCGCAGCGGTTCGCTTCGCGTGGACAGCGTCACGCAGCCCGGCATCAGGTCCATTGCCGCGCCGAGCCAGGTCGGGTGCGGCGGCTCGTTGTCGCCGGAGAGCGGATGCGACAGCTTGACGAGCTGAGGGTGCGCATTCGCGCAGTGCAGGCACTCGTGATAGTTCGCGATGATCAGCTTCCAGTTCGCGCGCAATTGGTAGGTGCGCGTGGCTACCGTGCGCAGCTCTCCCATCCGCCAGTTCCGGAATCGCGTGTCGACGCCGTCGAGGTACTCGGGCAGAGAGGGCCGCGGCCCGGACGGATCGCCAAGGTGGATGAAGACGTTGCCGTCCCAGACGTCGAGCGCGATAGGCACCAGCGGCCAGTCGTCCACCCGGAAGCCGCTGACCTTCTCCATGTGCGGAGCCTTGTGCAGCGAGCCGTCGAGGCGGTAGGTCCACGAGTGATAGGCGCATTGCACGAAGCCGCGGACCTGTCCGGCCGCTTCCGGACAGAGCAGCGTTCCACGATGGCGGCAGACGTTATGGAAGGCGCGGAGCGTCCCCGCCTCGTCACGGACGATGAGCACCTCGGCGCCGGCGATGCGATGTGTCACATAACACCCCGCGGCGGGCGCGTCGTCGTCGCGACCGACGAACAGCCAGAGTTGGCGGAACAACCGCTCCTGCTCGCGGGCGAAGTACTGCGGCGACGTGTAGTAGCCGGCCGGCAAGGTCGTCGTTCTGACGTCGGTCTCGACCCGCTCGTTCGAGTAGCGCGGCATCGCGGGCTCAGTCTACCTCTTCGGCGACAGGCTGCTGAAGAACGCAGCCTGGACGTCAAGGCAAAAGGCAAAAGGCACAAGGCACAAGGCACAAAGCAGAAGCGAACCGGGCGGTTCAGCTCGACGGCACGAGCGCCAGGACCCGCACCGGGCTGCCGCTGCCGTTGACGATCTTCAGAGGGGCGGCGATCAACACCGCGCCCGTCGGGGGGAGCGCGTCGAGATTGGTCAGGCTGGCCAGCCCGAACTTGCCGGCACCGTGCATGGTCGAGTGATTCGGAAACGGCGGATCCAACCGGCCGGCCTGTCCGGCATCGGTGCCGATCGTCTCGACGCCGACGCCGAGCACGTCGCGCTCGTGGGCCAGCCACCGCGACGCGGCAGCATCGAAGCCGGGGCTGTGCGGACCGTCATCCCGCGCGTTGATGAACGCCTCGCGCGAACCACGCGCGCTCCAGCCGGACCGCAACAGCACCCACGCGCCGGCTGGGATCCGCCCGTGCGTCCATTCCCACGCTTCCAGCCCCTCGACCGTGAGCAGGTAATCCTCGTTGGCCGCCGCATCGGCGGTGATGTCGATCACGCAGGCCGGCCCAACGAAGCGGTGAGCCGGGATCGTGTCGCACGATCCGTTCGGCACGTCTCTGCCGGTGATCCAGTGCACCGGCGCATCGAAATGCGTGCCGGTGTGCTCGCCGAAGCGGAGGGTGTTCCAGTACCACGCCGGGCCCCTCTCGTCGTACCTCGAGATCGTCTCTATCGACACGCCGGGCGACGGCGCGAAGATCTCGGGCAGGCCGATTACCGGTGTGTCGGGACCGAGCGGCTGCGACAGATCCACTACCCGCACCGCGCCCGAGGCGAGCGCGTCGATCAACTGGGCGAGAACGCTCATGCGGTTGGCTCCCTTCGCAGCGCGCGGGCAAACGCGAAGCGGTTTTCGAGCAGGCCGAGATCGGTGACGAATTTCGCCGGCCCGACGGCATCGACCTTGGCGACAATCGTCGTGAGATCCCGAGCGGCGAGCGCTTCGTCGAAGACGCGCTCGAACGCGTCGAGCGTGTCCACGGCGGCGGTCCGCGGCACACCCGAGGCGGCAGCAATGCCGGCGATGTCGCTGCCGGTCGCGGTCGCGGTGGGGAAACCGCCCACCGAGAGCAGGCTCTCGTTGTCGAAGACCACGTGCACCAGGTTTCGCGGCCGGTAACGCGCCAGCGTCGTCAATCCGCCGAGGTTCATCAGGATCGAGCCGTCACCGTCTAAGACAATGACCTGTCGCTCCGGCTGGGACAGTGCGATGCCGAGCCCCATCGACGAAGCCAGGCCCATCGCGTGCTGGAGGTAGAAAAAGTTCGGTCGATGGCCGATCGACTGCAGCTCCGCCGCGACCGCGCCCATGATCGTCACGACGATCAGGTTCTCGATCTTCGGATAGATGGCGTTCAGAGCGTCGAGCCGGCGCATCTAACCCCTCAATCCACCCGCATGAAATGTCGATCCGCTCAAACTCCCCTCCGTTAGCCCACACGCCAGCGGATCAGACAGCTGATGGAAGCTGCAGGCCCGCCGTCTGTGGGTCAATCCTCCCACATCAGGTCGCGGCAGAGCAGCAGCGCGACTGGCTTGTTGGACGACAGCGCAAGCGTCTGCGCCTTGGCAATGCGGTGCGCCACGTGATCCGGCCGGTCGAGCAGCGCGAACGGGATGCGCAGTGCCCGGAGCAGGTCCTCGGTCACGCCGCCGCCCTCCGTCTGCCACGGGTCGCGCTCCCCGAATTCGCCGCGGTGGCTGATCAGCATCAGCAGTGGGATGCGATAGAGCTGGGCGCACGACACGATGCCGTTCACCGAGGCGAGGAACCCGTGGTTCTGCATCAGCATCGCCGACTTGACCCCGGCCAGGTGGGCGCCGGCGGAGATGCCGACACCTTCCTCCTCCTTGGCCAGCCGGACCAGCGTCATCTCCGGGTCGTCCTCGGCAAGCCGGATCAGGTGCACGAGCCAGGTTTCGGGCAGCGCCGACATGAGCCGGACGCCGCAGTTCTTGAGCGCGTCGTAAATCAGCTGCGAATGGGTGGCGGAAACCGGCGACACGCGGCGGATTCTACCTCTGAAACCACGGTCAGCGGAGTGCGCGATCAGGTGTCTTCGCCGAGCTCGCGGGTCATCTCGATCATGGTGTCGCGGAACCCGAGCTTCGCGAAGGCCGCATGGGCGCCGCCGTTACGGCTGGCGGTCATGAGCACTACGCGCGGCAGCCCGCGCTCCTTGAAGTGCGCGCAGGCCGACTCGATCAGCGCTGTGGCCGCGCCGGCCCGGCGCGCATCGTCCTCGATCCAGAGGTCGTGGAGGTAGCCACACGGCCCGCACAGATCTTCCCAGGAGATGCCCTCCGAGGTCGCGTACAGGTAGCCGACGATCGCGCCATCGCCGCGTTCCGCCACCAGGACCAGCGCCTGATCGCGGGCGCTCTCCCTCACCAGCCAGCGGCCGTAGCCCTCTTCCACGTTGTCGAGCCCCAGGAATCGATCGCGATCGAAGCCGTGGTGCATGCGAACGAGCTTGCCCGCCATCTCGCCAAGGCGGGTCCGGTCGGCCGGCGCCGCCCGACGGATGCGAACGATCGGGTCGCTCACGGGCGTGAAGGCGGCGGCGAGCGCCGCGCCAGCGCTGCGAGGACGCGCTCGGGCGTGAACGGCACCTCGCGGAGGCGGGCCCCGGTCGCGTCGAAGACGGCGTTGGCGACCGCCGCGGCGGTGAGGGTGATGGTGGTCTCGCCCGCGCCCATCGCCTCGCGATCGGGGCGGTTGATGAGGACACTCTCCACGACCGGCATCTCCGCGCCCATCGACAGGCTGTGATATGTCCGCCAGTCTACCGACGTCACTTTCGCGCCGTCCCAGGTCACGGCTTCGCCAAGCGCGCGGCTCAGTCCCTGCAGCGCGCCGCCCTCGATCTGGTTGCGCATCCCGTCCGGCGACGAAATCGCGCCGCAATCCTGCGCGCCCACCAGCCGCGTCACTCGAATCGATCCGTCCCGCGGATCGACCGATACCTCGGCAACCAACGCGCAGTATCCGTTGTCGCCTTCGTACAACACGGCGGCCATGCCGCGTCCCGTCTGGACGCCCTGGGCCTGGCCGCGTTTTGGCGAGGGGCGTGTCTCCCACTGCCCGGCCTTCGCCGCCGCGGCAATGACGTCGATCAGGCGCCGATCGGCGAGATGCCGCAGCCGGAACTGCACGGGATCTTCGCCGGCCGCGGCGGCAAGCTCGTCCACGAATGACTCGTGCGCGAAGGTGTTCTGCAGGCGGCTCGGCGAGCGCAGCGGGCCGGTGAAGAACGGAGACGCGATGGCGTGCGTGAGCACCCGTTCGCTCGCCACGATTCCCGTACCGCGGTTTGTGCCGCCAATCGCCCCGCGCATGTACGAGGGGACGGCGTTGCTGCCGTTGTTGAAGCTGGCGGGCGCGGGCGCCTGTGCCCGTGGCGTAAATGGCGCCGCCTCGAATCCGAGCAGCGAGCCGGTAATCACGTTGCCGGGTGTCTGATAGCCGGGTCTCCCGCCGCGCACGGTGTTCCACGACTCACAATTCCACGCGGTGATCGTACCGGCCGCGTCGAGCCCCGCGGCGAGATCGATCACGTACGCGTAGCCGAAGTTCTCCCACCCGAGCTCGTCCTCGCGCGAGAGCTGCACCTTCACCGGGCGCCTGACGGCCTGCGACATCACGGCGGCGTCGTAGGAAACCGTATCGGCGCCGTTCAGTCCGTAGCATCCCGGGCCGCGCGTGAAGATCACGTGGACGTCGTCAGGCTTGACTCCGAGGATCATCGCGGCCGTATCACGTGTGGGATACGCGGACTGCGTCGCCGACCAGATCGTGGCGCGCGAGCCGCGCACGTCGGCGACCGCGCAGGATGCGCCCATCGATCCGTGCGCCTGGTAGGGATGAAGGTAGGTGGCCCTGATCACCCGCGCCGCCTTCGCGAGCGCGGCGTCCACGTCGCCCGAGTCCACCACCCGCGTGTCACGCGCGGGCTGGCGCCGCATGAACTCGTAGAACCCATCCTGTGCCGGCAGCTCGGGTCCTGCTTTCCAGGTGGCCTTCAACGCCCGCGCCGCCTGAACGGCCTGCCACGGCTTTTCGCAGACGACACCGAGGAAGTTCGCCTTGCGAACCACGGCGACGAACCCGGGCATCGACGACACCGAGCCTTCGTCTACCCGCTCGAGCGTCGCGCCCATCGACGGCGGACGGACGACGCGACCATGGACCATGCCGTCGACGTGGACGTTGTGGACGAACTCGAGGGTCCCGGTGACGAGCGCCGGCAGGTCGGCGCGCGGAACAGACGATCCCAGGACTTTCCACGTTGCGGGCGGCTGTCTCTTCGCAGCCGGATCCAGCGCCAGCTCGAAACGCTGTCCTCGCAGCAGCTCGCCATAGGTGAAGCGTTTTCCGCCGGCGCCACTTTCCTGGACTGCACCCTCAGCGGCCGTCAGCCGCTCGGCGGGAACGCCCATCCGCTCGGCCGCGAGGCGCACCAGCGCGCCCCGCGCGGTCGCGCACGCGAGCGCGAGGTTGCGATCGTTGAAGTTTGTCGGCGACGACTGGCTGCCGGAGGTCGTTCCCTGATCCGGCGTGAGCGCGGTGTCGCATTGCACGAGGGTTATGCGATCGATCGGGACCGCGAGCTCCTCGGCGATCAGCTGCAGCTGCGCCGTGAAGATCCCCTGGCCGAGCTCGCACTTGCCGGTCCGCGCGGTAACGCGTCCGTCGGCGGCAATGCCGATCCAGGTGTCCACACGGCTCGCGTCGGGATCGCCGGCGCGGGCGCGGCCGCTGAACTCCTGGGGCTTGCCAAACGGCGCCAGCGCCTCGGCCGACGCCAGGCTGACGACGAGGCCGCCCGATCGCGCGAGGAAGTCGCGGCGGTTCATGCCTTCAGCCCCTGCTGGTAGCGCCTGATCGCCCTGAACATGCGGGCGTGCGTGAAGCACCGGCAGAGCACGCCGCCCAGTGCCTGCCGCAGCTCCGTGTCGGTGGCATTCGGCTGCCGATCGAGGAGCGCCTTTGCCGACAGGATCACACCGCTCAGGCAGAACCCGCACTGCGCCGCCTGCTCGTCGATAAACGCCTGCTGGATCGGATGCGGCTTGTCAGGCGTGCCGAGGCCTTCGAGCGTGACGATCTCCGCCCCCTCGACGGCGGAGACCGGCGTAACACACGATCGAATTGCCGCGCCTCGCGCGATCACCGTGCAGGCGCCGCACTGGCCGAGGCCGCACCCGAACTTCGGGCCGCGCAGCTGCAGTTCTTCGCCGAGCACGTACAACAGCGGTGTCGCCGGATCGACGTCCACCGTGTAGTCGCGGCCGTTGACCGTCAAGCGAACCTGATCCATCCGGGATCGAGCCATTCACCCGCAGTCTACCGCCCGCCTCCGCCGAAGGCTACGGCGAGACAAGCTGCCCTGTGCCTTGTGCCTTCTGCCTTCTGCCTTCTGCCTTTTGCCTTTTGCCTTTTGCCTTGCCACTCCTCAGCGCTTTTCAAGCCATTCCTTCAGGGGCTCTTCCTGCCGGGCCCGCAGCGCCGCGCACGTCTCAATCCGCTCGAGCGCCTGCTGCAGGCTGCGAGCCGCTTCGGGCACCGGGCGCGACGCGAAGAACGTCCGGATCTCGGCGGCCCGCTCGGTCGAACAGAAGCCTCCGAGCGAGCCGACGATCGCCGGCAGCCCCTGGAAGACCCCGACCTTGGCGGTGAGCGCGGGCCATTCGCGTTGTACGAATGCCCACGACGCGTCGCGAGCTGCCGGCGACGCCAGCATCTGGGCGAGGAGGAGCGGCGTGTCCTGCGACCGGACCTCGCCCGAGATCGAGTAGCGCAGCGTCCGCTCGATCAACGCCGGGTCGCGAAACAGACCGAGCGCGTTGAAGTAGCGGTAGAACTCTTCGGGCGCCTTGGTGGCCGCCTTCATCCGCTGCAGGTAGGCGTCGTACAGCGCCTGATCGCCTCCCGCCGCGGCGACCTGGAGGAGCGGCGCCACCAGCGTCGGCGGCAGCGACGCGGGATCCGACATGTAGGCGCGGGCCATTGTCTTGGCGCGCGCCTGGAGCTCGGCATCACTGGTCAGCAGCTGCCACAACACGCCGCGCCGGCTGTTGGTGTCCTCGTCGTCTTTCGCCGAAGGGTCGATTCCGACACGCTCGAGCACCGGACGATAGGTGCGGCTCACCCACGCCGAGAAGCGTTCGCGCTCGGAGGATCCGGCGATGCCCTGGCCCACGAACCCGAGGCGGCGGGCCGCTTCGGTGAGGACCGCCGGCGTCGGGTCACCGGCGAACGCAGCGGCCAGATCCAGGTAGGTCCCGACATCGTGGCGGCCGGCGGCAACCAGGCGCCATTCGTCGCCGAGCAGGCTGATTCGCTCGGAGGAGGTGAGCGGCGGCGTCCTCGTGGCCAGCGCCGAGAGGGCCGCCGGCTCGTACTCCGTGATGTAGTAGCCGCGCGCGTCGGCATTGACCATGGCGGCGCCGCAGCCTGGGGCGCGAATCGTCTGCTCGGCCTCGCTGACGATCGAGCAGGTGGCGGCCCCGGCGCCGGTCTTCACGCACACCGGCAGCGTCCATTGCTGCCGGATGGCCGCGGCCCCGGGCGTCCCGACATACCGCTGTTGCCGGACCGTGACCTCGGTTGCATCGCCGACGCAGCGGGTTCGCACCGCGAGCAGCGGCGCGCCCGGCTGCTCGACGAAGCTCTTCATGACCCGGTTGACCGGCTTCTCGGTGACCCGGGTCATCTCGGTCCAGAAATCTTCGCCGGCGGCGTTGCCAGTGGAGTACTTCGACAGGTACGAGGACACGCCCTCGCGGAACTTCTCGGGACCAACATAGGCCTCGAGCATGTTCAGCACGCCGGAGGTCTTTTCGTAGGCAATCGGGTCGAAGACCTCGTTGATCTCGGCCGGCGTCTCGACCTCGGTGCGAATCGATCGCGTGGCGTTCAGCGCGTCGAGGCCGAGCGCGGTCTGGGTTTCGGCGGCGGCGTTCAGCTCCATCCGCCATTCGGGTTTCCACGCGGCCAGCGGCTTGTTGGCCGCCCATGTCGCGAAGCCCTCGTTCAGCCAGATGTCGTCCCACCACTTCATCGTGACGAGATCGCCGAACCACTGGTGCGCGATCTCATGCGCCGTCACCGCCGCCACGTCCTTCTTGACCTGCATCGACGCGGTCTTCTCGTCGGCGAGCAGGAGCCGCTCGCGGAACGTGATTGCCCCGGCGTTTTCCATCGCTCCGGCGGCGAAGTCCGGGATGCCGATGATGTCGAGCTTCTCGTAGGGATACGGGATTCCGAAATACTGGCCGAAGAACGTCACCTGCTGCTCCGCTGCGGTCAGGGCGAAGCCAGTCAAGCCGACCTTGTCAGGCGTGGCGCACACGCGGATCGGCGTCGATCCGGCCGCCCCGGTCCGGCACACGAAATCGCCGACGATGAGCGCGACGAGATACGTCGACATCTTCGGGGTCGTCGCGAAGGCCACGGTGTGCTTGCCCGGCTCCGGCCCTGGTGTGTCGGAGACCTGGCGGCCGTTCGAGATGGCGGTGTCGCCGGCGTCCACCATCAGGGTGACCGCGAAGGTGGCTTTCTGCGCCGGCTCGTCGAATGAGGGGAACGCACGCCGGGCGTCGGTCGCTTCCATCTGGCTCACCGCGTAGCGCCGCCCGTTGGCCTCGCTCAGGTAGAACCCGCGCAGCTTGTCGTTCAGCAGGCCGGTATAGGTGACGTGAATCGTCGCGGTTCCCTTCGGGACGGCCCGCGGCACGGTCAGGGTCGCGGTCTCCGCAGCCTCGTCGGTCGTGACGCTCGCATCCTGCGTTCCGACGGCGTCTTCGACACTCACGCGCTCGAACGTGATCTCCGCCGCGTTCAATGTGATCGCCTGGCGCGGCGCGTCGAGCGATATGCGAATCGACTCGCGTCCGCGAAACGTCGCGCGCGCGAGATCCGGTTCGAACCACAGATCGTAATGAGTCGGGGAGACACCCTTCGGCAGGCGCTCAGCCGAACCCGGCAGGGCGGCGGAGCCGAGGAGCAGGACAATCAGGGCGACGCGCCATCGCATCCCGCCAACATAGCATCCGTGCAACACCCCGGCGGTCGCGGTCCCAAACTCTCGAAGGACGAAGGGTGGGACCGCGGCCCAACCGGAGATGCCGGCCCGGCGCCGAGACGTCCGGGCCGGTCGTCACCTCGTCGCGGTCAAACGGAAGCGGTCGCTTCCAGCGCGAACGGGTTCTCATCCGCCGTCGGGCCATAGACCGACGGTAGCGGCACGTCGTGACAGCGCAAGTAGACGAGCAGCTGCCCGCGATGGTGGTACCAGTGGTTCAGGAGGATGGTCCGCAGCACCGCCGCTCGCGGCAACGCCAGCAGCTCGCGGTCGCCAGACATGAGCCGCCACGTTCCAGCCATCGCGGCGTCATCGAAGGTACCGAGCACCTGGCGCGCCTGGGCAAGGCTCGCTTCGAACGCGGGCACGAGTTCGGCGGCACTCGTCGCCGCCGGCTGCACGAACTGCGGCGGATCGGAGAGGCCCTCGAGGGCTGCGAGCTTGGCGACGTTACCGGGGATGGTGGCGACGTGCAGTGCGAGTTGCCCGAGCGAGAACGACTTCGGATGCGGCCGCCATGCCAGGTGTGCATCGGGGACGCGGGCCAGCACGCGACGCGTCGCAAGCGCTTCCTGTTCCAGCTCCGCAAGAATCGGATCGATCAACCTCATGGGAACCTCCTACCGAGTGGCTTCAGCGGCGGCCTTGACGCGGCGGTGAATCGCCGACCAGCCAGGCGCCATGTGCTGCCGGAATTCGTCGGGCACCGGGCCAACGAGCGAGTGCCGGAACGTGATGAGCGTGCCGCCGTCCGACTCCGAGAGGCGGTAGATCACGTTCGACGTCGTTCCTGTCGAGATGAAGAGCGGCCCCCAAATTTCGAGGAGGACCGGCCGCTTGATGCTCTGCACTACACCCCAGAGGTGACCGTTGTCGCCACCGAGGTCGCGGTACCAGCGGCCGCCCGGCCGCGGCTCGAGAATCATCGGTAGCGGCTTGCCCTCCGGCGTTTCGTTCTGCCGGCCCAACTGGACCAAGAGCGAGGCAAACGTGGTCTCGAGTGACGCCTCGACCTGAATCTCTTCCGCGATCACCAGCGCCGCCTGCTCCGTGCTTGAAACCATCGTCGTCATGATTTGCCCTCCGCGTGTCTCTTGATGCGGCGCAGCTGACCGCGCCAGTAGCGGGCGAACATGCCGCACCACTCATGGACCCCCTGCAGCGGCTCGGGATTGGTGCGATACATCGTCCGCTTTCCCTCGCGCCGCGCCGAGACCAGCCCCACGTCGAGGAGCACGTGCAGGTGCTTCGACACCGACGGCTGATTGAGTTCCAGCTCGTCGGCGATGTCACCGACACTCCGCTCCTCTCCCGCCAGGAACTCGAGAATGTGGCGGCGCCGCGGCTCGGCGATGGCGTTGAAGGGGTCCGAGGTGGTTGCGGCACGCGCCATGAGCCACTTATACATTCCTATATCGGAATATGTCAAGCGAAACAGCCCGCGGGATGCGGGCTGTTTTTCTGTGGATTACCGCGCCGGCGCGGGCCGCGTCAGCGCTGCAGCGACACCACGCCTTCGATGGGCCCTTCGCCGAAGTGCCCGGCTGCCGGGCCGGTAAACGTCAACTTGATGTTCGAGAGCGGCAGCGTCGTCCCGCCGGTGATGTCGACGTCGAGATGCGAGCCGGAAAACCCGACGGTGCCATTCGTCGTGACCACGACGTCGCCTGAGATACGGTGGCCGCCGGCGATCGGCGTAACCGTCGCATCGCTCAGCGAGACGTGGTGCGTATGCGACGACGCGCCGGACTGGGAGCGCACCATCGTGAGGCTCGCGAGGAAGTCCACATGACCGGAGCGGCCCCTCAACTCGGCCGACCACTCCGCGGTGATGTGCCACGGCCCCGCGGTCGCATTGGACGCATCGGTGTAGTCGTTGAGCGTGCCCTCGATCTTGAAGGGCGAGGAAGACTGCGCGGAAATGGATCCGGCGAGGGCGAGAACGAGGACGCCGGCGGACACGATGTGAACGAAAATCGAACGACTCATTGGGGGCACCTCGCGGGCGAGCATAGAGCAGGCGCCGGGCGGATGTCACGCTCGTTCGGATGGTCGCGCGGCCAATGCCTTCTCCCCGACCTGCATCGCGAAAAACTGCGCGGCATCACTGACGGCCGGATCGTCGAGCGTGAGCGCGCGCAAGGCGGCCAGGCGAAGCTTCGGGCCGGCCCGATCGAACACGGTCACATTGGCCCAGAGCGCCTCGTAGGTCGACCACCATCGAAGTCCTGCAGCCGCGCGCCGGTTTCGGAAGAGGCGGCGCGCTTGAGGCTGCGTCACGTGCCTGTCCCGCGTGGCGATGGCCGAAGGCCGCAGCTGATGGGTGGCGAGGACCTGCGGATCGTCGAGGTCGATCAACTCCGCAGCCGGGTCCAGCTCGATCTCGGCAATCGCCAGAGGCAGTCCGCGGCGACGCAGCAATCCGGCGGTCAGACGCTGCGTGCGGAAGCGGGCGAGCTGTTCCACGACACACGAAAGCGGCCGGTCGGCCAGGTAGAGGCAGGCGTAGAGTTCGGGATTGTCGTGGCGGCCGTCTCCCTGGTAGGAACGGGGAAACCAGAGCGGCCCGTCCGCTGCGTCCGGCCGTGCCCGCTCGTCCCACGCGAAGCAGCGATAGAGAATCACGCGAACGTATCGCCGCGCTCGGCGCGAATGGCGCGCATCAGCTCCTCGATTCGGCCAGTCCGGATCAGGTCGATCGGCCGCCGGTCGCCGAGCATGGGGTTCAGCCCGAACAGCCACGCCAACGCCGCGTCGCGGTCGTACAGCCGCAACAGGTTGCTCCAGACGAGCTCCAGGAGATCGACTTTCTCGGCGTTCTCCGGGTCGATGCCCGAGCCGCGCAGCCAGCGCGTCACCTGCGAGCGGCTGACGCCGAGCATGTCTGCGAGCCGGGCCGCCGACCGGAAGTCGACGCTGAGCGCTTCCACCTTGGCTGCGGTCGTGACCGGCACGCTCCTACTCTAACGCAACGTTTTCTGTTGCGCAACAGAATCTGTTGCGAGTTCCTTCTGCCTTCTGCCTTCTGCCTTTTGCCTTTTGCCTTCTGCCTTTGCCGAGTACCCGGTTGCTGGCTTTTTCAGCAACCTGTTAGTCTTCCCGCCATGCCGTTCCCGGATGAATCCGCGGCCGAAGTCTGCCTGCCGTCCGCCGACCTCGCCGCTGACATCGCCTTCCTCGAACGCTCGCTTGGCTTCCGTCTCGACACCATCTATCCCGCCGACGACCCGGCCGTTGCCACTCTGTCGGGCCACGGCGTGCGCCTGCGCCTGGATCGGGGCTCGGCGGCGCCGCCCGCGGAGTTACGGCTGCTCTGCGCCGATCCCGACGCGCTCGCGGGCGGCACGCGTGAACTGGTCGCGCCGAACGGCGTCCGCGTTCACCTCGTCGAGGCGAGCCGGCATTTCGAGACCCCGCCCACCGCGCACGCCTTCATGGTGCGCAGGCTCAAGGACGCCTCGCCCTGGGTGATCGGGCGCGCCGGCATGCACTACCGCGACCTGATTCCCGGCCGGCTCGGCGGCAGCATCATCGCCTCGCACATCCGCATTCCCGACGCCGGACCGGTGCCAGACATGGTCCACTACCACACTGTCGGCTTTCAGCTGATCTTCTGCTACAGCGGCTGGGTGCGCCTGGTCTACGAGGATCAGGGGCCGCCCTTCGTGCTGGGCCCGCGCGACTGCGTCATCCAGCCCCCCGAGATCCGCCATCGCGTCCTCGAGAGCTCGGCGAACCTCCAGGTCATCGAAGTCGGCGTTCCCGCCGCGCACCTGACGACGATCGATCACGCGATGACGCTGCCGACGGCGGCGCTGCGGCCGGAGCGCCTCTTTGGAGGGCAGCGGTTCTGCCGCAGCGAGGCAAAGGACGCGGTCTGGCGGCCGTGGCGGATTCCCGGCTTCGTCGCGCGGGATACCGGCATTGCCGACGCAACCGGCGGCGTAGCTTCGGTGATCGTCGCGCGCCCGCACGGCCCGCTGCCGCGCGCCGCAACAACGCATGGCGCGGACATCCTGTTCACGTTCGTGCTCGCGGGTGCATTGACGCTGGACGCCGCCGGCCAGGGCACGCACGCGCTCGAGGAAGGCGACGCCTACGTGGTACCGCCGGGGCTTGACACCACGCTCGGCGATGCGACGCCGGATCTCGAGCTGCTCGAAGTATCACTGCCCGCAGTCGGACCCTCGCCGGCCTGATTGGGCGCTCTGCGCCCGATCCGGGCAAGAGCCGATACACGGATGGGTATTGTCGCCGCTTCCTTCAAGGGGGACCCATGCGTCGAATCGTCTCGCTGGCCGCTGCGTTGTTGGTGTTGTCGTCCACCGGGTTCGCCCAATCGCTTGGCACCTTCTCGTGGCAGCTGCAGCCGTTCTGCAATGTCGTGTCGGTGACGGTCGTGCAGCAGGGCTCGGTGTACCTGCTCGATGGGTTCGACGACCAGTGCGGCGCGGCCGAGCGGGCGCCGCTCGTCGGCCTGGCCACCCCGAACCCTGACGGCACGATCGGCCTGGGGCTCAACATCGTCAACATGCCGGGCGGGCAGCCGGTGC
Organism: Vicinamibacterales bacterium; assembly: GCA_035495795.1. Classification (GTDB taxonomy): domain Bacteria; phylum Acidobacteriota; class Vicinamibacteria; order Vicinamibacterales; family UBA2999; genus VFZN01. The sequence goes on from DATJFF010000222.1 coordinate 49,351, forward strand.
ACGTCGCTGCGCGCATTACTCTCCCGTCGCTGGACGCGTCGTGGTCCGACAGCTCCGGCAACAGCGGCACGGCGGTCTTCGGCGGCGCGGCGAGCGGGCTTCCAGCTCGCCCGGCGCCGACGGTCCCGGCCGCCGCGCTGGCCCCGAACACCGTCACCACCACGACGATCATCGACGGGACGGTCGGCGCGGCCGATATCAACACCACCGAAGTCCAGCGCCGCGTCACGACAACCTGCCCACGCGGCAGCTACTTCACCGGCGTCTCCGCGGCCGGCACCGCGACCTGCTCCGGCGGCGGGGTAATCGCCGCGCTTGGCACCGGCGCCGGGGGCAATACGACGGCCATCCGCAACACCGCGGTCGGCAACAACGCGCTGCGCGACAACGTCTCGGGCCTCGACAACACCGCCATCGGCTCGGCGGCGCTGCAATCGGTGACGGCCTCGAGCGGCGCGAACACCGGGATCGGATCGAGTGCCCTGATCTCCCTCACGACCGGATTCTGGAACACCGCGCTTGGCGATGGTGCAGCGGCGTCATTGGTCAGCGGCGCCGACAACACCGCGCTCGGCCGGCTGTCGCTGCGCATGAACACCGCCGGCAGCGGCAACACGGCGCTCGGTTCCGGGGCGCTGTTCAACAGCACAGCCGGACAGAACATCGGGGTCGGACAGAACGCCGGAAGCAATCTCACCTTCGGCTTCCGGAACATCGACATCGGCAACCCGGGACAGGCTGCCGACGATTCCACGATCCGGATCGGCGAGACCCAGACTCGTGCGTTCGTCGCCGGCGTGCGCGGCGTGACGACGGCGACGGCGGCGATCCCGGTGCTGGTCGGCACGGATGGACAGCTGGGCACGACCTCGTCATCGCGCCGGTTCAAGGAGGACATCGCCGACATGGGCGAGCTGAGCTCGCGGCTGTTCGCGCTTCGGCCGGTCACGTTCCGCTACAAGCAGGCCGCGGCCGACGGATCGAAGCCACTCGACTTCGGCCTGGTTGCCGAAGACGTAGCCGCGGTGTTCCCCGAGCTCGCGGTCACCGGTGCGGATGGGCAGATCGAGACGGTCGCGTACCACAAGCTGCCAGTGCTCCTGCTCAACGAGCTGCAGAGGCAGCAGCGCATCATCGACGAGCAGGCGCGCGCGATCGACGAACTGCGGCGCCGCCTCGACGCGCTCACGACCGAGCAGAAGAAGTAGCCCGACACCCGCTGCCGGCTGGCGGCACACCGGTCGCAATTCCGATTCGGCTAGTGAAGGAGATCGGGATGACGATTGGAACAGCGGGTCCAGTGGGCAGGTTGATGATCGCGCTCGGCGCAATGGCGCTCGGCGCATCCAGCGCGTCGGCACAGGTGCTGGGGACATTCACGTGGCAGATGCAGCCGTATTGCAACAAGGTGACGGTGACGCTCACCACCGTTGCCACGGGATACATGCTGCACGGATTCGATGACGAGTGTGGCGCCGGACCGCGAGGCAGTGCCGTCGGCACCGTGGTACTCAACCCGAACGGCAGCGCGTCGGTGAATTTCACCATCGTCACGTCCGGCGCACCTCGTGGTGTCCAGGTGTCGGGTATCGTCAGTCCGGCTACCGGGCAAGGTACGTGGACCGACAGCTTCGGCTACGCAGGCAGCTTCGCGCTCGGCGGCGCGATGCCCGGGCTGCCGCCGCGGCCGCTGGCCCCGACGCCGCGCAATGTGGCTGAAAATCCGCTGGAGCCGAACGATCGGTGCCTCACATTGCCGCAGCCGACGATGACGCTGTGCGGCAAGGCCACCGGCTACTGGGTCAACGGCGGGTTCGGCGTGCCCGGCCTGCAAGTCTGGCGCGACGGCGAGGGCAGGGTCCACCTCCGCGGCTCGGTGAGCCGGGTCAACATCTCGAGCGCGGGTGTAGTGTTCGTGCTCCCGCCGGAGTTCCGGCCCCCCCGGCTGCTGAGCTTCCCGGTGGGGACCGGCGCGTCGGCTGGTGTGCACCTCGCAGGGGTGGCGGTGATGGCGATTCAACCGTCTGGCGCCGTGTTCTTCTTCAGCATGAGCCAGCCCACTGATACGGCGTACCATCTGGGGGAACTCGTGTTCAGCGTCGATCAATGATCGCCGGCTGGAGGCGCTGCGGCCCTCATTCAGGGAGGTCTCATGTTCGAACTGCGGGCTCGCCAGCGGCCGCTCGCCGCGGTGCTGGCGGCGCTCGGTCTGTCGGCCGCGGTGTCCGCCGACCTGCCACGCATGACGCGTCTCGCCGACGGCGTCTACATGTACGAGCACGTCGATCCGACGAAGGCCGGTGTCACCGCCAACAATCTGGTCGTCATCGGCGCCGACGCGGTGCTCGTGGCAGATGGCCAGGGGACAGTCGAGAATACCGGCGACCTCGTGACGGCAATCGCGGCGATCACGAAAACGCCGATCAAGTATGTGATCGTCGGGTCGGAGCATGGCGATCACCGCGGCGGCGACTCGGCGTTCCCCGACACCGCCGTCTTCATCGCCCACCCTTCGTCAAAGGCTGCGCTCGAGAAGCAGGCAGCGGCACCCGCCCGCCGTCCGAACGCGCCATCCGTCGTCGTGCCCGCTGAGACGGTGAGTGACAGCCGGACCATCGATCTCGGCGGCCGCCAGGCCATCGTTCGCTTTCTCGGCCGCGCTCACACCGGAGGGGATCTCGAGGTCCTCCTGCCAAAGGAGCGGATTGCGTTCATGAGCGAGGCGTTCATCAGCGGCATCTTCCCGTCGATGGCCAACGGCTTCCCTACCGAGTGGGTGGAGGTGTTGCGCCGCGCCGAGGCGCTCGATGCCGATGTCTTCGTTCCGGCTCACGGCGTGATGGCGTCACGAGCGGAGACTTCGAGGGCGGCGCTCGCCGAGTACCGTCAGGTGATCGAGCAGGTGATCGCCGAAGGGCGCCGCCTGCACGATGCTGGCGTGGCGGTGGCCGACGCGCCCGCCAGGGCGCAGTTCGGCTCACGGACCGCGCTGCACCGTTACGCCGAGAACGTCGCAGGCGCGCTCGGCCGCGTCTACCTCGAGATCGACGGGCAGCTGCCCGGTCAGGACTGATTCAGCACCGGCATCCGGATGCCGGTGTACTCGAGCGCGAGAAAGGCGCACACCTTTTCGGCAGCGTCGGCGGCCTTGACGTTCAGGACCAGCAGATCGCCGGGACGGCTTTCGAAGTAGTCGATGACCGATCGGTTGTGCCGCTCGTAATGGCGGATGTAGGCGTCGCGAGCGTAGACGGTCGCGTCGGTCGCGCCGTGGACCAGCTCGTGGTACCGCCACAGGAAGCCTGGATACCGATAGGCGAACCCACGAAGGTCAGCGCCGGTCGGCACGCGTCCGCGTCCCACAACCGCTGCGTGAAACCGGACCAGCGATTCGTACCACTGCTCGGCGCTGTCGCGCACCGAGAGGATGAATCTGCTGCCCGGGAACGCCGCATCCATGGCCTGGTAGGTGAACGGCAACGAGAACGGAATGTCCTGGAAGGCGTCCGCGGTGCGGGCCAGCTCGACGATCGGTGCGAAGTCGCGGCGAGCCCACGCCTCGAGCAGGAGCTCGCCCGACGGCTGATCGCCGAGACGGTAGCCCAGGGCCATCAGCAGGTGCTCGAGCGACGTCGTGCCGGTCTTGTTCAGGCCGACGCAGAACACCTTCATGATGCCGGCTGGCGCTACTTGATCACGTCGAGGCCGACGGTCGCGTTCTTGAGCGTCACGCCGAGCGGATCGACCTTGATGGTCAGCGAGACCGGAATGTCGAGCGACGATACCGCCGCGCCGGTATCGCGGCGCTTCAGGTCGAGCCGGACGTCGCGCCCTGTCACCTCGAGCGCGCCGGCGACAACCCGCGTGTGAAGCTCCCCGGCCAGCTCCGGCCGGTAACGCTGGAAGATTTCCTGGATCAGCGCGGTGACGAAATCGCGAACCGTCGCCGACTGCTCGGCGATGACATCCCTGGCCAGCTGGCTGGCGAACGCGGACACGCGCGGTCCATACTGCTCGACCGTCGTCGTGGTGATCTGCTGCGCGAGCCGCTCGATCTGCGGCGAGACGGTGGCGCTGATGTCCTTGCCAATCGAATCGATGAAGGTATTCACGTCCGACATGTCGGCCCCTCTCAATCTCACTCTGCGGCCGTACGGCCGACACCGATCAGCGGATCTGCGGCACCGGGATCACAATCTCGCCAACCGTGATATCGGCCGAGACCGGCGCGTTGATGTTGAGCAGGTCCTTGTTCTTGCGCTGGTCGCGAAGCGTCGAGACGAGGTGTCCGTTCACGGCGAACCCTCCGCTCACCAGCGTGATGGTGAACGAGCCGCTCAGCCGGAAGGCATTGCGTTCGACCAGATTTTCCACGAGATCGTCGACGATCGACATGCAGCATTCCCCCAGGCGCCCAATGATAGTCTCGTCTCAGGCCGTTCGATCGGCTGATCGGTGCCAGACCTTGGCTGACCTGCTCTACTTCCCGACCGGCACGCGCTGCTTCAGCTCTTCCAACCAGTTCAGGACGAGCTCGAATCGAAGCGGCATTGTTTCCTCAACACCCGGTTGCACGATCAGCAGGCGCCCGTCGGCCGCGACATCGTATCCGGGATGGTAGGCGCCGCCGCGAATCGCCGGCAACGCCTTCGCGACGGGCGCCGCTTTGCCGATCGCGGTCGGCAGTCCGCTGACATCGACGGCGACGATGTCCCCTTCGCCATTCAGCCCGGCCAGCCCGCGGTAATACAAGGTTCGTCCGTCACGGCTCCATACGGGCGCGAATCCTCCGTCCGTAGAAATTCGCCGCGTCGTCTCGCCGTCGAGCGCGGCGACGTGAATCTGCGGCCTGCCGGCTTGTGACGCGTACGCCAGCCACCGCCCATTTGGCGAGACCTGTGGCTGCCGGGCGTTCTCCTGGAGAGACAGCCGGGTCGTGTCCCGTTTCGCGAAATCGAACGATGCCAGCTCGGTGTCGTCGCTGGGCAAGTTGCGCAGGAACACCAGCCGCCGGCCATCTGGAGACCATGTCCCGGGGTATGTGCGCGCCTCTTCGCGAACGAGGAGCTCGGCCGGACTGCCGTCAAGCCGCTGCCAGTAGATTTCTTCGCGGCCGTCCCTGACAGTGCTGAACGTCACTCGCCGGCCGTCGCGCACCCACGTTGGCGACATGCTCTGGCCGTCGGTTGTCAGAGGCGTGAGTGCACCGCGTTCCAGGTCGTAGATCCAGATGTCGCGGCGGCCGTCCTCCTCGATCTGGACTGCGATGCGCTTTTCGTCCGGGGACAGGCTGGGACGCGAGAATCCTCGCGGCTCCAGCGGCAGCGGCTCCAGCCCGCCGGTGCGTCCGACCCAGGCGAGCCGCCGCCCGGTCCGCGACACGGGTGGAATGTAGGCGAGCATGCCCTCGTCTGCGATCGCGTAGCGCGCTCCCCGACCGAAGGCTCCGGATCCGGCGACGTTGTTCTCGCTCATGACGCGCTCGGTGAGCTCGATTGGCGGACCGGCCATCTCGAGGCGATCGAGATCGAACGGCGCAGCCATGAGTGACTGCCCGCGGGCGAACACCAGGTGGCCGCTCGCCAGGTACCGCGCATCGAAGCCATCGGGCACGATCACCTTGACGGTGCCGGTGTCCAGTTGCAGAACCGCGATGTCGAACGTGTCGGCGTTCGACTTCATGTGCCGGGTGAGGAGCAGCACGTTGCGGCCGGGAACTCGACGAGGAAAATGGTGGTCGACTTCGCCTTGCCCACGGTTCGGCGTCGTCATCCTGACGATCGCGCCGCCGCCAGCCGGAATCCGGGCGAGTCCCTTTTCGAATTGCCCGAACACAATCGTGTCGTTCGACAGCCAGGCAATCGACTGATCCAGCACCCCGGCAGCCTCCGCGAGCGTCACTGGCGGCGTGTTGGCGGTGGCCGAGACCTTCTTGATGGCGCCACCATCGGCGAAGGCGATCCACTGCCCGTCAGGTGAGAACGCCGGGTCGGAGGCCCGTTCGGTACCCGGGATTCTCCGGCCTGCCCACTGTTCGAGCGGCCGCAGGTACAGCGAGATGCCGCTGCCGCTGTCTGCGGTGTACACGAGCGCACGGCCATCGGGGGAAATGTCGAAGCTGGGCTGCGGTACGGCGAGCCGGCCCTCGTCTGCGGCTTGCATGACGAAGCGTCGCACCGGCGCCGGAACCGAAAGCGACGGGACGCGTGACAGGTTCCAGGCAATGGCCGCGCCGAGGCCGAGGCCGAGCACCGTGACCGCGGCCGCAATCCGGCGCCACGGAGCGGGGGCATAGGCGCTCCTGGTCGCCTGGTGTGATGACGCGCGGTCTTCGGCAATCCACGTCAGCTCGTCGGTGAGATCGAGCGCGCTCTGCCAGCGCGCGTCCGGGTCTTTCGCCAGGCACTTGCGGACGAGTCGCTCGAGCGCGGCGGGCGCTGTCGGCTGGCGCTCGTTAATCGGCGGCGGATCGCGTTCCAGGATCGCGGCAATGATGCTGGCGTGGCTCTCGCCTTCGAACGCCCGCCGTCCTGTCGCCATCTCGTACATGACGGCGCCGAACGCAAAGATATCGGCCCGCGTGTCGACGGCCCTGCCGTCGATCTGCTCCGGCGCCATGTACGGCCACGTGCCGATGATGCTCCCCTCACTGGTGAGCGGCTCCTGTCGAGGAGCCGAGAGCGTCGACAGAGATACCGGCGCTGCCGCGGATGGTTCGGGCATCTTGGCGAGACCGAAGTCGAGCAGCTTGACCCCCGCGGTGGTCAGCATGATGTTGCCCGGCTTCAAATCGCGATGCACGATGTTCCGTTGATGGGCCGCGGCCAGCGCTCCGGCGATCTCGATTCCGTACCGGAGCGTCTCGGCCAGGGCAAGGGCCGTGCCGGCTCGGGCCAGGCGCGCGGCCAGCGTCTCGCCCTTGACGTACTCCATCACCAGGAAATCGACGGAGTCGTGTCGACCGATGTCGTTGAGGTGACAGATGTGCGGGTGGTTGAGAGCGGCGACCGCGCGCGCCTCCCGTTCGAAGCGCAAACGCGCCTGCGGGTCGGTGATTCGATCGGCCGCAATCACTTTGATCGCGACGGTGCGATCGAGCCGGGTATCCCGGGCGCGGTAGACCTCACCCATCCCGCCGCCGCCGAGACGCTCGTGGATTTCGTAGGGACCGAGGCGCGACCGGGGGCCGACCGCCATCGGCGCCCATGATACTCAAACCAAGGGGCATCGCGACGGCCGCGAGCGGACGATGCCGACGCTACACGATGGCGCGGCGCGCGCCGGCCGGCGCCCTGACGAGCAGCTCTGTCTCCTGCTCCAACCCCCGGATCACCATCGCGACATCGTCATCGTTGTTGTAGGCGTGGAACGAGACGCGCAGGCCATTGCCACGACACGATGCGACGATACCGCGTGCGGCGAGACGCGAGACGAGCGCCGGCCCATCGGTGCTCTCGATCACCACCAGCGGTCCTCGTCGCGCCGCGTCGGCGGGCGTGCGTACCGCGAAGCCACCCGCGTCCGCCTCGGCGCGGTAGCGCGCGACCAGCCGCTCGACGTGCCGGCCGATCTCGTCGAATCCAACCTGCTGCAGCAGCCGCACGCCGGCCAGCGCCGCGGCGCCGCTCGGAACCGGCGGCGTGCCGCCTTCGAAGCGTGCGGCCGTCGAAGGCCAATCCAGCAGGTCATGGCGATAGGCAAACGGGTTCGCCCGTCCGAACCAGCCCGTGACCGTCGGCTCGAGGCGCTCGACGAGATCGCGCCGCACGTAGAGGAACGCGACTCCGGCCGGGCCGATCAGGTACTTCAATGCGCCGGTGACCATGAAATCGACGCCGAGCTCGTGCACGTCGATCGGTCCCGATCCGGTTCGCTGGTAGTCGTCGAGGAACACGAACGCTCCCCGCTGATGGCAGAGCTCGGTGAGAGCGCGGATGTCGGTCCGGTGCCCGTTCCGGAAGCAGACGTGGGTCGCTGGAACGATCAGCGTGCCCTCATCGACGACTGCCGCGTAGGCGTCATTCGACAGCACGTCACCAGCGGCGCGCGCCCAGCGGACCGCCGCGCCCCGGCGCTCGGCCGCCAGCCATGGGTGGGCCATCGTCGGGAACTCGAAATCCCCGAGCACGACGGTGCGACGCGGCCCGGTGAAGTCCAGGGCGCTGACAATTGCGTTGATCCCGGCCGAAGCGCTCGGGACGATCGCGATTTCCTCGCGGCTGGCGCCGATCGCAGCCGCGAACTCGGTGCGCAGCTGCTCGACGATCTCGACCCACGCTTCCCACGGCGAGCCGTGTTCGTGCCAGCTGGCGAGCCAGGCTCGAACGGCGTCTTCGACGTCGGTGGAGAGCGCGCCCTGCGAGCAGGAGTTCACGTAGCAGCGGCGCTCGAAGATCGGAAACCGCCGGCGGAATTGCTCAACGCTGAGTCTGGACATGGAGCGCCCCGTTCCGGTATCGCGCACGCGCGTACGGGATGGAAATGACGGCCAGGAACGGCAGGAACGACGGCACCGTGTAACGAAGGCCGTCGACGAAGAAGGTCGTGATCGCGATCGCAACCAGCGCCGCGATCGCGAGCGGGGCCAACAGGCGAGGCGCCCACAGCCTGATCGGTAAGCCGACCCTTTCCTCGATCGGCAGCGCCGACCGGAACGCCAGATAGGCCACGAGGATCACTACCCAGATGAATAGCATGCCGGCGACCGCAGTGCCGAACAGCCAGAAGAATCCCTTCTCGGGAGAGATGAGCGCGAGCAGCGTCGCAATCACCATCCCGCTGCCGGCGATCGCCAGCGCCTGCAGCGGTACGCCGCCCGATGTCACCCGCCCCACCCACGCCGGCGCATAACCGGAGCGCGACAGCGAGAACAGCATTCGCGTGGTCGAGTAGAGGTTGGTGTTGGCGCTGGAGAACGCGGCCGAGATGACAACCAGGTTCATCAGGCTGGCGGCGTAAGGAATACCGGCGGCTGAGAACGCGCGGACGAAAGGACTGCCGGTGATGCCCCCGCCTTCGGAGACGCGGTTCCACGGCGTCATCATCAGCATCACCGCGATCGCGAGCACGTAGAAGAGGATCAGGCGGAACACCATCGTGCGCATCGCGCGCGGGATGCTGTCGGCGGGATTGGCCGCTTCGCCGGCGGTAATCGCGACGATCTCGATGCCCATGTAGCTGGTGATCACGAGCGTGAGCGCGAGCCACACGCCGGTCCAGCCGTGCGGCAGAAACCCGCCCGAGCCCGAGACCAGATTCCTGAGGCCAATCGCCGGCGCCGGCCCGATGCCGGCGACGAGCCCCAGGCCGATGGCGATGAACGCGAGAATGGCCGCGACCTTGACGATCGCCAGCCAGTACTCGATCTCACCGAACCACCGCACCCGCATCGTGTTGATCAGGATCAGCGCCGCCGAGGCGGCGACGACCCACAGCCACGGTGGGGCGGAGGGATACCAGAACGCGCAATAGATCGCGATGGCGGTGACTTCTGCGCCAATCGCCAGCACCTGGATGAACCCGTAGGTCGCTCGCACGACGAAGCCGAACCAGGGCGACAGGTACGTTTCGGCGATGACGCCGAAGGAGGCGGCCAGCGGGTGAACGACCGCCATCTCCGCGAGCGCGTAGGCCACGATCAGCGAGATCGCGGCGCCAATCAGGTAGCTGAGGATGACCGCGGGACCGGCCTGGCCGATGGTCACCGTGCTGCCGAGGAACAGGCCGACGCCGATGGCGCCGCCGGTGGCGATCATCGCAAGCTGGCGCGCCGTCAGGCTGCGGCGAAGTCCTTCGTCGGCGGACATCGCTCGGGATTCTAACCCCACAGCTCATTTCGGTCGGGTACTCCATCTGCGCGAACGGCCGTTAGTTCGGGCCGGTTCCCGACGATCGGCGTGACGTCAGCTCCGTGGCCCGGTCAGCGTCACGACGAGCACGTCCCGGAATGCTGGGGACGCTGGATCGAGCGCCCTGATGGGCGACACGCCGTGGCGGACACGGGCGTCATCCAGCACCATCGAGTCGAATTGCTCGGCGAGCTGGACGCGGACCAGGGCCGTGCCGTCCGGATTGCTGATCGTCGACACGCCCTCGGCGACATTGAAACGAGCGATCAGCATCGCCAGCACGAAATCGACGCCGTCGCGGTGCATGCCCTCCGGTGTCGGCTGGCCTGCCTCGCCGGCCCGCGACTCGATGCGGAACTGGTGCACTTCGACGCGCCACGGGGAGGCCTTCCCACGCCGCCCATCGGCAATCGTCGTCAGCACGCGTATGGCAGACCGCAGGGATGGCCCGTCAGCGATGTCATCGCGCACCGGTGCGAACCATCGAGCCACGCCGCCGTTCAACGGGTTGTCGCGCAGGCTCTGGTAATGCGGCTGATGCGGCTGCCGGACGAGCTCGTCCCCAGCCGCAGCGAACACGGCGTGGCGTCGCCGACGGTAGCGTCCGCCGTCGGCCATGTACTCGTCGAGCGGCAGATCGTTCCAGCTGTCGGCGAAGTCCCCGGCGTCGAGTGAGGCCTCCTCGCCGAGCAACCTGCGCATCTCGGCCGCCTCGACCAGCGCGAATCCGCGCGCGCCGAGCTGGTGCACCAGGTCGGCGGCACCGGCGGCAAGCGACGCCACAACGGAGCCCGCGGTTGAGACGGATGTCGAGGCCATGACCCGTTCTGCCTTCTGCCTTCTGCCTTCTGCCTTCTGCCTTCTGCCTTTTGCCTTCCTAGGCCCCCGCGGACTGCGTTACGCGTTCGGAATGCGTCGCCGGTTGTCCGGCATCTCGCGCGGCCGCTGCCGGCACCCTGGTCAGCCAGCCGGCGTACTGCGGCTCCCGTCCGCGCACGATGTCCATGAACCGCCGGCGCAGCGCCGCGGAGATTGGTCCGGGCTCTCCCGTTCCAACCGTCCTCCGGTCGACGCTGACGACAGGCGCGAACTGCGCCCCCGTCCCGCACAGGAAGATCTCGTCGGCCACGTAGAGCTCGGTGCGATCCACCTCGCGTTCCTCGATCGGCACTCCCATGTCGCGAGCCAGCAGCAGCAGCGATCGCCGCGTGATGCCCTCGAGAATGTCGCCGGTCACCGCCGGCGTGATCAGGGTGCCGCCGCGGACGATCATGAGGTTGGCCACCGACGCCTCTGCGACCTTGCCCCGCTCGTTCAGGACGATGGCGTCGTCGAAGCCGGAGACGCGGGCGTCTTCCCGCACGAGGGCCGAATTCACATAAGCGCCGGAGATCTTGCCGCGGGCTGGAATCGCATTGTCAGTGACTCGGCGCCACGACGACACCATCACGGCGAGCCCGTTTTGCGGGGTGAGATCGCCGACCGGCAGCATGTAGATGGCAAACCCCGAGCCCGACAGCGACGGACCGAGCCCTTCCCCCTCGTCGTAGGCAAACGGCCGGTAGTAGACGTCGCCAGCCGGCGCGTTGCGCCGGGTCAGTTCGACCAGGATCTCGGCGAGCGCCTCGGGCGGGCCGGGCGGCGTGACCTTGATGATCGAGGCCGACTGAACGAAGCGTTTGAAATGGTCGGGCAGCCGGAAGACGTTGATCGTCGAACCGTCCTGATCGAGGTAGCCGCGGATGCCGGCGAACACGCCCTGGCCGTACTGCACGGCGTGACACCCGACGGGGAGGCGCGCTTCCGAAACCGGCACGAAGCGGCGATCGAAGTAGGCCCAAGGCAGGTAGGAATTGGACACGTCGGCACTCCTTTGCTGAATCGCGAGCCGGACCAGCATTTCAGGAAGTGGACTTGAAGAAAAGGTCCACTTTGAGCGATTCTGGACTGCATGGGAACGGCGACACTCGGCGCGCTGGAACGCCAGCTCGGTCATTGGTCGGCCGGCGAAGGCGCGCTGTACCAGAAGCTGGCGTCAGGATTCATGCGCCTGATTCGTGAGGGCATCCTGCAGCCCGGGGCTCGCCTGCCATCCGAGCGGCGGCTCGCCGACGCCTTGACGCTGAGCCGCACCACCGTCGTCGCAACCTACGACCTGTTGCTCGCGGCCGGCTGGATCGAGCGACGTGCCGGCAGCGGGACGCGGGTCAGCGGCACCTCGCCGGTCGTGCTCGCGGCGCGGGCCGCGGCCCGGGCGACGGCGCTCGTGGCGAGCCCGCTCTTCGACATGCTCGGTCACGACGACCATGGGCTGGTCGATTTCGCACTCGGCGCGCCGCTGCCGCTGACCGGCCTCTCGCTCGATGAACTCGAGCTCTCGCGCGAGGAGTACGCCGAGCACGCCGGCGACGTCCGCTATCATCCGCTCGGCCTGCCCGCGCTGCGCGAGGCGATCGCGGCCCGCTATACGTCGAGCGGCCTGGAAACCGGCGCCGAGCAGGTGCTGGTGACGACCGGGGCGCAGCAGGCGATCAACCTGTGCGCGCTCGCCTACCTGCAGCGCGGAGACACGGTGCTGGTCGAGGACCCCACCTATTTCGGCGCGCTCGATGCATTCCGTCTGGCCGGGGCCCGCTTCGCTTCGGTTCCGGTGGGCCCACGCGGTGCCGATCCGGCGCTGCTTCGCGCGCGCATCGTCGCCTCGGCGCCGCGTCTCGTCTATCTCTCGCCGACCCTCCAGAATCCCACCGGCACCGTGATGCCGGAGGCGGCCCGCGAGCGGGTCGCGGCGATTGCCCTCGAGACCGGTGTTCCGATTGTCGAGGACGGCACGCTCGCCGACCTCGCGTTCGACGGCGCGGTGCCGAAACCGCTTGCGGCGTGCGCGCCCGAGGCGCCGATCATCACGGTCGGCTCGCTCAGCAAGGTGGCGTGGCCGGGGCTGCGCATCGGGTGGATTCGCGGGCCCGGCTCGCTCATGCCGGCACTGGCGCGGGTGAAGAGCGTGATGGATCTCGGATCGCCCGCGCTCACCCAGGCCGTGGCGGTCCGCCTGCTCGGGCACATCGATCGGATCCGCACGCTTCGCTGCGAGCAGCTTCGACCGCGGCGCGACGCGTTGGTTCGGCTGCTGCGCCGGGCCTTGCCGGACTGGACGTTCACCGTGCCGGCAGGCGGACTGTTCCTGTGGGTGGAGCTCCCCGCCGGCGACGCGCAGGAGTTCGCACAGGTGGCCTTGCGCCGCGGCGTCGTCATCGTGCCGGGAACGGTGTTGTCGCCAGAGGGGCGGCACGACCGCTTCATGAGGCTGCCGTTCCTCGCCGAGCCGGCGGTGCTCGCCGCCGGCGTCGAGCGCCTGCGCGCCGCGTGGAAGGACTACAGCGCGGCGGGCGCACGCCGCACTGCCACCGCCGCAGTCGCGATGGTCTGACGGGCCGTCAGGCTACTTCTTGGCGCGACGGGTCTTGGCGGCCTTGGCCTTCCTTCCCGCCTTTGCCTTCTTCGCGCGCGCCGGCTTTGCGGCGGCGCGGCGCGGCGCCACTTTCTTCGGCGGCACGATGACGCTATGGACCGGCATCACCATTGGCTGGGCCGTGTTGGCGCCCATCTCGGTGAGGATGGGCATCAGCGTCTGGCCGAACGCATCGAAGGCGGCCTGCGAGTCCCAGACGTCGAAGACCTGAAGCTTGTCGGGCTCGCCGAAGCAGGCGTGATACCGCCGGCCCTTCGGGTGCCCGGCGCCGGCCGTCTTCAAGCGCTGAACGATTTCGTTGTACTGCGCGACGGTCATTGACGTAGGGGCAAAGTAGATACCGATCGCCATGAACATGTCCTCGTGTTGGGGCCGGCACCACGTCGGCGCTGGCAGTCTACCTCGACTGCGGCAGCGAAACGAGTTGTACGCCTCGCCCCTGGCCGCCATCACCAGCCCTGTCCGAAAGACTCCACGGCCCGGCGAGCACGCCCACGCGCTCTCGCTGCCACCAGTCCAGGCCACGGTCGGTGAAGCGGTACTGCCACAGGACGAGTCGTATCTCGCGGGGTGGCGTCTCTCCAAACGGTGACGGATCGAGCAGTGCGAGAACCGCCGGCTCGCCTCGGAGCAGCGCCGCGACGAGGCGGGCCAGCCACGGATCTTCCCGCTCGAGCCATGACCCCACCGCCCCTGGGTCGGCGGCGAGCTCCTCCGCCCGGAGGGCCGCGAACCACATCTGCCAGTCGAGTCGCGGCATGTGGGGAGCGAAGAATCTCGGCGCCCGTCGGGGCTCGCCGGCTTTGTACCGGAACGGCACGGGGATCCAGTCCTCTCCTTCCGCCCGCCCCTCGACTTCGATCTCGGGGCGGGTCGTCGTCATCGTCCGGAACAGTCCGTACGAGTTGCTGATGAAGAACGGGGATGCCGTTGCGTACAGGGCGAGCAGGGAGCGGGGTTCGAGCCGGCTCAATCGGGCCGAGTTGAAGGATTCGACGAGGGGCGGAACCTGCAGCACGGCGACAAGAACGGCGAGAAGCGCGACCATCGGACGACGCTGCGAGGAGAGCGCTGCGCTGGCTGTCGCCGGGGCAGGCGCGAGGCTCCGCAACGCTGCGGGGAAGGCGTCGTCGTCGAGGAGGGGAATGCAAAGAACGATCGCGAGCAGGTTGAAGAAGCCGTAGTTCCCGGTGGCTCCGATCCCCGCCTGGATCAACACGAAAGCCCAGAACGCGATCAGGCGCGGCCGGCGGGGAGTGAACACGAGAAGCGGGACCAGCACCTCCACCACGAGCATGAAGGCACAGGAGACTCGCTGAAACAACAGCGGGAGGTGGCTGGCGTACCACGACAGCGTGTCGGGTATGGGTTGAGTCCAGTAGTGGTAGTCGAGGGCGGTCAGGTTCCGCCACGTCGGGTCACCCCATGAGAGCTTGGTGAGACCCGAGCTCCACATCAGCTTGAAGACAAGGATCCGCAGAAGCCAGATCACGGCAGACGCCGGCGGCGGCTCGTCTCGAGGCAAGCGGGGCCGGATGTGCCCCCACGGGGCGAACAGGAGCGCGACGAACCCCGTCTCGATGAGCAACGTGTCCCACTGAAACGAGAGAAACGTCTGTCCGAGATGGACGAGCGAGAGATACAGCACCCAGCACGCCGCGAAGAGCGGGCCTTGCGAAAGGCCGAGCAACGCCAGCCCCGCCGCTGCGGCACCGCCGAAGCACATCACCGAGAGTGCGGAGTCTCCGGCACCGAGCCAGCCAAGCGTCGGCACGGTGAAGAAGGAGTCGCTGCCCAGTGCCCGCCGCGCAAACGTGAGGAATTCATCGGCCGGGAGCAGACCGGCCTCGCCGATCAACCCGTGAACCTGGACGCCCAGCGAAACGAACGCGGCGAGGTAGACCAGTGCCAGCCACCGCAGGAACACGAGGCGCGTCAGACCGAAGCGGGGTGGGCCAACCAGGCCGCCAATCAGCAGCGTCAGAACCCGCGCGGCCAGGGGGCGGTGGGCGGCGACTTGCCGGTAGCCCAACTCCGAAACCGCGGCGAATCCGGGCACGAATCGGTAGGCAAGGAGCGGGAGCCGCATTCCCGAAATCGCGAGGCCACCGAACCACGCCTCAGCCCCCCTGCTAATCCGCCCGTCCGGCTCCACCAGGTGCACTGACGCCGCAAACGCCTCCGGCGGGATGTCCGGAATCAAGCCCGCCGCGGACTGGTACGGCTCGAACTCGATCCGGTCCCCGGCACGGGCGCGCAGGTGGTCCACCATGCGGCGACAGAAGCCACACTCGCCGTCCCATATGACGAGCGCTCGCCTTGGCAGGTTCGCCTCTCCTATCTCCGATAGAACAGGAACTCCTCGATCACACCATCCGGCCGCCGATACATCAGCGTCGCCGCCGGCGTAGTCCCGATGACGAGGTTCATCGTCGACACCTCGAGGCCTCCGCGCTCGCGGATCGGGCCGGCGTCGCTGCGCGTGATCTCGCCGGCCTCCGCCAGCGACTCGCGCATGGCCGCGAGCCGTTCGGGCGTGAGAAATGCGCTGTACTCCTCGCTCAGCTTCGAGCGATCCACGCCGCCGGCCCGGATCTGGCGCAACAAGTCGAGCGCCACATCCTTGGCCGGCGCACCTGCGACGGCGGGTGCGTCCGCCACCGGTATCAGCTTCGCGAGCACGGCCTCCTGCACTGCGTCGAGCACGCCGCTCGACCAGTCGCTGTTGGCGAGGACGACGACCGCGGAGCGCGACGAGGGGATGAAGGCGTTGCGCGCGCCAAAGCCGCTGACGCCGCCGCTGTGTGCGAGGACCAGGACCGGCCCGCGATCGCGGATCGACTGGCCGCAGCCGTACGCACTCGACCGTCCATCGGTCAGCGTTCTGGGCGTCGTCATCGTCTTCCACGAGGCCGGCGACAGCACCTTGCCGTCCATCAGCGCGAGGTCCCATGCGAGGAGATCCGCAGGTGTTGACCACAGGCCGCCGGCGGCATCAATCCAGCCGCGGCCCTCAGGCACCGATGGCAGCACTTTCCCAAGGCCCATGGGCGTGTATCCGTCGGCGAGTCCCGGCTCGCCGCGCCTGGGCTCGAACCGTGTGTGCGCGAGGCCAATCGGTTTCAGGAGCCGGCGCTCGAGCGCCTGCGCGAGCGGCTCGTGACCGGCGACCTCGGCGATGTGGCCGAGCAGCAGGTATCCGGTGTTGCTGTAGGAGTAGCGCGACCCGGGATCGAAATCGAGCGGCCGCGACGCG
Source organism: Vicinamibacterales bacterium (assembly GCA_035495795.1). GTDB lineage: Bacteria > Acidobacteriota > Vicinamibacteria > Vicinamibacterales > UBA2999 > VFZN01. Next base: position 65,927 of record DATJFF010000222.1, read on the forward strand.
AAGTCACGCCATACTTCCGCCGCCGGCCGGTCTGCCGCCATCGGCCGATCGACGAAGTCCAGCGGGTAGTAGTCGCGATAGCCGGACACGTGGTTGCCGAGGTCACGGACGGTGATGTCGCGCGCCTGCGTGAGCGCCGGCTCGTACTTCGCGACCGGATCGGCAAACGACAGCTTGCCTTCCTGCTCCAGCTGCAACGCGATGCTGCAGGTGAACTGCTTGGTCACCGAGCCGATCGCAAAGAGAGTGTCCGGCGTCACCGGCGACTTCTTCTCGACATTGGCCAGGCCGTAACCCTTGGCCAGCACCACTTCGCCATTGCGCATCACGCCGACGTTGACGCCGACCGCATGATTGGCTTCGACCACCGCAGCGATATACCGATCGAGGTCGGCGGAGGACAGCGATGCCAGGACTGGCGCGGGGGGTTCCTGGGGTGCGATGGAGTTGGCGGAAGGAGCCGGCGAGCAACCGATCGCCATCCCAATCCATGCCGCCGCCAGGACAAACCATGGCCTCATGCGCTGGCAGTGTACCTCCTGCCTCGTCTGCGGTGATCGGGCCGATAATGCACGCATGTCGAAGCGCTTCGGCAGATGCCTCCTGGTTCTGCTCCTGGCCGGTCTGCCCGGCGGTGCCGTCCCTTCCGCGCAGGTCGCCCCCTGGTGGAAGGCGCTGCCGCGGCCGGTCTACCGCGAACTCGAGCGAGTGCCCGTCAAGTCGCCCTGGTTCGAGGTCTATCGGGTTGGTCCAGGGACGACTGCCTTGTACGAGCCGGGCCACTGGCAGGAGGCCATCTCGTACCTGATCGAGGGGCGCGAGCGTGCCGTTCTGTTCGATACCGGACTTGGAATCGGCGACATCAAGGCAGTGGTCGATCAACTGACGTCGCTGCCGGTGCTGGTCGTGAACTCGCACGAGCATTTCGACCACATCGGTGGCGATCGGCTGTTCGCTGACGTCGCCGTCGCCGACAACCCGGCCGCGCTGGCCCGACTGGCGAAAGGGACCGGCAGCCTCTCGAAGCAGATCACCGCTGAGACCGTCTGGATGCCGCTTCCGCCGGGCTTCGATCCAGCGCGCTACGAAACGCCGCCGATTCAGCCGACGCGGCGGCTGCACGATGGCGAACGGATCGAGCTGGGAGGCCGCACGCTTGAAGTGCTTCTCACGCCCGGGCACACTCCCGGGAGCCTGTCGCTGCTCGATCGCGGCCGCCGCGTGCTGTTCACCGGCGACACGCTGTATCCAGCCGAGCTCTACGCACACATGCCCGAGTCGAGCCTCGCCGACTACGAGCGGTCGGCGGCCCGCCTCGGCGCCCTCGCCGATAGCGTGGACGTGGTGTGTCCCGGCCACAACGAGGCGAAGGTGCCGGCGTCGATCCTGCCTCGCTTCGCACGCGCGTTTGCCGCCATCGAACGGGGCGAGGTGAAGGCGATCCCGGAGCGGCAGGGCGTGGTTCGTTACGAGGCAGAAGGGATCGTGGTGTTGGCGCGCGAGCGAGAGCCGTGAGACCGGCAGGGTCAAATGAGATCGGAGCCGGGGCTGTATTCCAGGATGCCGCCCCGTTTGCGAAACGCTGCCAGGGCCGACTGCAGCCGGGCTCCGCCGGCCAGCGACGAAAGCCACTCGGGCTCGAGCAACCGTACGATCTGCGCGTCGTTCAGCTCGTGCTCGATGCGACCCAGAATCCGCTCGGCCGGCTCCCGCCGAATCAGCGCTGACGGCTCTCCCATCCACGGCTCGTAATCAGAGGACGTTCCGGGCTCGAGGCCGGCGTCGGAACAACGCATGAACAGCGTGCGGCACGAGATCTCGAGGAGACG
>DATJFF010000223.1:0-22944 GCA_035495795.1 Vicinamibacterales bacterium
GCCCTTGTGCCTCGTGCCTTCCGTTTCTGCCTTGTGCCTTGTGCCTTCCGTTTCTGCCTTGTGCCCTGTGCCTTCCGTTTCTGCCTTGTGCCCTGTGCCTTTTGTTTCTGCCTCGTGCCTTTTGCCTTCTGCCTTGACACCACGCGCGCCAGCGAAGAGGCGCGCGTCGGTCCCTGGAGGGGTTCGACGACGACCATCATGAAGCGCGCCGGCCGGCCTTCCGCCGCCGCATAGCGGTGGGGGCGATCGGCGTGGAACACGGCGCACTCCCCCGTGGCGATCGTCATCTCGACGCCTTCGACGATGACCGACACGCGGCCCTCGAGCGCATACACGATTTCGCGCGTGCCGGCCGGATGCGCGAGGGCCTCGTAGACGTCGCGCGGCCCCATCCGCCATTCCCAGAGCTCCACCGGCATCGGCGTCTCGATGCCGCCGACCAGGCCTGCGCCGCTGCCCCGCCCGTGTCCGCGCCACAGCCATGCGACCTCTTCGGCAGTCACTCGCCGGATCACCGGCTCGTCGGCGACTTCGACGAGGCGCGGGAGCGCGACGCCCAGCGCGTTGGCAAGCTTGCAGAGGGTGGCGATCGACGGATTGGTCTGCGACTGCTCGATCTGGACGAGCATGCCCTTGCTGAGACCGGCGCGGGTGGCGAGCTCGGCCTGGCTCCAGCCGCGCCGCGTACGCCATTCCCGGAGGTTGTGGGCGAGCGCCGCCTCGACGCGCCGGGGGTCGTTCACGTGGTCAGTATACTGAACCAGCCGTTCACTTTGATATCATCGGCCGATGGCCCTGACGGTTGACGTCGATCGCGAGGTGCTCGCGCTGCGCCCCGACTTCGCGGCGTTGGCGCTCCAGGTGTCGGGACTGCGAAACGGGCCTGGGACGGAGGACTCGGAACGCTTGCTCCAGCAGGCCGAAGCGGCGGCCCGCGGCGCCACGGCACCACCGCCGCACGTGCTCGCGTGGCGCGACGCATACCGCGCCTTCGGCGCCAAGCCGCAACGCACCCCGTCGTCGGTGGATGCGTTATGGCAGCGGGCCGCGAAGGGGCAACTGCCCCGCGTCAACTGGCTGGTGGATCTCTACAACGCGGTCAGTGTGCTCCATGCCCTGCCGGTCGGCGGCGAGGATGCGGCACAATTTGTCGGAACGCTCCGGCTGATTCGCGCCTCCGGCGCCGAGCCTTTCGACACCATCAAGGACGGCGTGACTGCCGTCGAACATCCCGACCCGGGCGAGGTGGTCTGGGCTGACACGCGTGGCGTCACCTGCCGGCGCTGGAACTGGCGGCAGGGCACGCGCACGCGATTGACCGATGCCTCGACCGACGTCCTTTTCATCCTCGAGCGCCTCGAGCCATTCCCGCTCGACCAGCTGCACGCCGCGGGCGATGCGCTGCTGGCGGCGATTGAGGCGCAATGCCCGGACCTCCGCATCCATCGGCAGGTGCTCGGCCACGGGGGAGAGAACACACCGTGATGGCGTCGCTCTACGCGCTCCTCGCCGCGTTGGTCTACGGCGCCGCCGACTTCCTGGGCGGCATCGCGACTCGCCGCGCCACCATGATCGGCGCGGTGCTGACCACGCAGGGGGCCGGGCTGCTGTTCCTGCTCGCCGTCACGCCGCTGCTGCCGGACGCGACCGTCTCGCGTCACGACCTGGCATTCGGCGTCCTTGCCGGCCTGACCGGCAGCAGCGGCGTCGCCCTCTTGTACCTGGCGCTCGCGATCGGGCCGATGAGCGTGGTGGCGCCGGTCACGGCCGTCTGCGCCGCGATCGTCCCGCTCGCCATCGGCCTGGCGCTCGGTGAGCGGCCGCATCCGGTCGCCGCCGCCGGCGTCGTGCTGGCGCTGGGGGCGGTGGCGCTGCTCAGCCAGTCGGAAACACCGGCCTCGAGCAACCCCGTCCGGGTAACGCTCGGCAAGGGTGTTCGGGTGGCGCTCGCGTCGGGCGTGGCGATCGGGTTCTTCTTCGCCTGCCTGGCGCAGACGCGCGCCGAGGCCGTGCTCTGGCCGCTCGTCGTGTCGCGGTCCGTGTCGGTGGCGCTCTTCTTCACGATGGCGTCGATCGGCGGCCGGCCGGCTGGCGTACCGCGGGCTGCGCTCGCTCCCGCGCTCGCATGCGGGGCGCTCGACATGGTGGCCAACGCGCTGTATCTGGCCGCCGCCCGGCAGGGGCAACTCGGGCTGGTAGCGACGCTGTCGTCCCTCTATCCGGCCAGCACGGTGCTGCTAGCGCGCGTCGTGCTCGGCGAGCGGCTCGGCATGTGGCAGCAGGTCGGCGTCGCCGGCGCAGTCGCGGCAGTGGTGCTCATCGTCAGCCACTCGTGAGGTCTTGCATGCCCGCCGTAGCTCGCGTGTGCTCGCGCGAGCGAAGGCAGGGAACTTGCCTGCCGCGCCGTAGCTCGCAGGACATCGTGCGAGCGAAGGCGGGGGGTCTTGAGGTCTTGAGGGCGGGTGGCCGCGAGCGGCGAGGTTCTGAGAGCGATGCCAGTCCCGGTCGATGTTCACTCCCGAAGCGGTTCTCGCGACTCCCGACGGCCGACTCCCGACAGGTTCTACCCCTTCGGCCGGCTGGCGTCGCCGTCGAATTCGGATCGCTGCGCTGACTGCTCGCGACCGACGCGCCCGATGGTAATGTCTGCTCGCGCGTAGCTCTCGGGGCGCACGGCGGCAGACATCGTGCCGCGCAGCATCGCAAGCTGCCCGACGTGAGTGAGCGCGTCGGCGACCGGGCCCTGGAAGATCACCTCGGCTTGATAGGTCACGCCAGGACGTTCAGCAAGCGCTGCGTCAAAGGCGGCGAGCGTCGCAAAGAACCGCTCGACCGCGGCCGGCCACGAGGCCACCGCCACCGGCTCCCACTTGTAGGTGCCGCGCGCCATCCGCTCACCCCAGGTCATCAGGTCGCACATGTGGTTGACCACTTCGAGCGGCGTCCGGCTGGCCGGCGAAATGCGCAGCTCCGCAAACCCCTCCGGCGCATCGCGCAGCACCTTCTCGGCCCGGTACGCGAGCGTCGCCACCGTATGCCGCAATATCTCCCGCGCATCGTCGGACATCGGACCGGGCTGTGGCTTCATGAGCGCTCCTCTCGAGGTCTTGGGGTCTTGAGGTCATGAGGTCTTGGGGTCTTGAGGTCTTGGGGCGTGAACCCCCGTGCCTTTGCCCCCCTGCGAGATCAGTCCAGTGATGCGATCGCGGCGTCGATGGCGCCGTGCATGCGATCGACGATCAACTCGAGGTGCGAGTCTTCGACGATGAACGGCGGGGCGAGGAGGATGTGGTCGCCACGCCTGCCGTCGATCGTGCCGGGCATCGGATAGGTCATCAATCCTCGCGCCATGCACTCACGCTTGACGCGCGCGTGCAGCTTCGCAGCCGGGTCGAACGGCGCCTTGGTGCCGCGATCCTGCACGAGCTCGACGGCCCAGAACAGCCCGCGGCCGCGGATATCGCCGACGTGCGGGTGGTTGGCGAACTGCTCGCGCATCAGCCGCTCGAACGATCGTCCCTTCAGCTGCACGTTGAGCAGCAGGCCGTCGCGCTCGATCACTTGCTGCACCGCCAGCCCTGCGGCGCATGCGACCGCATGCCCCAGATAGGTGTGCCCGTGCTTGAAGAACCCGCTTCCCGCGGAGATCGCGGACACCAGCTCCCCGCGTGCGAGCACGGCGCCGATCGGCTGGAATCCGCCGCCAAGGCCCTTGGCGATGGTCATCAGGTCGGGCACGATCCCCTCTTGCTCGCATGCGTGGAGTGTCCCGGTGCGGCCCATGCCGGACATCACTTCATCGAGGATCAGCAGCACGCCGTGGCGATCGCAGATCTCGCGGACGGCGCGGTAGTAGCCCGGCGGCGATGTCGTCGCTCCCTGCGTGGCGCCGCCCACCGTCTCAGCGACGAACGCGATGACTCGCTTCGGCCCGCACGCTTGGATCGTAGCCTCGACCTCCGCCGCGAGCCGTGCCGCGTACGCTTCCGGCAATTCTCCAGGCGCTTGATCGCGGTAGGCGTAACAGGGCGAGACGTGCGTCACCTCGATGAGCAGCGGCGCGTAGACGGCTCGCCTCGGCTCGTTGCCGCCGACCGCCAGCGCCCCGAGCGTGTTGCCGTGATAGCTCTGGCGGCGGGCAATGAACACGCTTCGCTCCGGCTCCCCGATCTCCACGAAGTACTGGCGCGCGAGCTTGAGCGCCGCCTCGATTGCTTCGGACCCGCCGCTCACGAAATAGACGCGATCGACTCCCGGCGGCGCGGTTCGCGCCAGCTGGTCGGCGAGGGCTTCGGCTGGCTGGGTGGTGAAGAAACTGGTGTGAGCGTAGGCGAGCGCGTCGATCTGCGCGTGCATCGCGGCGCGGACGTCGGGGTGGTTGTGCCCCAGGCATGACACCGCCGCCCCGCCGCACGCGTCTATGTAGTCGCGGCCGTCGGCATCGCGCAGCACCATTCCCTCGCCGCCCACTGCGGTGGGCGGCATGCTGTGGAGATGGCGGTGTATGACATGGGTCATCGAGGTGTCCTGTCCGCGTCCATTGACGATTGAGGATCGACGATTGAGGATTTATTAACGGTCCGCGGATTGAGGGATTGCGTCATTCGATTGAACATTGTGGCAGTGGCGATTGAACGATCGGCTGAAATAACGATCGACGATGTCAGTACGGCGGCGACTCGACGGCAGCCCGCAAAGCAATCGACAATCGCGATTCCCTCAATCTCGTCAATCATCAATTCACCAAATCGCCAATCGAATGGCCCAATCCGGAAATCCCCAAATCGTCAGTGAATCGTCAGTTGTCAATCCTCAATCGTCATTGGACGACGCCGCTGAGACGCGCAAGGCTGGCGACGGCTTCGTCGTACCACACCTTCCACGCCTCCATCACCTCAGCGGGCGCGCTATCGCGGCGTTCCGCAGTCAGCCGTTCGTCGCGGGCCCGCTCCAGCAGCCGGGTGAGCGGCGCTACGTCGCTGGCATCAGCGGTGGCGAGAAATGCTGCGGTCGTCGCGATGAGGGCCGCGACATGGCCCATTTCCTTCGCGCTGACCTTATCGATGGTGTCGAGATTGGTGTGATAGTAGCGGTCGGTAAAGTGCCAGCTGAGGAGCGCCGGCACTCCGATTTTCGCGAACGACGTGTGATCGCTGCCGCCTTCGTACGGGTTCGTGCGCACCACCCATCCCGTGTCGCGGGCCCGGCGCAGCGCGACGGCAAGGTGCAGGTCGTTCAGGAAACTGCCGCGCAGTAACGACCGATCGACCTCGCTCGCGCCCCATTCGGTGTGCGGATCGGATGGCCGCTGCCAGAACGCAGTCGGATCCGGTCCCTTCTCGATCAGGAACGTCCCACCCGTCTTCGCCGTGTCCTCCCCGGTCATGTCGAGCGACATCATGGCCACAACCCTCGAGGCCCTGGCCTTGTCTTCGGCAATCCACGCGTCGCTGGCACGGTTCTCGTCGCCCCACAGCAGTGTCAGCGTGCGCGCCGGCGGCGGGATCTGCCCGTCACGAATCGCCCGCTGGATCGCGAGCGCGGCCGCCGCCAGCGTGGCGCACCCGCTCGCGTTGTCGTTGGCGCCGGGCTCCTGGACGTGGGCGACGAGGACGATGCGCGCATCGGGCATGACGGCGCCGGGGAACTCCGCGACAAGCGTGCGCACCGGGCGACGGTGAAACACCGTGTCCACTTGCACGTGGGCCTGTACCGGACCGGCCGCAAGCCGCTCGCGGAGGCGCCGGGCTGCCCGCGGCGTCGCCTTGAAACCAAACGACTGCCGGTCCGCCTCGTACGGGATGGCGCCCCATTGCAGCACATTGGGCGTCTCCGCGGGCTTCGTGTAGCCGGCGATCTGGGTGGAGATCACGCCGGCCGCACCGCGGGCCTTTACGGCCTGATTCCAGACCGTCGCGATAGCACCGTCCGCCAGCACCACCGCTCCACGAACCTCCTTCCCCTCGTACGCCTTGTCGTCCGTTCCCGTTCCGACGTCCACCAGCCTGGTTCGCAACCCGCCGGGCGGTGTCGAAAACGAGTTGATGGCGAGGGGCACGCGGTCCTGCGCACGCGAGAGGACGATCTCTCCGCCGGGACCGTCGAGCCTGAGCACCGCCTCACGCATCTCCCAGCCCTGGCTCGCGGAGGGAATCACATCGGTGCGGGTCTGAATCCCGCCGGCCTGCAATCGCTCCTGAATCCAGTCGAGGGATCGATCGAAGTCGGAGTTGCCCGCGACGCGCCAGAGCGGAGCGATCTTCGTCGCCAACTCCATCGCGACGTGCTCGTCCACGCGTGCCTGGATTGCCGCGTAGGTGCGCTCCGCTTTCGGTGGCAGCGATCGATCCAGCGGCGGCAGGTGCGGCGCCACGTCCTGCGCCTGAAGGCCAGCGCACGCGAGCAGACAAAGGCCCACGACAACACGCATACCGTCACATGATATGCGCGCCTTTTCCGCCTGCGCCAAGGCTACGGCGCGACAAGCTGCCTTCTGCCTTCTGCCTTGTGCCTTGTCAGGGCCGCCGCGCATCGACCCGCAGCATATGGTTCCAGTGGTGATACTCCCGGCGAATGGCTTTGAGGGCCCCGCCGTCGCCCGCCTCGACGGCGGCCGCCCGCTGCTTCTTGAGCTCGTGCATGCGGGCACGAGCCGCCTCCTTGCCTGCTCCGTGCGCGGCGTGGTGCTCACGGGCATCGATGCCCAGCGCGGCGCAGAGCGCCGGGAGCAAGTGCTCCTTGTTCATCTGCGTGAAGCCCTGCACGGCGTCGTGCTGAATGTCTTTCGCGATGTCCCGCAGTTCCGCGAGGTTCTTCGTCTTGAGCTCTTCGTAGGTGTAGGCCACTGAATGCACCTCCCTCCCGCCACTGTTTACCCGGTCCGGTGATGCCTCGGCAAGTTCATTTCCCTCTGATAAGGTCAGCGCTGAACCGGTGAGTAGGTCACGCCGTCCGGAGAGTCTTGAACCTCGACGCGGGCCAGCGTGTCGCCCGACACCAGGTCGAGCACGAGCATCGAGTTGTCGTTCCGCACGGTCACGAACGCGTGCCGGTTGTCGGGATGCGGAAACACGCCGGCGGTGGACGGGTCCTTCACCTTCGTGCGGCCCAGTGGAATCGATTTGACAACGCTCTGCGTCGCGACGTCGCCGACCACCAGCGACGAAGCCTGGGCGTGGGGAATGAGGGCGCGGGTCCCGTCCGGCGTGAACTGGACGCGATACGGAAAGCCCGCCGACTTGATCTGCTTCACGACCTCGAGGCTCTTGGTGTCGATGATCGAGATCGTGTCGGCAGCGCGGTTGCCGGCCCACACCCAGCGGCCATCGGGCGTGACACCCACGCCTTCGCATTCCTGGCCGGTCTTGACGTCCTTGATCTTCGCGCCGGTCTTGAAGTCGAACGCGCTGACGCTGCCATCCCGCATGTTCGAGCAGTAGAGGCGTGACCGGTCGGTCGAGAGCGCCAGCATGTGCGACACGCCGGCCTCGGTGCGGAACACCCGCTCGATCGCGCCGGTCGTGACATTGACGAGGAGCAGCGCCTGGTTCGCCTCCGAGGTCACGACCACGTGCGTCGGGTCTACCCATCGGACGTCGTGCGGCGCCCGGTACTCGCCGAGGTCGATCGTCTTGATCGTGTCGCCGCTCGGCAGGGCAATCAGGCTCAGCGTCTTCTGCGGACCGACACCCTGCTTGTTGTAGTTGGTGACGAGGACGGTTCGACCATCTGGCGACGCGGCCGCCTCGTGCGGTCCGCCGACGACAGCCACATGACGATAGGCCTCCATCGCCTTCAGGTCGACGAGTGTCACCGTGTCCGACTGCTGGTTGACTACGACAACCGTGCCTGTCAATGGGGCAGCGGGCTGCGCGTCGATGCCAACGGCGGTCAGGAAAGCGCAAAGGGTCAGGGTAAGGAAATGTCCGCGCATATCGACACGCTAGTCGGCTCCGGCCCGCTGCGCAAGGGCGTCCCTGCTCAATAAACGGCGTCCCTGCCCAATGACGATTGAGGATTGGCGATTGACGATTTATTGACGATCCGGCGAATGGGGATTGCGCCATTCCATTGGCGATTCCGGCATTGGGGATTGCGGGATCCGTCGAAATGACGATTGGTGATTGGCTCCCAATCTAAAATCGTGATTCCCTCAATCATCAATGTCCGCAATGCCGCAATCCTCAATCGAATGACGCAATTCGGCAATCCTCTAATCGTCAATAAATCGTCAATCGTCAATCTCCAATCGTCAATGGACAGCGGCAGTACAATGCCCGCATGACCCGCAAAGACCTCGCCTTGGGAATGGGCTGCCGGATTACGCGCCGGGACTTCCTGAACGGCATGGCGATTGGCGCCGGCGGTGCGATGGCCGGGCGATGGCTCTCCGGCGGCGGCGAGGCGCTCTTCGCCCAGGAAGCGTCGTATCCGCCGGCCCTCACCGGGCTGCGCGGCTCGCACGTCGGGTCGTTCGAGATCCTGCACCAGCTCCGCGATCCGGCGGCGTTCTGGAAGACGGCCGGCTCGCCGAGCGACACGGGCGAGGAATACGATCTCGTCGTGGTCGGCGCCGGCATCAGCGGGCTGACCGCGGCCTACAGCTACCGGAAGGCGCGTCCCGCGGCGCGGATCCTCGTCCTCGACAATCACGACGACTTCGGCGGGCACGCCAAGCGGAACGAGTTCAGCTACGGCGGCCGGACCTACATCGGCTACGGCGGCACCCAGTCGATCGACAGCCCGGCGCCGTACAGCTCGGTGGCCAAAGGCCTCATCACTGAGCTCGGCATCGATGTGGCCGGTTATGGCAAGGCCCTCGACAGCGGCCTTTACAAATCACTGGGCCTGCGGTCCGCCTCGTTCTTCGACAAGGAGACCTTCGGCGCCGATCGCCTGGTCGTTGGCGACGTCCGCGACGAGGCGTTCCGGAGCCAGGCCCCGTTCAGCGACGCGGTGAAGCGGGATCTCGGGCGCCTCCTGACCGAGAAGCGCGATCCGATGCCGGGCCTCTCCATGGCCGACAAGAAGGCGCGCCTTGCCCGCATGACCTACAAGGACTTCGTCGTCAAGGAGCTGAAGCTCGACGAAGGCGTGCTGTGGCCGTTCCAGACGCGCACACACGGATTGTTCGGCGTCGGCATCGACGCCGTGCCGGCCCAGGACGCGTTCGCGCTCGGCCTGCCCGGTTTCCAGGGGATGGGGCTCGACGACAAGCCGGGGCCCGGCCAGAACTACGATTCGATCCGCAGCGAGGAGGCGGAGGACTACTACTTTCACTTTCCCGACGGCAACGCGTCGGTGGCGCGGCTGCTGGCGAGGCGACTCGTCCCCGGTGCGATTCCGGGCAGCACGGCTGCCGACCTCGTCACGACGCGCGCCGATTACGCGAAGCTCGATGCCGCCGGGGCGCCGGTCCGCATTCGGCTCAGCGCGCCTGTGCTGCGGGTCAGGCACGTTGGCCCGGCCGGCGGCGATCAACGCGTCGAAGTCACGTATGCGTCCGGCCCCAACACCTCAGGCCCTCCCACCTCCGCTCCCGGAGCTACGGCGGGCAGGCAAGATCTCAAGACGGTTCGCGCCCGCGGTGCCGTCCTCGCGTGCTGGCACACCGTGATCCCGGCGATCTGCCCGGAACTCCCGGCCACGCAGAAGACCGCCATGGACTACGCGATCAAGGTGCCGCTGGTCTACACCAATGTCTTCATCCGCAATTGGACGGCATTCCAGAAGCTCGGGGTGCAGCGCGTCTCGACGCCGTCGATGTTCCACACGTCGTTCGGGCTCGATTTTCCGGTGAGCGTCGGCGCCTACAAGCACCAGACCGATCCTCAGCAGCCGATCGTGCTGCACCTGTCGAAGGCGGCCTGCAAACCTGGCCTGCCGACGCGCGAGCAGCATCGGGCCGGACGCCGCGAGCTGTTGTCCACGCCGTTCACGATCATCGAGCGCAACATCCGCGAGCAGTTGGGCCGCTCGCTGAGCGAAGGCGGCTTCGACCCGTCTCGCGACGTCCTCGGGATCACCGTCAACCGCTGGCCGCATGGCTACGCGTACCAGTACAACTCGCTGGAAGACGCCTTCTGGCTGAATGGCGGCGAACAACCCTGCGCCGTCGCGCGCCGGCCGTTCGGCAGGATTACGATCGCGAACTCCGATTCGGCCGCGTATGCCTACACAGATGCGGCCATTGACCACGGACATAGAGCTGCGACCGAGCTGCTGAACAGTTGACAGTTGAGCAGTTCACAGTTGAGCAGTTCACAGTTGCCAGTTGAAGTTTGCAGTTCGCAGTGCAGTGAACAGTTGCAGTTCGCAGTTCAGAGTTCACAGTTCAGAGTTCACAGGTCAGAGTTCAGAGTTGCAGTTACAGTTGGCGCGTGGCTGCTGACCGGTGCCGCCCTTAGGATGTCAAGGCAGCCCGATCACCAGATAGATCACTAGATCTCCAGATAGATCGACAGATCACGAGATAGATCACGAGATCTCCAGATCGCGAGATTGATCACCAGATCATCAGCTCACCAGATCACGAGATTCGCCGCGTGGCCCACTCCCCTTCCGCCATCCCCAAAACCCTGGGCCTCGCCGATCTGGTTCTGCTCGGTACCGTGGCCATCGTCAACGTCAACGTCGTGCCGCCGGTCAGCGGGTTCGGCCGGGCGACGCTGCTGTTGTGGCTGATTGCCTGGCTCGCCTTCTTCGTCCCGGAGGCGATTGCGGTGCTCGTGCTGTCGAAGCGCTACCCGGGCGAAGGCGGCGTGTACCTGTGGTGCCGCGAGCACTTCGGGGACCTGCACGGGTTCATCGCCGGCTGGTGTTACTGGACCAACAGCCTGTTCTACGTGCCGGTGCTGCTGGTCTACATCGCCGGCGTCGCCGCCTATGCAGGCGGCGATCGGTGGGTCGGCCTGGTGGATGACAAGGTATTCGTGGCCACGGTTGCGTTCGGGTGGCTGGCGTTCATCACCATCGCCAATATTCGCGGGCTCTCCGTCGGCAAGTGGATCAACAACATCGGCGGCGCCGGCGGCGTCGTCACCGTGGGGCTGGTGGCGCTGGCCGCAGCCGTGGCGAGAGCGAACGGGACAGCCGTGTCGCCGCCCCCGGTCACCGGGACGCTAGCCGACATGGCCGGCGGCCTCGGCGTGATGTGCTTCGCCTTCATCGGCATCGAGCTGGCCTCGACGATGGCCGACGAGATCAGGAATCCGGAGCGGGACGTCCCGCGATCGGTGGTGATCGCCGGCCTCATCTCGCTGGCCGCCTACCTGCTCGTGGCCGATGCGCTCCTCGCGCTGGTGCCGGCCGGGGAGCTCGGCGCCATCCAGGGCGTGATGCAGGCCGTGCATCAGGGGGCGGCTGCTGCCGGCGCGAGCTGGCTGGTCACCCCGATTGCGCTCGTGATGGCAATTGCGATCGGCGGATCGGCGTCGGCCTGGTTCGCCGGGCCAGCCCGGATCCCTTTCGTCGCCGGCCTCAACCACGCGCTCCCGGCGGCCCTGGGACGGGTCCACCCGCGCTGGGGCTCCCCGTATGTGGCGCTGATCTGGTGCGCGATCGTCTCGGCGGCCCTCACGGCGCTGTCGTTAGCCGGCTCGTCCGTAGCTGAGGCTTACCAGGTGCTACTGCGTGCAGCGGTGGTCATCAACCTGGTTCCATTCGTCTACGCCTTCCTGGCGCTGCTGACCCTGGGCGGCGCAACCGGGCTCCAGCGGCTGGCTGGTGCCGTCGGAGCAGCGGTCACCACGGCCGGCATGGTCGCCGTCTTCCTGCCGACCGGGGATGTGGGCGACGTCTGGATCTTCGAGCTGAAAATGGCTGCCGGCGTAGGCGTTCCCATCCTCGTGGGACTCTGGCTGTACGGGAGATCCCGCTCCCGTCCCGGCGTCCGTCCCGCTTAAGTGTTTGATAGCGCTGAAGAAAAGCCCGTTGACAGGGGACCGCCCCAGCCAGATAATCTGCCCTGTTTCAGTAGTGTAAACCGGCGGTATTTCGCGCCCGGGTCCGCAGGGGATACGGTCAACGCTGATACTGCCTGGAGGTCAGAATGCGACGTGTCACGTTGCTTTGTACGTTGTTCGTGCTTTTGGCTCTGCCCCTCACTGCGCTGGCGCAGCGCACTACCGGCGACATCCGCGGTGTCGTAACCGACGAGTCCGGCGCGGTTCTTCCTGGCGTAACCGTCACGCTTCGCGGCCCTGGCGTGCCTGGCGCGCCGACGACGGTCACGAACGAGTCCGGTATCTACCGGTTTCCGAACTTGCCGCCAGGCATGTATCAGATCTCTGCCGAACTGCAGGGATTTGCGACAAAGACACAGACAAACATCCAAGTCGCGCTGGGTGCCACAGCCGACGTCGACGTCAAGATGAACGTCAGCACCCAATCCGAAACCATCACCGTTGTCGCAGAGGCTCCGGTCGTGGATTCGGCGACTACGGAAGTCGCTACCAACTACAACCGCGAATGGGTCGAGAACGCTCCGGTGCGGCGGTTTACGTTCTTCGACCTGATCAACGCCGCGCCGGGCGTCGCCCAGCAATCGCAGACCTCGTCGCGCTCCAACGCGTTCGGCTCCGCGGCCAACGAAAACCTCTACCTGCTGGACGGCACGGATTTCACGGCGCCGCTGTCGGGCGCGGCGTGGCCGTGGCCGAATACCGATGCCATCGAAGAGGTCCAGTCGTTGTCGCTCGGCGCGAGCGCCGAGTACGGCAACGTGGCCGGCGCCGTCTTCAACATCGTCACGCGGCAGGGCTCGAATCAGTTCCGGGGCGACACGAACATCTACTACCAGAACTCGGGCCTGACCGGACGCAACACCACCGACGCACAGGACGGCGGGCAGCCGTACAATCGCGCCCGATTCGTCGACAGCACGTCACAACTGGGCGGGCCGGTCATCAAGGACAAGCTGTGGTTCTTCGGATCGTTCCAGTTCCAGCAGGACTGGGAATCCCAGCCCGGAACTCCCAAGGAATACCCGGCCAAGTCGAACGCGAAGCGCTATTTCTGGAAGGTGAACTACCAGATCAACCAGGACAACCGTATCCAGGCGCAGACCCACGACGACTTCTACGAGATTCCCGAGCGCGCGACACCAAACAAGGCGCCCAGCAGCATCAACCTCAATCACGGACACAACCCCTCGCCGGGAATCATGTACTCCGCCGTGATCAATCCGACGACGGTGGTCGAAGCGCGGTACTCCGGGTTCTACGGCACTGCCCACAACGATCCCCTGAACGGCGGTCCTCGTATTAACCGGCGTTATCAGGATCTCGACACCGGCAACATCACCGGTGGCATCTACTACTGGTACGACGGCAAGTCGTTCAAGACCGCCTTTGCCGGGAAGGTCACGAAGTACGCCGACGACTTCCTCGGCGCGCAGCACGACTTCAAGGTGGGTGTGCAGTACAACAGCGGCGGCGGCGAGTCGGTGAACGGCTACAACGACTACATCTACACCTACGGATCGGAGCCGTCCTACGGCTACGTCCAGAATCCCTTTTGGAGCGGCGGCCGGATGCGCGGCATCGGCGTCTACGTTGACGACACCATTCGCGTCAACCGGCTCACGCTGAACGCCGGCGTGCGCTTCGACTCGAGCAAGGGGTACTTCAACGGTTTCCCGATTCTCGATCGCAACGCCAACGAGATCGGCCGGACACAGAAGGTCGACAAGCTGTTCGACTGGAACGTCATCTCGCCCCGGCTTGGCGCGACGGTCAAGCTGGACGAGGCTGGCAAGTCGTTGATCAAGGGGAGCTGGGGCCGCTATTACCGCGGCATCGTCACCGGCGAGTTCGATCCGGCGACGCCTTCGATCGCCGATCGGTTCGAATTCGACGGTACCTACGATGCTCAGGGGAACCCGCAGAACCTGGAACTGGTCACCAGTAACGACAATCTCCGGATCGACTCGGGGTACGAGAATCCTTACGTCGACCAGTACATCCTCTCCTTCGAGCATCAGCTCTCGGATCGCATCGGATTCGCGGTCAACGGTGTCTGGAAGCAGTGGGACAACCAGTCGGCCTGGCAGGACATCGGCGGCACTTATGCCACCGTGACCCGCACCGCCGAAGGGAAGGACTTCCAACTGCTGCAGCTCACCAGCGGCGCCGACAGCCGCATCATCCAGCTATCGAATCGCGACCCGATGGAGGCCAGCTACAAGGGCGTGCACTTCCAGGTGAACAAGCGCATGTCCAACCGGTGGCAGAGCACCGTCGGCTTGACCTTGTCGAAGGCTGAAGGGCGTCTCGGAACAAGCACGGCGCGCGTGTCACCGGTTTCGAATGGCAATAGCACCGCGGGCGATTTCGGCCGGCCGAACCCGAACGACATCACCAACTCCGATGGGCTGCTCATCTGGGACCGGCCCGTGCTCTTCAAGGGGCAGCTGGTCTACGAGCTCGGGTGGGACATGACCCTGGCGGGCAACTACATGTACCAGTCAGGTAAGCCGTGGGGGCGCGAGGTGCGCTTCAACGGCCTCGTTCCGGGCGCAACACGCGTCCTCTACGAGCCCTTCAACGATGACCGTCGTGTTGCGGCGCTGAATGGCCTCGACGTTCGCCTGGAGAAGGCCCTCAAGTTCGGCGGCACCGCCGAGGGCGCCGTATTCGGGGACTTCCTCAACGTGTTCAACAACGATGCGTACGAGAACATCATCGATCGGCGGCAGGCCTCCGCGAATTTCGGGATACCCACCCGGTTCGTGCTGCCGCGGCGGCTGATGATCGGCGCGAAGTTCCGCTTCTAAGCAGGCTTCAGACTTCAGGCTCCAGGCTTCAGGCCTGGACGACGGCCCGGGACCGCAAGTCGGCCCGGGCCGCCGTTTTGTACAGACAGCGCGGCAAACCGCGTAGTCAGCGGATTGCGGAGCGCCGGCGCTGGAGCTCGTCGGCCATTGCGGCATCGCCGGACTCGCGCGCGAAAGCAACGGCCGCCTCGAGGGCGTCGGCTGCTTCCTTGCGGTGGCCGGTGGCCGACAGCGCCAGCGCCAGCGTGTCGAGGACACGGGGGTCGCGGCCGCCGCTCAAGTCATTCGCGCGTGCCGCAAGCTCCAGCGCGTGCGTTGGCTGGCGAAGCGACGTCGGCTCCACGGTTACAAGAAGACGTGCAAGGTTGTTGGCCAGGCCGACGTCGGCCGGATGCCGCTCCGCAGCCCGCGTCAGCAGCGGCACGGCCTCGGCGCCGCGCCCCGTGGCCATCAGCGCGTAGCCGAGCGCGCCGATGACCGCCGGATCTTCTTCACCCTCGCGGACAGCTGTCATCAGGTCGCCGGCGGCGCGGTCCAAATTGCCCGATTGGAGCGCCGCCATCCCGCGGCCTCGGCGCGCGCGGGTCCGTGTTGGATCGACCGCAATCACCCGATCGAACGCGGAGATCGCCTCCTGGAGCCGGCCAGCGGCGGCGCTGGCCTCGGCCGCCCGCAAATCACGGTCCGCGACGAGCGCATCGAGGCGCTTGCGCCCCAGGGCATGGTCTGGTACGAGCGCGACGAGACGAGTCAGGTGCTCGATGGCCGGCTCGGAACGGCCGGTGTCAATCTCGGCGAGCGCGAGGTTGTAAAGAGCAACGTCGTTGTCGCCGTCGAGGGTCACCGCCCTGGACCACAGCGACACCGAATCGTGCCAGATTGGCAGCTGGCGGCGCGCCGATTGCGCCGCGACGAGGGCCGCAGCGCCCGTGAGCGTCACGGCAACGCGGAACGGCCACGGACGCCGGACGCGACCGAGCAGGAAGCCGACCGCGGCGGATAGAACCATGGCCGCCAGGTAGGTATAGCGGTCTGCCGCGACCTGCAGCCCGGACGGCACGAGGCCGACGAATGGTGCGAGCAGCAGACCATACGTGCCCCATACCCCGATCGCGACCCGAAGCGAAGACAGGCGGATCGTGATCGCGAAAATCGTCACGGCCCAGAACAGGGCCAGTACGGCGGTCGGCCAGTCGGCGACGGCGACCCGAGGCAAGGCTTCAAGGGGGTTCAGCGTGCCGGGAGCGACAGTACGCCACAGGTAATACACCGGGTGCATCACTGCCCACGCCAGACGCGGCCCCACGCCGATGTCGGCAATCGACTCAGGCTCACGCGCGCTCGCCTCGAGCACGGCCAGTGGCAGTGCCACCACGGCGAAGGGAGTAGCGGCTCGAACCCATGAACGCCATGACCGGGCAATGGCTCCGGGAAGAACCGGCGAAAAGACGAGCAGCGCGAACGGGAACAGAGGCGCCGTCACCCGAGAGAGCTGCGACACCGCGAACAATCCGACGCTCCACCATCGCATCGACGCGCGCCCGGTTCGCGTCCAGTTCACCCAGCCGATCACCGCGATCAGCAGGCCGGTCGCGGAGAGCAGATACGGCAAGGCGGCGGCCCAGGCAACGGGCTCGACTCGGAGTGGGTGGATGGCGAACAGCGCCGCGGCCGCGAGTGCCGCCCACCAGCGCGACGGGTTCGCGTCACCGCGCTCGAGGATCTGCGCAATTAGCCAGCACAGAAGCATCGCGTTGGTAACGTGAAGGGCCAGCGCGAATGTGTGCACGCGCGACGGTGAAGACGGATCGCCTGCCACCGCAGCGAAGGCCAGCCACGAGATCGGCTGGTAGTGCCCCATGTGCCTGGTGGTGAAGGCCCATCGCGTGAGTGCGGTTGCCGGTTGGCGCAGCGACGTGTTGTCGATCAGCAGATCGGGGTCGTCCCAGTTCACGAAGCCATGGGTCCGAACCGACCAGAACGTCAGCGCCGTGCCGATCGCCAGAATGGTCAGCGCCGCGGCGGCCTGCCACCGCGTTCGCCTGCTGCTCATCGCCCGAGTTCCGCCAGCCGCTCGCGCGCCGGCCGAAACCCCGGGTCGAGGGCCAGCACGCGCTCGAACTGTGCGCGAGCACTCGGATCACCAGCCCGCATCAGCACCAATCCCAGGTTGTACGCGACCCGCGCGTCCTTGGGATCCCGCTCCAGCGCCTTTCTGAACGCGTCGGCTGCTCCGGTCTGATCGCCAGCTCCGCCCAGCACCATGCCGAGCGAATTCCAGTAGTCGGCGACGGTCGGATCGAGCTCGGTCGCCTGCCGGAACAGCTCCCGGGCGCGATCTGGCTGCCCCTGGGTCAGGACGACCTCGCCCATCCGCCACCGCACCAGGGCATCCCTGGGTGCGAGCGCTGCCACTCTCTCGTAGGCTGCCATCGCGCGTGGCAAGTCACCCAGCTGCTGCCAGACCTGCCCTTCACGATCGAAGAGGTCGGGCTCGTTCGGTGCGTCACGCTGCCCACGCTGCAGTGCCGCAATCGCGCCTTGCGGATCCTTGCGGACGAGCCGAGCCTCGGCGAGGCTGACGTGCGCCTGCGTGAAATTGGGCATGATCTCGATGGTCCGCTCGAAGCTCTTTTCAGCGTCGCGCGTCCGTCCGAGCCCGAGCTGAGCCCGACCCAGATAGAAATACACCTGGAACGCCTCGGAGCCAGCCTTTTGAAGTCCGGTGAACCGGCTGATACTCTCCGCGTAGCGGCCCTGGCGTAGCAGCGTCAGGCCCTCGCGCATCAGCCCGCTCAGCGTCCGGAATTCTTCGATCTTGTCCTTCGGATCGGCACCCTGGGCCACCGAGTTCTTGGGCGCTCCCGGACTGACGTATCCGAGCGCCCCGAGCTTCTGCAGCACATCGGCCGAGAGCGCTGGTGTCGCGGCCGGACGGCTGCTGGCCCGGTTGCGCTCGACCCGCAGCAGGCCCTCCAGGGCAGTACGAAGGCGCGCCGCGGTTGCCGTCTCGGTGGTGGCGAGATCCCGCGTCTCACCAGGGTCGGATGAAAGGTCGTACAACTCGGGTCTTGGCGCCAGGATGTACTTCCATGGCCCGTCGCGGATCACGCGAAGATCGCTCCACTGATACTGGAGGAGCGGCGTCAGGGACTCGGCATAGGTCAAGCGCGTGATTGGCGCCCCACCCGGGACGAGGTGGGGCGAGAGATCGACGCCCGTGGTCTCCGGCATCGGAGGCACGCCCAGAAGGGCCAGGGCGGTGGGGGCCACGTCGACGAGGCGGACGGTCCCATTGACGGTGGCGTTAGGACTCAGCCCGGGACCGCGCATCACGAGCGGCACCTTGAGGGTGGTCTCGTAGGTGAAGAAGCCGTGTCCGGTTTCGTCGTGCTCTCCCAGCGCTTCACCGTGATCCGCCGTGATGATGACCAGCGCGTTGTCCCACATCTTCCGCGCCTCCAGGCTGGCGCGCAGGCGGCCGAGCAGCGTGTCCGTCCACGCAACTTCCCCGTCATAGGGCCGATCGGCGAACTTCGAGGCAAAGGGCTCCGGCGGTTCGTAGGGATCGTGGGGATCGTAGAGATGCACCCAGAGCGCGGTGCGCTTTGCCTGCACATCGGGCGGTCGGCTGTCCAGCCACTCCTCGACCCGGCTGAGGGTGTCGTCGCCCCGTCTCTGGAGCGAGCTGAACAACATGATCTCGTCGGTCGTCCCCTTCTTGAACGCGTCGTCGTAGTGGTCGAACCCGCGGTTCAATCCTGACTGGGTCGACAACACGAACGACGATACGAAGGCCGCGGTCGCGAAGCCCTGCCCCTTCAGGGTTTCGGCGAGGGTCGGCACGTCGGCTGCCAGCGGCAGCGAAATGTTGTCCCGAATGCCGTGTTCGGCGGGATAGCGACCTGTCAAAAGTGACGTGTGGGCCGGACGGGTGATGGGTACATGCGTGCTTGCGTCGATGGCGCGAACTCCCTCGGCGGCAATCCGATCGAAGTTCGGCGTCGGGATTGTCGTGTTGCCGTAAGCACCCAGCCGATCGGCACGAAGCGTGTCGATGGTGACGATAATCAAGTGCCGCGGCGGCTGGTTTGCGGGCGCCGAAGCCGGGGGGTGACCACAGGCGGACGTGAGCGCGACGAGCAGAACCGCCGGGATGCGCCGGAGGGTTCGGCGGCCGGCCTCAGCCGGCCAGCCGACCGTCACACTCATCGGGCTCGCTCCAGCGCCTGCGCCCGCTTCACTTCTCGCGCCGCCTCGTTTTCCCGGCCCATGCGCGAATAGACGTCCGCCAGCACGTAATGGCCGAGCGGCGCGACGTCACGCCCCGGCCCACGGGAGAGCCCTTGAGTTGCAGCCTGTTCGGCCGCCTTCAAGTCGCCCAGATCGAGCATGGTCTTCGCCAGATACAGGTATCCCTCGGCAAACTCCGGGCGCGCTTCAGTCGAGGCGCGGAACCGTCGTGCCGCCTCAGCGGCGCGGCCTTCCTTCGCGAGGAGCCGTCCCAGGTTGAATTGCGCTCCGTAGTTGTTCGGGTTGTCGGCCACCTCGGTCTCGTACGACGCGCGCGCGGCACTTACATTGCCGCGTTGTTCCTGGACCAACGCCAGGTTGTAGTGGGCACGCGGCACGTTCGGGCGCAGCTGAATCGCTTCGCTCAGCGCCTTTTCGGCCTCTTCGTAACGATGCAGTTCGAGGTACGCCTCGCCGAGCTTCACCAGAAACGGCGGACGATCGACATCGAGCGCCAGCCCCTTCGTCAACACGTCCAGCGCCTTGGCCGGGTCGCCGCGTTGCATGTAAATGTCGCCGAGCTGAAAGTGAGCGCGGCCGCTGCGCGGATCGAGTTGTTGCGTCCGTTCGAAACCAACGATGGCTTCGTCGATTCGCCCGAGCGCCCGATAGGCCAGCGCCAGGTTGTAGGTGGACAGCAGGTGTTCGGGATCCAGCGCAAGCGCTTGTTTATATGCAGCAACTGCCTCGCCGTGCTTTCCAGCCTTGGTGTAGATGTTCCCTAACCGTGAGTACGCCTCGATGATCTCTGGATCCGCGGCAAGCGCCTGTTTCACCTTGGCGGCAGCAGTCTCATAGTCTCCGGCCTCCGAATCCTCGCCGGCCCGAAGCAGCAGGTTGTAGAGGGCAATCGTATCCTTGGGATCGCCGCGGGGGCGTTCTTCGAGGTTCTTCGCACTCCCGCCGCTCAAGTAGCCGAGCGCCCGCAATCGCTGCTCCACTTCGGGTGAGACAGTTTGCGGCCTGGTCGCCGCCTCGGCGCGCGTTGTCCGAGCAAGCAGCGCGCGGAGACCGCGCTCGTATGCGTCCGCCCTGGCCGGTTCGGACGAGGCGATGTCGTGCTGCTCCTTCGGGTCTTTTGCCAGGTCGTACAACTCGCGCCGTGGCGCGAGGATGAACTTGAACTGGCCGTCACGCACTGCCGCCAGCTGACTCCAGCCGTAGTGATACCTCGGATACCAGGTCTCAGCCAGTGCCAGCAGCTCGATCGGCTGGCCCGACAGCGCGGGCCGAAGGGTCACTCCTTGAACGCTTGCCGGAATCTCGATGCCGGCCAGGTCGAGGACCGTTGGCATTACGTCAACGATCCGCACCTGGTCGGTGACCACGCGGCGCTCGATGCCGGGCCCGGCCATGATCAAAGGGATCTGCACGGCCGCGTCGTACACGAAAAAACCGTGGGTCTGTTCTCCGTGCTCACCGAGCTGTTCGCCGTGGTCGCCAAGCACGACGACCAGGGTCTTCTCGAGCGTCGCGCCGTCGCGCAGCGCTTCGACCAGACGACCGACCTGCTGATCGACAAAGGCGATCTCAGCGTCGTAGGCGCCGTCACGCGTGCTGGGGAATTGAGCCGCCAGCTGTGCCGGCGGAGTATAGGGCGTATGTGCGTCGTAGAGATGCACCCACGCGAACGTCGGCCTCGAGTCTGGCTGGCGCAGCCAGGCGAGCGCCCGGTCGACGACCTGGTCGCCCGGGCGCTGAATCGCATCGAGGCCGGGACCCGAGTTTTCCGACAGATCGAAATCGTCGAAGTATTCGTCGAACCCCTGCGCGATGCCCCAGCGCGAGTCGAGCACGAACGCACCGACGAACCCGCCAGTGCGGTAGCCGCGGCCCTTCAGGACCTCGGCGAGAGTGGTCACGCCGTCTTCGACATGAAAGCCGGTATTGTCCCGCACGCCGTGCCCGCCGGGGAACGAACCGCTGAAGAGCGACGTGTGCGCCGGCAGGGTCAAGGGCACGGTGGTCGTGGCAGACGTGAACCGCGTGCCACGGGCGGCTAGCGCATCGAGCACCGGGGTACGGGCGTCCGAATAGCCGTATGCGCCAACGTGGTCGGCCCTCAAAGTGTCGAGCGTGACGATGAGGACGTTGAGGGGAGGCGAAGATCTGCCGCACCCGGTCAGCAACGATGTGGCGACCAGCCACGCCAAGGCGTGGCCACTCAACCGCAGGTCGAACATCTCTCCGATTGTACCGCCAGCTGGCGGCGGTTCCGGTACTTCGGCGTATCATCGACTCCGTCGCGTGTTGCCTCGCCGACTGTCCTGCCTCACTGCGCTCGCATTGCTCGCCGCGTGCGCTCGCTCGGCGCCGTCCGCGCCTGCTGTTCCGACCAACGTCCTGCTGGTGACGCTGGATACGACCCGCGCCGATCGGATTGGGCGAGGTTTCACGCCCACGCTCGACCGGTTAGCCGCGCAAGGGCTGCGATTCACCGAAGCGCGGACGGCCGTACCGCTGACACTGCCGGCGCATGTGTCGATCATGACGGGCCTGCCCCCGACGCGTCACGGCGTTCGCCTGAACGGCGAAGGACGGTCGGCAATCGACTTCACGATCGCGGCCGAGCTCAAGAACAGGGGCTATGCGACGCGCGCGGTGGTCGGGGCCTTCGTGCTGGATCGACGCTTCGGTCTCGATGCCGGATTCGATGAGTACGACGACCACATCGCCCGGAACCCGGAATCCACGGATCTGCTCGAAGCCGAGCGGCCGGCAAACGAAGTGGTGGACCGCGCTGTCGCGGTTCTGGAGGCGCTGCCCGCCGACAAACCGTGGTTTCTCTGGGTCCATCTCTACGACGCGCACGCACCGTATCAACCGCCTGCTGCTGCGCTCGCGCGCGCCGGAGGAGACCCGTACAACGGCGAGATCGCGTTCGTGGACGGCGAGCTCGGGCGACTGTTCGCGCGGGTCGACGCACGGTCTGACGCGGCGCGTACGGCGACCATTGCGGTCGGCGACCACGGCGAGAGCCTTGGCGAACATGGCGAATCGACGCACGGGATGCTGCTCTTCGAGCCGGCGATTCGCGTACCGTTGATCATCAAGTGGCCGGGCATGGCGCCGACCGAGCGGCGAGATGCGGCCGGCGTGGACGATATCGCGCGCACCATCTCGAACCACGCGCGCGGGATCGCCCCAATCGGCAGTACCAATCAGGTGCACGACAAACCCGAGGGCAGAGACTGGGGGATGGGACGTGATCTGTTCCAGCCGGTACCCGAGACGGTCGAGGCCTTCAGTGAAACCGACTATCCGACGCTCGTCGGGTGGTCGTCGGTCCGGGCGCTGGTGAACGGCCGTTGGAAGATGGTCCTTTCGTCGCGCGCCCAGCTTTTCGACCTGGCCACCGATCCGGACGAGCAAACTGACGTGTCGGCTGCTCAGGCTGCCCTCGCGAAATCGATGGAGGCGAATCTCGTCGCCACAAACCGCTCGCTCGAGCAGTCGACGAAGCGCTCGCCGGCGACCGGCAGCCTGCCTGCCGACACAGCGGCCCGCCTCCAGTCGCTCGGCTACGTCGCCGCGACACGCCCGGCCGCAGCGCCGCCGAAATCTGAGGCCCTCGATCCCGCTACGGTCATGGCCGACTGGGCTGCGTTCGAAGCAGCCCTCGCAGACGTCACAGCCGGCCAGTCGGCGACCGCTGTGCCCGTGCTCGCGAGGCTCGCGAAGAAATTCCCCGACTCCCCCTTGTTCGCCGCTACCTACGCCCGCGCGCTGTCGGCCGGCGGAAGGAAACGCGAAGCGCTCGAACGCTTCCGAGCCGCGGTCGCGACCTGGCCGACCGACTCTTCGCTCTATCACGAGCTGGCCGTTGCCGCGCGGGAGTCCGGCCTCGCGGTGGAGGCGCTCCGCGCCGAACAGGCGTC
>DATJFF010000224.1:0-2267 GCA_035495795.1 Vicinamibacterales bacterium
GCGCAGATCAAGGGCATTACATCGGAGGTCGCGGGCGATCCGGACATCCTGCTGGCGCCGGACCTCGAGGCCGGGAACATCCTGGCCAAGCAGCTCACGTTCCTCGCCAATGCCGACAGTGCCGGCCTGGTACTCGGCGCGCGAGTGCCGATCATCCTGACCAGCCGCGCCGACAGCGTCCGGTCGCGGATCGCGAGCTGCGCGGTGGCGATGCTGGCGGCGCACGCCCGCCGCAGCGCATGACCGGGGACAGTCCGACGTCGCAGTTTCTGCCATGGACGATTACGCGCTGGTACTCAATGCCGGGTCCTCGAGCCTGAAATTCTGCGTCTACCGACGACCTGAAGGCGCCGGGTGGGCGCTCGAGGCGCGCGGGCAGATCGAGGGCATTGGCACCTCCCCGAAGTTCTCCGCGAAGAACGGCGCCGGCGAAGCGCTCGCCAGCGACACGCTCGACGCCGGCATTCGTGATGTGCCCGCGGCGCTGGAGAGCCTGGCCACGTGGCTCCGCGGCCGCTACGGCGGCGCCCGAGTGCTTGGCGTTGGCCACCGGGTGGTCCACGGCGGGCCCGCCTACGCGCAGCCTGTCATCGTCACCGACAAGGTAGTCGGCGACCTGCGGGCGCTCATTCCTCTCGCGCCGTTGCACCAGCCGTATAACCTCGCCGCGATCGAAGCAGTCGCAGCCCGGCTGCCGGATGTACCGCAGGTGGCCTGCTTCGACACCAGCTTTCACCGCGGTCACTCCGCAGTCGCGGAGCTCGTGCCGCTCCCGCGTGAGATCCGGAGCCGCGGCGTGCAGCGATACGGGTTCCACGGGCTGTCTTACGAATACATCGCGTCCGCCCTGCCCGAGGTGGCGCCGGAAATCGCCGACAAGCGCGTCATCGTCGCCCACCTCGGCAGCGGCGCCAGCCTGTGCGCGCTGCGCGAACGGCGCAGCGTCGACAGCAGCCTCGGATTCACGGCGCTGGACGGTCTCGCAATGGGCACGCGACCGGGAGCGGTCGACCCGGGCGTGATCCTCTACCTGTTCCAGACGCTCGGGCTGTCCGCGAAGGAAGTGGAAACGATTCTCTACAAGCGGTCCGGGCTCCTCGCCATCTCGGGAATCAGCAACGACATGCGGGTGTTGCTGGGCAGCCCCGAATCCGACGCGAAGCTCGCCGTCGACTATTTTGTCTATCGCGCTGCCCGCGAGATCGGCGGCCTTGCTGCGGTCCTCGGCGGCGTGGACGGCATCGTCTTCACGGCCGGCATCGGTGAGAACTCGCCCGAGATCCGGCGGCGGATCTGCCAGGCGTCGGCCTGGCTCGGCGTGGAACTCGACGACGCAGCCAATGAGCGCCGCGGCCCGCGCATCTCGCGGCCGGGCAGCGCCGTGTCCGCGTGGGTGATCCCCACGAACGAAGAACTGATGATTGCGCGGCATACAGCGGCACTGCTGGGCCTCACAACGAGCCCCGCCGTCCGCGCCCAAGGAGTCTGACGTCATGGCGGCAACCGACACCGTACAGAAACAGCCGGCAGGAGCCGAGTCTCCCTGGCGCGGGTTCAAGACCGGTCTCTGGCAGAAGGAGATCGACGTTCGCGATTTCATCCAGCAGAACTACACCCCGTATGACGGCGACGAAGCCTTTCTCCAGCCGGCGACGGCCCGAACGCAGGGCATCTGGGCGAAGCTCCAGTCGCTCTTCGTAGAGGAACGGAAGAAAGGCGTGCTCGACATCTCGCCGATACCGGCCTCGATTACCGCGCACGCTCCCGGCTACATCGACAAGGCCAACGAGGTCATCGTCGGCCTGCAGACCGACGCGCCGCTGAAGCGCGCGATCATGCCGAACGGCGGCTGGCGCCTGGTCGCCGGCGCGCTGAAAACCTACGGCTACGAGGCGGATCCAGCCGTGGTCGAGACGTTCACGAAATACCGCAAGACCCACAACGATGCGGTGTTCGACGCCTACACCGCCGACGTGCGCCGGTGCCGCAGCTCGCACGTGCTGACCGGGCTGCCCGATGCCTACGGGCGGGGCCGGATCATCGGCGACTATCGACGGGTCGCGCTCTACGGAGTGGCTCGCCTGATCGAGCACAAGAAGAAGGAGAAGGCGTCGCTCGACGCCGAGCAGTCCACCGACGACATCATCCGCGATCGCGAGGAGCTCGCCGAGCAGATCCGGGCGCTCCAGGAGCTGGTCCAGATGGCGAAGACTTACGGCTTCGACATCGCCAGGCCGGCAACCAACGCGCGGGAGGCCGTCCAGTGG
>DATJFF010000225.1:0-27477 GCA_035495795.1 Vicinamibacterales bacterium
AAGAGTTCTACGCCGAGCCGCGACGACTGATCGATCGCGTCACGCATGCTGCCGTCGTCGATGCGATTGCCGTAGACGAACCAGGTGTTGAACGTGGTCAACGACGGGAACGGTGCGTGCCCCGCGGCAAGGGCCTGCTGCGTGGCGGCCGAGGCCTGCGCTGCGTCTCCGGGTACGAGGCCGATCCATGCGTGGGGCCCCTCGACGGTCGTCGCCGCCTCCACGCGCACCGACATCCCGGGCAGCCACATCCGCACCGCCAGGCCTTCGTCGCGCCGCTCCAGGAACGCGGACCACGTGCCGGACCAGCCGAGCGTCGCGAAGAACGTGCCTTCACCGGCCGAGACCGCGAACCATGGCACGTTGTCGTTCGACGAGACGACCTGGCTGCCAATCGTGAGCGACTCGCCGGGCACGAGGTCTCGCGTCTGCCGCGAGAATGGCTCACCGCCCCCGCCCAGGCCCGTAACCCAGTGGACGGTGCCGTCGGGGACGGTGACGAGAAACGCATTGAGGTCCTGAACCGTCCCACCGTCGCTGCCGTTGGCGGTGAACTCGGTCCACACTTCCACCGCCGCGCTACCCGGGCGAACCCTGTAATGACGTGTCGCGCTCAGCGCGCCGCGTTCCTGCTGGAAGTGGACGAGCGCTTCGACGAAGCCATCGCCGGTGGCGGCTTCGACGGTCGTCGCGCGGAATCCGCTCGCGCCGCTGCCCAGCGGGCCCGAGCGGCCGTCTGCAGTGGCCAGACCGTCGGCGTCGTTGACCCGCGACATGTTCGGGCCGCCAGGCCACCGCAGCCCCTCCAGCCTTACGTCCCCCGCGCGCGTCACGGTCAAGGCCAGCTCGATGCGCCCGGTGCCTACGGTCCACCGCCCGCTCGCCGTGTCGCCATCGACGAACGCGTCGTCTACGCCGGCCAGGCGCTCCGTCTCCCGCGCCGACGGCACCCACCCGCTCACGGCCAGGGCAGCTGCCACGGCGCCGAGCCAAAGGGTTCGGACCTTCAAGCGTTTAACCCCACTGACAGGTTAGACGGGCTCAAGCCGGAAACGTCACCTGGCGCTGACACGATCGGATTATCGGCCGTTCGAGAGCAAACTTCCTGCCCTGGCTCAGCTTTTCAGCCGGGGATCCACCACGGCCTTGGGCAGCCGCATGGCTTCTGCGTCGGCCAGCGCTTCGTTGAGGCGATTGAGCGGATACACACGGGCGCCGATCGCGCGCCACGGCACGTGCGAGGCGTGCTGCTCCAGGATGGTCAGCGCGCGCATGAAGTGTCCTGCCTCGCTGCCCCAGCACCCCCGGATCTCGAGGTGCTTCCGGTTGATGTGCTCGTGCGCGTTGATCGTGCTCGGCCCGGCGTTCGTGTAGTGCCCTGCGATCACGTAACGGCCGCCGTCACGGACGATGTCCAGACCTTCTTCGACGGCGCGAGGCGATCCCGAAGCCTCGATGACGATGTCCGGACCACGCCCGCCGGTCATCCCCCCGACCAGGGCGCGCCGCTCGTCTGCCGTCGTCTTGGTGATGTCGAGCGTGAGGTCGGCGCCCATCTGTCGCGCCAGGTCCAGCCGATCGGCAGGTGCGCCGATCGCGATCACGCTGGATGCGCCGGCCAGCCGGGACAGCGCGACGATGCTGAGGCCGACTGCGCCGCTGCCCTGGACCAGCACGCGATCGCCGAGCCGGATCGCGGCGCGATCGACGGCGTGCACGGCCGTGATCAACCCGCAGCCTCCGCCAATGTAATCCTCGGGGTGGACCCGCTCGGGCAGCCGCGCGGCGACGACGCCCGGTTCGAGATAGATGGCTTCGCTCCAGCCGCCGAACAGACCGTCGGCGGCGGCGTCGGTGATGCCGTAGACCTTGCGCGAGGCGCACTTGGTGGGCGTTCCGCTCACCGTGCACGCGTAACAGCGTCCGCACGTCCGGTGGACGTCGAAGAACACGAGCCGATCGCCCTCGCGAGGCTGGTGACCGTCGGCGAGGGTCAGCGGGCCGCGCATTTTCGCGATCGCGCCGACCGAGACGTGCCCGGGAATGATCGGGTACGGCACGCCGGCGAGGCGCCCGTGCCAGAGATGCACGTCCGTGCCGCACACCTCCGAATAGATGGTCTTCAGCAGGATGCCGCCGGGCTGGACATCGGGCTCGGGAAACTCCCGCAGCTCGATCGGGCGGAACGGCGCGGGCATGATCGCGGCGGTGACGGGCACGCTCACGATTGTAATCTTGCTATTCTCTATCTCATGCCGCTCTACGAATACGAATGCCAGACGTGCCATCACCAGTTCGAGCTGCTCGTGCGGGAGTCCACCGAGCTCGAGTGCCCGGCCTGTCACGGACACGAGCTGGAAAAGCAGCTCTCGGTGTTCGCGGTCAGCGCCTCCGCGGGCGATCGGCCGTCGGCCCGGACGGTTGCGCCCTGCGGGGCGTGCGGCCATCCCGATGGCCCGGGGTCATGTAGCGTCAACTGATGACCGGCCTCAACGTGCTCTTCCGGCCGCGCGCCGTCGCGGTCGTCGGGGCGTCGCGCGATCGGCGCAGCGTCGGCGGCGCCATCCTGCACAACCTGCTGTTCTTCGAATTCCAGGGACAGGTCTTCCCTGTCAATCCCAAAGCCTCGGTCGTTCACAGCCTGAAGTGTTATCCGACGGTGGAGGCGATCCCGGATCCGGTGGATCTCGCGGTCATCGCCGTCCCGAAGGCGCTGGTGCTCGAAGCGGTCGAGTCGTGCGGGCGGAAAGGCATCGGCGCGGTCGTCGTCATCACCGCCGGCTTCAAGGAGACCGGAGAAGCCGGGCTCGCGCTCGAGCGCGAGGTGGTCAGCGTCGTCAAGCGCCACGGCATGCGGCTGGTCGGCCCGAACTGCATGGGGATCATCAACATGGACCCCGCGGTGCGGCTGCAGGCGTCGTTCTCGGCCAACGAGCCGGTCTCGGGTTCGGTTGCCTTCTCATCACAGTCGGGCGCGCTCGGAGAGGCGATTCTCGCCTTGCTGCGCGAGCGCGGGCTTGGCTTGTCGATGTTCGTTTCGCTGGGCAACAAGGCCGACGTGTCCGGCAACGATTTGCTCGAGTACTGGGAAGAGGATCCGAACACGCATGTGATCCTGATGTATCTGGAGAGCTTCGGCAACCCGCAGCGGTTCCTCGAAATCGGGCAGCGCGTCTCGAAGAAGAAACCGATCATCGCGGTGAAGTCAGGACGCACCGCTGCCGGCGCGAGGGCCGCTGCCTCGCACACCGGTTCGCTGGCCGGTGCCGACAACGCGGTCGATTCGCTCTTCGCTCAGGCCGGGGTCGTTCGCGCGACGAGCATCGAGGAGCTGTTCGTGTTCGCGGCTGCGTTCGCCAGCCAGCCGATTCCCACCGGCACCCGCGTCGGGATCGTCACCAACTCCGGCGGCCCGGCGATTCTCGCCACCGACGCCTGCATCGAGCTGGGGCTTCAGATTCCGACCTTGTCTGAGGCGACGCAGCGGCGCATTCGCGCCGCGGTCGCGCCCGAAGCGAGTGTGGCCAACCCGGTGGACATGATCGCGACCGCCGCGGCACCGCAGTACGAGGCCGCGATGCGCGCGGTGTCGGAGGATCCCGGCATCGACGCCATCATCGCTATCTTCACCTC
Organism: Vicinamibacterales bacterium; assembly: GCA_035495795.1. GTDB lineage: Bacteria > Acidobacteriota > Vicinamibacteria > Vicinamibacterales > UBA2999 > VFZN01. The sequence continues at coordinate 3,634 of DATJFF010000225.1, forward strand.
ACTCGAGATGATCGACGGTCCGGCGGTCGCCCAGGGCATCATCCGGGGCGCGGCAGGGTGCCGGAAGCCGGTGGTCGTCTGCTTCATGGGCAACGTGCGATCGCGCGAGGCCGTGGACCTGATGCGGCAGGCGAGCCTCGCCGTCTACACGTTTCCCGAAGACGCCGCCCGCGCGCTCGCCGCCATGGCGCGCTACGCGCAGTGGCTGGCGCGACCGGTCGGACACCGCCGGGTGTTCGAGGATATCGATCGAGGCGCGATCGATGCCGTCATTCAGCGAGCCCGGGCCGAACAGCGCGCGCAGTTGACACTCGCCGAAGCGCAATGCGTGCTCGGCCACGCGGGCATCCCGGTGCTGCCATGGCGGGAAGTGCGCTCGCGCGACGAAGCGCTTGCCGCCGCCAGTGAGCTCGGCCTGCCGCTGGTCGCGAAGGTCAGCTCGGCGCTCGTCGTGCACAAATCGGAGATGGGCGGGGTCCGCGTCGGACTGGCGACGCCGGCAGCCGTCGCCGCCGCTTTCGACGAGATGACGCGGGACGCCATCGCGCGCGATCCGCAGGCGACGCTCGTCCTGCAGCAACAAGCCAGCACCGGGACCGAGGTCATCGCCGGTGCGACACGCGATCCAAAGTTCGGCCCACTCCTGATGTTCGGCCTCGGCGGCATCTTCGTCGAGGTGATGAAGGATGTCGCGTTCCGGGTGCACCCGCTCTCGGACGCCGACGCCCACGAGATGATTCGCGCAGTGAAAGGCTTCCCGCTGCTCGAGGGCGCGCGCGGGCGTCCGCGAGCCGACCTTGCCGCCCTCGAAACGATCCTCTTGCGCCTCGACAGCCTGATGGCAGCCTGTCCGGCCATCGTCGAGCTGGACCTGAACCCAGTGTTCGCTGCGCCGCCGGGCGCGGTGACGGCCGCCGCAGATGCCAGAATCACGATTCAGTTCACAGAGCCAGTTCACAGTTGAGCAGTTCACAGTTCACGGTTGAAGTTCACAGTTTCAAGTCGCAGTGCACCCTGGCAACCTTGCACCGGTGCCCCCTCAGCAGCTGTGCGGCGTCCGTTGCGGCTTTTTCGTTGAGCTTGTACCGTGGTGAGTATGTCCGCCACGACTGAGACGGAGGCGCCTCAGCCCGTCCAGATCACGCTGCCCGTCGAGGGCATGACGTGCGCGGCTTGTCAGGCGCACGTGCAGCGGGCGCTGCGGAAGACGCCGGGGGTGACCGAGGCCGCGGTCAACCTCATGATGCACTCGGCGACCGTCTCCTACGATCCGCGGAGCGTGTCGCCCGGTCAGCTCGTGGACGCGATCAACGCGTCCGGGTACGAGTCGCACCTGCCCGAACCGGCGGTGGATGCGCTCGCCGAGGACGAGGCGCGCGAGATCGCGCAGCGATCCGAATATCGCAGCTTCCTCACCAGGTCGCTGACCACGCTTGCGCTCGGCGTCACCGCGATGGTCCTGTCGATGCCGGTGATGGCGGCCGGCGAACACGGGACTCATGCCGCTGCCGATCCCGTTCAGCGCTGGGTCATGACCATCGTCGATCCCGCGCTCCGCGGCGCCTGGCCGGCGCTCTATCGCGTTCCCCGCGCTGCGCTCACCTGGACGCTGCTGGCCATGACCGTCGTCTCGATGGCCTGGGCCGGCCGCCATTTCTACGTTCGCGCGTGGAAGGCGGTCCGCCACGGCGCCGCCGACATGAACGTGCTTGTCGCGATCGGCACCGGCGCCGCCTTCCTCTATTCGGTGACCGCGACCGTCGCGCCCGGCGTGTTCCTGGCCAGCGGCGCCAGCCCCGACGTGTATTACGAGGCCGTCATCATCATCCTTGCGCTCCTCCTGCTCGGCCATGCGCTCGAGGCCAGAGCCAAGACCCAGACGATGTCGGCGCTGCGGCGGCTCGCCCGGCTCCAGCCCTCCACCGCCCGCGTGCGGCGGAACGGCATCGAGACCGACGTCGCGACCGCCGCGGTGCAGGTCGGGGATGTCGTGATCGTCCGTCCCGGCGAGCGATTTCCGGTGGACGGCCGGATCGTGTCGGGCCGCGGTGCGGTCGACGAATCGATGCTGACCGGCGAGTCGATTCCGATCGACAAGGCTCCTGGCGATCGGGTGGTCGGCGCCACCATCAACAAGGCCGGGGCGTTCGAGATCGAGGCCGTCGCGGTGGGCGCGCACAGCGTGCTCGCCCAGGTGATGCGGCTGATGCGCGACGCGCAGGCGTCGCAGGCCCCGATTCAGCGCCTCGCCGACCGGGTATCGGCGGTGTTCGTCCCCGCGGTCATCGCGATCGCGCTCGTCACCTTTGCCGCCTGGTGGATTGCGCTCGACCAGCCGACGCTGGTCGGCGCTCTTCTGCCGGCGGTGTCGGTCCTCATCATCGCGTGCCCCTGCGCGATGGGGTTGGCCGTGCCGACAGCGGTGATGGTGGCCACCGGCCGGGGCGCTGCCGAAGGCGTGCTCATCAAAGGCGGCGAACCGCTCGAGCGGCTTGCCGGAGTCGACGCGGTGGTCTTCGACAAGACTGGCACGCTCACGCGCGGCGAGCCGCGGGTCGTCGGCCTCCAGCCGCTCGCTGATATCGATCCCACGACCGTGTTGCGCCTGGCGGCGGCTGTCGAACGTCGATCCGAGCACCCGCTGGCCACTGCCATTGTCAGGGAGGCCGAGGCGCGAGGCGTTGCCTCGAGCCCTGTCAGCGGTTTCACTGCCCTTCCAGGCATGGGCGCCAGCGGCACGACCGAGGGCAGCGCGATCCTGGTCGGCACGGCGACGCTGTTGCGGCACCACGGCGTGAACGTCGATAGGCTCGCCGGCCTCGCTGACGATTTGGCGCGTCGCGGGCAGACCGCGGTCCTGGTGGCGATCGACGGGACACCCGCAGGCGCGATTGCGATCGCCGATACGTTGCGGCCGGAGGCACGCGCCACGGTCGCGGCGCTGGAGTCGATGGGGCTGGCGGTCGTGATGCTCAGCGGCGATCGCCAGGCCACAGCGTCCGCCGTCGCGGCCGAGGCGGGGATCCAGCGAGCGATCGCCGAGGTCCTCCCCGCGGGCAAGGTCGAGGCCATCCGGGCGCTGCAGGCCGAGGGCCGGCGCGTCGTGATGGTCGGCGATGGCATCAACGATGCGCCGGCACTCGCCCAGGCCGACGTTGGCATTGCGATGGCATCGGGCACCGACATCGCCGCGCAGGCCGCCGACGTCACGCTCATGCGCAACGATCTCCGCGGCGTCGGCGATGCGATTCGTCTCGCTCGCCGGACGATGCGGGTGATGAAACAGAATCTGTTCTGGGCGTTCGTCTACAACGTGATCGGAATTCCGATCGCCGCGGGCGCGCTCTACCCGACCTTCGGCATCCTCCTCAGCCCCATTCTCGCCAGCGCCGCGATGGCCTTCAGCTCGGTAAGCGTCGTGTCGAACAGCCTTCGGCTGAAGAAACAAGCGTGAACAATCGAAGCCGCGAGACCTCAGCCCCCCGGAATTCAGTGATTTCGCATCCGTGACGCGCTAGCATCTTGGGGCGTGTTCACTCACATCCTGTGCCCGGTTGACTTCTCCCCCGATTCGGAACGCGCGCTGGCTGCGGCGCTGGCCCTCGCCCGCGTCGCGACCGGGCACGTCACGCTCCTCACGGTCGTGGACCCGCTGCTCAGCGCCGGCGCGAGCGCGGCCGGGGCAGACGCTGTCCTCGACAAGCAGACCCAGGACGAGCTCCGGCAGCTGCTCGATCGCGCCGCGCCGGGCCTGGCATCGGCGGTGGCGGTCAGCGTACGCGTCGGCGAGCCTGCCGCGGAGATCCTCGCCCAGGCCGACGAGTCCAACGCCGATGTGATCGTCATGGGTATGCGTGGCGTCGGCGGCACGCAGAAACTGCTGCTCGGATCGACCAGCCAGGATGTCCTCGAAGCGGCCCGCGTCCCGGTCCTCGTCGTCCCACCGCCCGATCGCTGATCCAGATCACCCCAGCAGGACGACCGCCGCGGCGAGTGTGCCCGCCATGATCAGGAGTACCGTGCTCGTCGTGAGCCGGAAGGCGCCTTGCCCCGCCGTCACGGACATGGCGGTCTTGACGAGCGTATTCGACAGCAATCCCATCGCGACCGCACGCGCCGCCAGGTTCGCCGGCATCGCAGCTCGCCCCACTTCCTGCGCCATCGACAGGGTCAGCGCATCGGCGTCGGTCAGACCGAGCACAGCTGCCATCCAGAGCAACCCGCCGCTGCCAAAGCGGCTGCCAATAACGTCAACCAGAACCAGGACCAATTGGAAGAGGATCGCCATCTCGAGCGCGCTGCGCAGCTGGAGGGGATTGCGGGCAAGCGCGCCCTCGGAGCTCTCGATTCCCGGCGATCGCCGGACGCCGGACAACGCGGCAATCACGCCGACCGCGGCCGGCGCGGCCAGCGCCGGGGCGAGCGTCAACGCCAGGGCCGGGCTGAGAATCGCGGCGGCGACGAGCACGCGCGCATAGAGCACCGTGTTGGCCGCGATCACGCCGCGCGCCAGCGGGCGCGCCAGCAGCGGATGCTCGCGGCTCTGTCGGGCGAAGGCGAGCGTCACGCTCGTTGACGACACCATGCCTCCGAGCAGGCCGGCGACGACGTAGCCGCGCGAGACCCCAATGGCCCGCTGCGCGATGTAGCCGAGAAAGCTCAGTCCGGAAAACAACAGGACCAGCAACCAGAGCTGGCGCGGACGGAAGCCGCCGCCCCACGTGCCGAACGGGCCGGGCGGAAGGAGCGGCAGGACGACGACCGCCATCACCGCGAAGCGGAAGGCGGCGCTGAGCTCGGGGCCTTCGAGACGCCCGACCAGGTCGTGGAGCTGCGACTTCTCGAAGAGCAGGAGCGCCGTCACAGCGGCAATCCCGCTGGCTACGCCGGTCTGACCGAGACCGGCTGTGACTCCGGCGGCGATGACGATCAGCGCGGCGGTCTCGGTGGTGGCGTCCACGTCGTGGCGGCTGGCGGCCAGATAGCCGACCAGCACCAGCAGGCCGCCGAGCACGAGCACGATCGCGGCAAGTGCCTGCGCATCCCACACCCACAGCCGCCCGGCAATGCCGCCGAGCGCGCCGAGCAGCGCGAACGTGCGGACGCCGGCAAATCGGGCCTGAGGGCCGGTCGCGTGGCCGGACCACTGGCGTTCGACGCCAACCGCGGCGCCGCCAAGTAACGCCACGAGCAAGGGGAACAGGGACTCGGGCACGGCTCGCGTTCCGAAGGGAGAAGTGAGAGGTCAGAGGCGCACGCAGCCAAAAAAAGGGGCGACCCGGTCCGGGTCGCCCCTTAACGGTGAGGCGCGAGAGAGCTTAGAACCGATAGAGCATGCGCGCAAACACGCGGCTGCCGCTGTACGGCCGGTTCCCGTATCCAGTCATCAACCCGCCCAGCCAGTCGATGCGAGGCACGCCGGTGGAGGAATAGAAGCCCACCGGTCCGCCGCCGGCGAAGTTGTTCGGATCGGCATCGATCGTGTTCCAGTCGGTCACGTCGAAGTTTTCATACCAGTAGCCGATACCGAGACCGACTGCCTTGTTCACGTAGTACTTGAAGTCGATGGTGAACCGCCGCCAGTCGTTGACCACGTTGGGCAGCGGAATGAACTGCCCTGCCGCCGCCAGCGAGTCGATGCGGGGCCCGTAGAAGTTGAAGTTGTTGTCCGAGTCGTTCATCTCGTAGCCGATGCGGAGGTCGGCCTTGGCCTTCATCAGGCCGAGCACGTCCACGTACGCCATCACGGTGTTGACCTTCTCGGTGTTGTCGAGGAACCAGTTGCGTGCCGGGTCCGTCCACGTCGGATCGGGCGGTGGGTTGGCGTTGCGCGACTTCTGCACCGCGTTGAACTTGTCCCATCCGTAGGTGACGCCGAACTGCACGTTGTCGTTGAGGGTGTAGTCGGCCCCGACCGCCCACGCGTTGATGTCGTTGCTGAGGAGCCCGAACTGTTCGCGGCCCGCCGGAATCGAGGCGTCGCCAAAGTACGTGTCCCGCGTGGTGGTGAACTGGAAGAACACGCCCACCTGATCGTAGGGGTTGGCGCTCAGCACCAGCATCGCCTTGGTGCGATCGCGATCGGCCTCGTCGAAGTAGCGCAGTCCCGGCTGCGTACCGGACGGGCCCTCCTCGTAGTCGATGCCGGACAGGATGTAGCCGTCGCCGCGCCGCTGGCCGGTGTCGATTGAGGCGCGCACCCCGACGTAGTTGAAGAGCCGCGCGTCGTAGGCGGCGCGGAACGTGTTCTCGTTCACGTCGCTGAAGCCGCGCCCTTCACGCTCGAATTTCTCGTTCGCGTAGCCAACCCGAACGTTGCCGAACTCCTTGAGAGGGAACGTCCCGTTGAGGTCGAAGTTCTTGCGCGTGATCTGGAAGTACTCCGAGAAGCCCTCGAGGTATGGCGTGTTCGGGTCGTCGGTGAACTCCTCAGGCACCGCATCGAAGCGGACGTACTCGCGGCCGTCGAAATGGGGCGTCTTGTTGTGGTGGTCGTTGTAGCGATACCGGGCCTGGATGGTCACGAACCGCAGATCGCGGCTGTTGTAGTTCAGCAGCCAGTTCGTGCTGTCGACGGCGGCCTCGGCCGAGTCGCGCGGCAGGGTCCGGAGTCCCGGAAACGCCGAGAGGACGAGGTCGTTGTTGATCGACGTGTTGAGCGTCCAGGGCAGCAGCGACTCGTTCTGTCGCATGAAGGTGTAGGTGAGATTGCCGTTGATCGTGCTCCGCGGCGTGATTTTCCACATCCCGGTCGTACCGACCGAGTTGAGGTTGTTGCTCGGCCACAGCGCTTCCTGGCCGAGGGCCGGACCGTTGCCGTTGCTGTAGCCGCTCGGATCGTAAGGTCCGTTGGGCGGGATCAGCCCGTTGTTGAAGTCGGTGGCCCGGATCGGGTTGTCCCAGGTCAGGGTCTGCATGTCGTTGCTGAAGTAACTGCCCCAGTAATCCAGCCGGATCATCCCCTTGTTGTTGACCCATTCGCTGTTGGCGCGGAGCTCGTTGTTGCGCTGGTCGATCGGCGCCGGCAGGGCCATGGCGTTGTTGAAGGCGTAGGACGCGGCCCACGGCATCTCGCCGGTGCGCGAGGTGGTCGAGGCATCGAGCTTGATGGCGAACGCCGGCGAAGCCATATAGCGCACGCTGCCGGCAACGATGTCGCGCCGGACTTGGATGTCCTGAGTGTCCGGGAACAGGCCGGTATTGGCGTAGATCGAGCGGTTGGCAATCGCCTGCGCCGCGGTGGTCGCGCTGCAGGCCGCCGGCGGCCCGCCCGGAGCGCACGGCACGCCCACGGCGTTGCCGTCGTTGGTGGCGTTGGTCGGTCCCTGGATACCCAGCCGGATGTCGGTGGGCAAGGTGAACGTGCCGCGGCCGTCGGTGGTCCAGAACGAGTTGGCGTCGTAGATGTAGTTGAGCGGAATCGAGTCGAAGATGCCGCTGACCGCGAGCTTGCCGGTGTAGTAGTCGGCTGTGTACCGCGAATCGCGATAACCGACGTTCGACGCCGCGGCGCCGAACCGATAACGCTCGGTGTTCTTCGTCCACTCGAACAGGGTGCTCGCGCCCGGCCGGAGGTCGCGATACCGCTCGAAGCGGGCCTCGTCGCCGTCGGTCGAGCCGAAGCGGGCGCCGACCTCGGCGAGCCCCTGCGAGGGGACGTCCGGCGGCGCCGGTTTGGTCGGCGGGGTCTGCCCCTGCGCCAGATTGGCGGAGGCGAGCAGCAATGCCGCCAGCGAAATTACGAGTTTGGTGCGCATCGCATGCCTCCCCGTCACCGCAAGAAGAATTTCCCGTTCGGGTGATTCGACCCGTGCACCTGCTGGTGGCAGTTCGCGCAAGCCTTGGCGTACATCTTGTTGGCATTGCCCGAGTTCTGCAGGGTGAACCCCTCGTAGACGGTGGGAGGATGCCGCGATGTCACGTGACACCGCTGGCAGAGGAACGGCAGCTTGGCCTGGAGCATCCGGTCGTTGTTGCTGCCGTGCGAGTCGTGGCACGTGGTGCAGCTGTCAACCACCGGCGCGTGCTCCCATAGGAACGGGCCGCGTTTTTCGGTGTGGCAGCTGGTGCAGCTCTGGTCGACGGTGGTCCCGACCCGGAGCAGCTTGACATTCACCGAGCCGTGCACGTTGTGGCACGAGGAGCAGGTCATCTTGCCCTCGCGGACCGGCATGTGGTTGAACCGCTGCTGCTTGTTGGTGATGGTCTGGTGGCACCGCGCGCAGGTGAGCTGCTGGGTCTTGGCCCGCATCAGCTTTTCACCCTCGGAGGAGTGGACGCTGTGGCAGTCGATGCACTTGAGATTGCGGTTCTCGTGCTGGCTGCCGTCCCAGAGCGCGTGCTCGCCGCGGTTGTGGCACTGCTGGCACTGGCTGTTGGCCGTGTGCGCCGCCACTTTGTTGAACTGAATCGGCTTTACGTTTGCCGGGTCCTGCGCGTGGGCCTCGCCCGGGCCGTGGCACGACTCGCACCCCTGTTTCGAGGCGGGCGCGAGCGCGTTGCCCTTGAAGCCATGCTTGGTGGCCTCGATTGTCTTGTCGTAGTTCTCGTGACAGACCGCGCAGGCCTCGCTGCCGAGATACCCCGACTGCGCGGCCTGACCCGAAACCGGAGCTCCGGGAGATCGGCTCTCACTGGTCGGCGCCGGCGCGCTCGGAGCGGCCGCCGCTGGTGCAGCGAGCGCCGCGTCGGGTGCGGGAAACGCCATCGCCGAAATTCCGACGGTGGCGACGGCCATGAGCGTGGCCAGGAACAATGCCCAATCGCCAAAACGCTTCATAAGGTCGCTCCTGACGGCGTGCGGTGCCGGAGGTCCGGCATTACACGACGTTCTGCCCGACGTTGTGCAAACGGAATACCGCGAGCTCAGTAATTCTACGGATCTAAGGTAACGGCGGTGCACAAAAATACGCACCACCGGAATTCAACGGCGGGATGGAACGCGTTCCAGGAGCCGGAATTCGTGGCCGCTGCGTAGGCGTTCCAGCAGCTCACCCAGGTCAGTGCAGTCCAATTCTCGCCATTCCTCGTCGAGGCCGACGATGGCGTTGGCGGCGGCCGCGGTGTCGGCATCCGAGGCGCCTGGGAAGCGCCGGCGGAGCACCGCCAGGACTTTCTCACGATCGACCATGGCCGGAATGGGAGTGAACGAAGGGGCGCACCGCCCGGCCCGAACCGACGGTCCCCACGGCCGGCTCGAAGCGCGGGCAACGCGCCCCACTTCACCGCTGGAAAAGCAAGTGCAGTGCCAGCCACGCCGCTGAGCGAACACGAGTGAATTGGGCTTGTACTCGCGGACTGCCGAGGGCGGGCACCGAGGCAGGCTGACGGTCGTCCGGCGGTGCGCCGGAAGAACGTCACTCCGCCGACGCGGGACGACCGCTGTCGTCGCTACCCGAATCGGGCAGCCCGAGTTTTTTGATCCGGTCGCCAAGCGTCGAGCGTTTGATCTGCAGGAGCTCGGCGGCCTTGGACTTGTTGCCGCCCGACACCCTGAGTGCCCACGTGATCAGCCCCTGCTCGACGTCCCGCAGGCGATCTTCGAGCGACACCGACGACGGATGCGCGTGGGTCTCGATTACCGGCTCCGCCCCCTCGGTGTTGCGGTGGAACAGCACGCTCACCGGGACGCAGCCGATCTTGACGGTGTCGCACGTGCAGGTCTGGGCGATCCGCTCGCAGGCGTTCTCGAGCTCGCGCACATTGCCCGGCCACGGGTAACGCATGAAGGCTTGCAGCACCCCCGGAGAGAGGGGCCGCGGCGGCTGATCGCGCCGCTGGAAGAACCGTTTGAGGAAGGTCTCGGCCAGCAGCGGGATGTCCTCGCGCCGCTCGCGCAGCGGCGGCAGCGTGATCGGAATCACGTTCAGCCGGTAATAGAGATCCTCGCGGAATTTGCCGTCGGCGACGAGCTGCTTGAGATCGCGCTTGGTCCCGGTGATCGCCCTGACGTCGACCGGGAGAGCGCGGGTGCCGCCGACGCGCTCGATGACCCGGTTCTGCAGGACCCGCAGCAGCTTCACCTGCACCGACAACGGCACATCGTCCACGTCGTCGAGAAAGATGGTGCCGCCTTCGGCCATCTCGAAGCGGCCAGGGCGGTCCTTGATCGCGCCGGTGAAGGCGCCGCGCTCGTGCCCGAACAGCTCGGATTCGATCAACGTCTCGGCGAAGATGGCGCAGCTGACCGGGACGAACGGCTTGTGACGCCGGTGGCTGGCCTGGTGAATGAGATTGGCGATGAGCTCCTTGCCGGTGCCGGTTTCGCCGGTGATCAGGATGCTGCTGTCGGAGTCCGCAACGACCCGCACGTAGTCGAAGACCGCCCGCATCCGCGCGCTGCGGCCAACCACCACGTGATCGATCGAGAACGGAACCGCTGGACCCACGTTAGACGACCACCAGCTCCTCGAAACCCGGGACCTCGTCACGGAGCGCCTGCTCGAGGCCCATGTAGAGCGTCATCGAGGCGCTCGGACATCCCACGCAGTTCCCGCTCATCCGGACCGTCGCCCTGTTCCCGGAGACGTCCACCAATTCGATGTCGCCGCCGTCGTTCTGAATGAACGGGCGAATGCGGGCGACTACGACTTCAACCTGCTCTCTGGTCACCATTGGCATCTCAACACCCGCCGAGCGGGTCAGCCTTACTTCTCCTGCAGCAATGCCTGCGCGGTGACGAACCGCGGCTCGATGTCCACCGGGACGTCCGCCAGCCGATCGAGCACCGCCTGAACCGGGGGCCGCACCACGCCCAGTGCCTGGATCATGTTCCGGGCCTTGGAATAGCTGCCTTCGGCCTGCAAGGTCATAATCTCACGAGTCAGCGCGGTCACTCCGTCCCGGATTTTCGCTGGGTCCACCGAGAACGTGCCGTCCGCATTGACCCGGAAGGCGCCCTGATCGAGCAGGTAATTGAGCTGCATCGCCTGGCCGCGCCCGTGCGCCTCGTTGACGCCAAAACGGATCGAGCGGAACGCCGACGCGAGAAACGTCGTGTACATCGTCCGCTCGTACTTCTTGTCCAATTGTCCCTTGTCGACGAGATACTGCAGCGCGAACAGGCCGGAAATGTCCGCCTTTGCCTCTTCGATGGTGCTGTAGGTCTCCTTGAGCTCCTGGCGGACGGTGCTGACCCGGCCGGCGACGCTGATGTCGTGCGGCCCGAGACCGTGCATCAATTCGTGCATCAGGATGTGGGTGAAGAACGCGTCGAAGGCCACGTTCGGCTGGTCGCCGGGAGCGAGGGCGATCTTCGAGACGGGGATGAGGACCTTGTCGAACTTGGCCTGCTGGTTGTTCTTCAGCATGACCCGCTTGCTGCCCTTTTCCCGGATCACCCGCTCGTCGTTCGGCAGGTTGAACGCCGCGGTCTGCACGCCACGGTTGGCATCGCCGGCGGAGAACACGGTGTTGACGACGGCAATTGGCGCCATCGCGCCGAGCCGCGGGTTGCGGTAGCGCGATTCGATCGGCAGGTTGTTCTCGATCTCCTGCAGCGCGCCGGAGAACTTCTGGAGCTGGGCCGATTCAGCCGGATCCTTGACGGTGATGAAGGCCTCGAACGCGGCCTTGTAGTTGAACCACTCGTCCTCGTAGACCTCGTAGGGGCCAATCGTCGGCTCGATGGCCGAGGCCAGTTCCATCCACCGGACGTCGCTGACGTAGTAGTCGTTGGACGAGAACGCCGCCGCCCGCGCCTCGAGGAACACCTTCAGGGTGGGGTCGGTTGTCGCTTTCGCGGCGTCGCGCAGGTGCTCGGCAGCGATTGCCAGTTCTCCCTGGTACTCGACGCTGTAAGGCACGGCCGTAAAGCCGCTGCGCGACGAGCGCCGAATCGTCGTGAAGAAACCGGCCGCCTGCTCGCGCTCGGCGAGCGGCAGTCCCGCCAGCCACTTTTCTACTTCTTCCTTCTTCGTATCCGGCGGATAGAAGTTGGCGCCGGCTGGCTTGGCCGGCGCGCCGGGCACGAACGCCGCGTCGTGATCCAGCCGCGACCACGGTCCCTTGTTCAGCACGAAGGCGTGAAGCCGGGCACGGCCGAGCGGCGAATCATCGCGCGTGAGCTCGTAGAACATCGACTCGTTCCCGGCCCACACCTGGCGGAGGAACAGGGCGTCCATCACCTGCGCGGCCTGGACGAGGTGACGAAGCGCCACGCGATCGCCGGGTGACAGCCCGCTCAGGTCGGCGGCAAGATCCGTTGGAGCGAATCGCCCCACCGATCGCTGCAACGCCGCGACGTCAGGCGCGGCGGCCTGCCCCTGGAGGAGCGCCGGCTGCTGCGTGCTCCACGCGGCCAACATGGTTACGAGTGTGGTTGAAGTCACAGCACGGGTCATCGATGGGATCACTGTTCTGCCTTCTGCCTTCTGCCTTTTGCCTTCTGCCTTTTGCCTTGTTCAGTGAACCCCCGAACTCCCCTGCAGAGTCGAGGGTTCGGCTCCTAGGCGCCGGATCGCCGTCTCCCACATCGAGGCGAGCGGGATCGAGAAAATCAGGTCCGGTTGCACCGGCGCCATCAGCCACGACGATTCGGCGAGCTCGATGTCGAGCTGCCCAGCGGCCCATCCGGCGTACCCGACCACGATGCGGACGCTCGGGTCCGGCGCCGAGCCGAGGGTGTGGCGAATCAGCTCGGGCGACGCCGACAGGTAGACCCCTTCGGCAACCTCCATGGCGTCGCCGTCGAGGTTCTTATCGGCCAGCAATACCCAGGCGCGGGTCGGCTCGACGGGACCGCCGACGAAAAGGTGGACGTCGGGACGAATCGGCAACGGCGGCTCGGCGCGCACGACCTCGGCGGCCGGCTCGGCCATCTGCCGGTTGACCACCAGACCGAACGCGCCGTTGGGGCCGTACTCGGCGAGCAGGATCACCGACCGGCTGAAGTTCGGATCCACCATCTGGGGCATGGAAACCAAGAGCACTGGCGCCAGAGAAGGACCATCGTCACTCATGGCTCCATCGTAACTCCGGAACCCCAAACGCCGAATGCAGGCCGACCTCTCATCTCTCGCTCTTGCCGAGCCGCGTCTTCGCCCAGGCGACGGCGTCGCGCACGATTGGGGCATCGGCGCTGTGAGCGGCGTTTCGCACCCCGTGGCCCGGGTGGTCGAGGACAACGCCAAGTGACGCGTCGCCGGAATTGCCGATGACGATGGCGAGGTTGCGCCGCAGGCGCGCGAGGGAGGTATGGGTCATCGAGCTGCCTCGCACGAACGTGTGCAGCTCCTGATCGGTGCGCTGCCACAGCGCGGCCGCGGAAGCGCCGTCTCGCCCTACGCGCGGCAGCCAGGCAGCATCAGTCGTCACCGGGGCGGCAAGGTTCCAGGGGCACACCGTCTGGCAGATGTCACAGCCGAACAGGTGGTCGCCGATCGCCTCGCGCTGTGTTTCCGGCACCGGGCTTTCGAGCTCGATAGTGAGATAGGAGATGCACTTCGTCGCGTCGAGCAGCCGCGCGTCCACGAGCGCGCCGGTCGGGCAGGCGTCGAGGCACAGCGTGCAGTCGCCGCACTGATCGAGCCGCGGGGCGTCGGGCTCGAGCGGGAGGTCGGTTGCGATCCCGGCGAGCAGCAGCCACGAGCCGAGCTCCGGGTTGATCAGGCAGGTGTTCTTGGCCAGCCAGCCGAGTCCGGCGTGACGGGCGTAGACGCGCTCCTGGACATGGTGCTTGTCCACGAACGCCGCCGCCTCGAAAGGTTCCGCCTGTTGTTCACGCATCCACTCGAGCAGCAGGTGCAGCCGCTCCGCCAACACCAGGTGATAGTCGTCGCCTCGCGCGTACCGCGCGACGCGGACCGTGCCTGCCGGACGCTGGCGCTCCGGCGAGAGTGTGTTTCCGGTGTTGTAGAGGGTGGCGGTCACGATCACCGACCGCGCCCCGGGGAGGAAGCGGCGGATATCGCCGCGCGTCTCCGCCGACTTGTGCATGTAGACCATCTCGCCGGCGTAGCCGCGATCCAGCCACGTCGCGAGCGCGGCCAGCTCCGGCAGGTCCGTGGCCGGCGCGATCCCGCACGCGTCGAACCCGATCTCCCGCGCGCGTTGCTTGACGATGGCAGAACTAAGCACGCTTGCACCGTGCCAAAAAGAAACACGACGGCACGAAGGACACTAAGGTCCGCACGAAGATCTAATTTTCAGAAGCAAGCACGCGGGAGACCGATGAGCAGCACGCGTGACGCCCCCCAAAAGACTTCGTGCCTCCTTCGCATTCTTCGCGCCTTCGCGGTCTCTTGTTACCGCTTCACCAGCTGGCGCAACACGTACGGGAGGATGCCGCCGTGTGAATAGGCGGTCAGCTCCTCCGGCGTGTCGATGCGGACCGCGGCGGTGAAGCTCTTCGCCGCGCCGTTCTCCACCGTTGCCTTTACGGTCACGGTCGAACGCGGCTTCAGCTCGCCAGCGGTCTCGATCGCGAACTGCTCGCGACCGGTGAGACCGTGCGCGGTGACGCTTTCGCCATTCACGAACTGCAGCGGCAGCACGCCCATGTTGACGAGATTGCTCCGGTGGATGCGCTCGAAGCTCTCGGCGATCACCGCCTTCACCCCGAGGAGCATCGTCCCCTTCGCTGCCCAGTCGCGCGACGAGCCCGACCCGTATTCCTTGCCGGCGAGGATGATCAGCGGGACGCCTGCCTCCTGATACTTCATGGCGGCGTCGTAGATGGACATCACCTCGTCGCCCGGCAGGTAGACGGTGACACCGCCTTCCACACCAGGAACCAGCTGATTCTTGATGCGCACGTTCGCGAACGTGCCGCGCATCATCACCTCGTGGTTGCCGCGCCGGGCCCCGTAGGAGTTGAACTCCTTCGGAGCAACGCCGTTCGCAATGAGGTATTTGCCCGCCGGGCTGTCTACCTTGATGCTGCCGGCCGGCGAGATGTGATCGGTGGTGATGCTGTCGCCGAGCACGGCCAGGGCGCGCGCGCCGGCCAGGTCCTTCCTGGACGGCGGCGTGAGTGACAGGTTCTCGAGGAACGGCGGCTTCCGGATATAGGTGGAATCACCCTCCCAATCGAACCGATCCCCGGTCGGCACCGGCAGATTCTTCCACCGCTCATCACCGTCGAAGACGCTCGCATACTGCCGGCGGAACGCCTCGGCCGTGACGCTCGACAGCATCGTCTGCTGAATCTCCTGCTCCGTCGGCCAGATGTCCTTCAGGTAGACGGGCTGACCGTCCTTGCCTTTGCCCAGCGGCTCGGTCGTCACGTCGACGTTCATCGATCCGGTCAGCGCGTAAGCGACGACCAGCGGCGGCGAGGCCAGGTAATTGGCCCGCACGTCCTGCTGAATGCGGCCCTCGAAGTTGCGGTTGCCGCTCAGCACCGACGCCACCACGAGACCGCGCTCGCGGACCTCCGCGGCAATCTCGTCGGGCAGCGGCCCGCTGTTCCCGATGCAGGTGGTGCAGCCGTAGCCTACGAGGTTGAACCCGAGCCGATCGAGATAGGGCTGCAGTCCCGAACGCGACAGGTAGTCGGTGACCACCTTCGATCCCGGCGCAAGCGACGTCTTGACCCACGGCTTGCTGTGCAGCCCCTTCTCCACCGCCTTCTTCGCGATCAGCCCGGCGCCGATCATCACGCTCGGATTAGAGGTGTTGGTGCAGCTGGTGATCGCCGCGATCACCACCGAGCCGTGTTCGAGCTGCGTCTCGGTGGCAACAGCCGTGCCCCCGCCGGCCGGAGCGAGTTTGACGCCTCTCTTGAGATCCTCGAGCGAGCCGGCGAACGAGCGCTTCGCGCTCGCCAGCGGGACGCGATCCTGCGGGCGGCGCGGGCCCGCCAGGCTCGGTTCCACAGTCCCGAGATCCAGCTCCAGCGTCTCGGTGTAGACCGCGTCGGGCGTGCTCTCGGTGCGGAACATCCCCTGGGCGCGGGCGTAGGCTTCGACGAGCGCAACCTGCTTGTCGTCGCGTCCGGTGAGCCGCAGGTACTCGAGCGTCATCTCGTCGATCGGGAAGATCGCAACCGTGGCGCCGTACTCAGGGCACATGTTGCCGAGCGTGACGCGGTCGGCAATCGTCAGGTGCGCCAGGCCCGGCCCGTAGAACTCGACGAACTTGCCGACGACCCCCTTCTTGCGCAAGGCCTCGGTGATCGTCAGGACGAGATCCGTTGCGGTCGCGCCTTCGGGCAGTCTGCCGGTGAGGCGGTAGCCGAGCACCGGCGGGATCAGCATCGAGCTCGGCTGGCCGAGCATCGCCGCCTCTGCCTCGATCCCACCGACGCCCCATCCGACCACGCCGAGGCCGTTGACCATCGTCGTGTGCGAATCGGTGCCGAACACGGTGTCGGGATACGCGACGACAGTGCCGTCCTGCTCGTCGCGGCAGACGACCCTGGCCAGATACTCGATGTTCACCTGGTGCACGATCCCGGTTTCGGGCGGCACGACGCGGAAGTTCCGGAACGCGGTCTGTCCCCAACGCAGGAACACATATCGCTCCCGGTTGCGGTGGTATTCGAGGTCGGCGTTCAGCGCGAGCGCATCGGCCGTGCCGAAGTGATCGACCTGTACCGAGTGGTCGATGACGAGCTCGACCGGCTGCAGCGGGTTGACCTTGTCCGGGTCGCCGCCCAGCGCGACGATGCCGTCGCGCATTGCCGCAAGATCGACCACGCAGGGGACGCCGGTGAAGTCCTGCAGCAGGACCCGGGCCGGCATGAAGGAGATCTCTTTCTCGCCGGGAATCCGCGGATCCCACGCCGCCAGGGTGCGAATATCGGCGCTCTTGACGAACGCGTTGTCCTCGCGCCGCAGCAGGTTCTCGAGCAGGATCTTGAGCGAGTACGGCAGGCGCTCGACCCCGGGAAACCCCGCGGCGGATAACGCGGCCAGGCTGTAGTACTGAACGGTCTCGCCGCCGGCGGTCAGGGCGGCGCGTGTCTTGAACGAGTCGAGGCTGGACATGGTGATCCAGCGGATCATATCAAGGAAGCCGCTCAGACCGGAGCGCTCTGGGCGTCACCGCCAGCTGCACGAGTCCAAGGCACCAGTCCACCGCAAACGCCAGCAGCGCGGCCGGAATCGCGCCCGAGAGAATCATGCGCGCATCCGACAGGGCCAGTCCGGCAACAATCGGATCGCCCAGCCCGCCGGCGCCGATGAGCGCCGCGAGCGTCGCGGTGCCGATGTTCAGGACCGCGGCGGTGCGAACACCAGCCATGATCACCGGCGTCGCCAGCGGCAGGCGCACGTGCCACAGCACCTGGCGCGAGGTCATGCCGAGCGCCTCGGCAGCCGCGGCCGCGCCGCTGTCCGCGGCGAGGATGCCGGCGACGGTGTTCTGCACGATCGGATAGAGGGCGTACAGGAACAGCGCCACGAGAGCCGGCACGACCCCAATCCCGAGCAGCGGCAGGAGGAACGCGAGCAGCGCCAGGCCGGGGATGGTCTGGAGCACGCCGACACCACGCACCACCGCCGGCGCCGCCGTCGATCGCGATACCGCCAGGCCGAGCGGGACGGCGACCGCAACCGCGAGCAGCAGCGACACCCCCGCCAGCATCAGGTGACGGACGGTCAGGCGTCCGATCTCGGCGCGCCGACCCCACAAGTAGGTCCAGAGGCTCGATTCCGAGGCGCCGGCGGCCCCGCCCGCCGCCGAGGTGTCCGTCGCCGCGGCGAGCAGTCCGAGCTCGTTCAACGCGTCGCGGGCCACGCGCCCGATCTCGTCGCCGTTGACTTCCAATCGCTCGTTCCACCGGCGCATGCGGAGCACGTCGATTCGGCCGCTCAGTTCGGTGAGCGCGGCAATTGCCGATGGCTGCTCGCGCGCGGTCGCGCCGCGCACCAGTGCCGCCGCATCGTACGGGGGGAAGAAGTGGCGGTCGTCCTGCAGCACGGTGATTGGATAGCGGGCCAGCAGGCCATCGGTCGAGTAGGCGTCGATCACGTCTACCGAGCCGGCCATCAGCGCCTGATACTTAACTGCCGGTGACAGCGCGTTGACGCTGCGCGGCGCCAGACCGTAAGCAGCGGTCAGGCCCGGAAGTCCATCCTGCCGCCCGATGAAGTCGGCGGTGAATCCGGCGCGCAGCTCGCGGCTGACGCGGGCGAAATCGCTCAAGGTCCGCAGCCCGAGCCGCTCGGCGGTTTCGGTCCGAACCGACATCGCGTAGGTGTTCTCGAACCCGAGCGGCGGCAGCCAGATGGCGTCGAGCCGCGCACGGAACTCGCGCGAGACGATGTCGAACACCCGCGAGGCGTCGGGTTCCGGCGGGGCTTTCAGGATCACGAGCAGGCCCGCGCCGGTGTATTCGGGATAGACGTCGATCGCCCCCTGCTGCAGGGCCGGGAAGATGATGTCCGTGCCGCCCAGGCCAAGGCGTCGCACCACCCGATGCCCGCGGGCCTCGAGCAGCTGTGCGAACACCTCGGCCAGGAGGTAGCTCTCGCCGAACGGCTTCGAGCCGATCGCGATCGGCCGGCCGCTGCCGGGCGCCGCACCGGACTGCTGCGCCGTCGCCGAACTCGCGATGACGAGCGCGGCCAGCACCACGCCGGCGGCAAGCGGGCGGGCGCCGTTCATCGCACCCCCTCAGGACGAACGTGCGCGCGCTCGAGCAACTGCTGCACGTAGGCGGTCGCCGGGGCGCCGATCAGCGTGGCCGGCGCGGCGTCCTGCTCGATGCGCCCGGCTCGCATCACCGCGATGCGATCGGCGAGCAGATACGCCTCGTGCAGGTCGTGGGTGACGAGCAGCGCCGCTATGCCCGTCCGCCGGCGGAGGCCAGCAAACATCTGCTGCAGGTCGCTCCTTGTAATCGCATCGAGCGCGCCGAACGGCTCGTCGAGCAGCACGATGCGCGGGTTGGCAGCCAGCGCCCGGGCCATCGCCACGCGTTGGCGCTGGCCGCCCGACAGCTGGTGCGGCCAGCGGTCGCCGAACTGCGCGGCCGGCAGGCCGACGAGCTCGAGCGCGCCATCGGCGGCGGCGGCGGCGTCGGCTCGCGCCTCGAGCCATGGCACCAGCGAGGCATTGCGTCGTACCGACCAGTGCGGCAGAAGACCGCCGTCTTGCGGCACGTACCCGATTCGCCGTCTCAGGGCGACGGTGTCGACATCCCGCACGTCCTGTCCATCCACGCGGATCGCCCCGGCGTCCGGCTCGGTCACGCGATTGAACGCGCGGAGCAGCGTCGACTTGCCGCTTCCGCTCTCGCCGACCAGCGCTACGCATTCACCGGCCTCCACGTCGAGCGACACGCCGTCCAGCGCAGTAACCGCGCCGAACCGGCGCACGACGTTGGAGGCGGAGAGGACAGGCATGGGTTCGGGGTTCGGGGTTCAGTTCCTGGTTCCTGGTTCCTATCTCCTATCTCCTGTTTCGTGTCTCCTGCTCGCGATCAGAACTCAAAAAATGCCAGTGCGGTGAAGCCGGGTCCGACGCGCGTTTTCGACTCGAACTCGACGCCGTCGAGCCGCCACTGCAGCCGCCCATCAGCCCGGATGCCGAAGGCGCGTGTGCTGCCGTCGCCGCCGCGTAGCCAGTAGCGGATCCCGGCGCCCGCATAGTAGACGCTCCCGTGCTCGACGAGCGTCCGCTCCTGATACAGCTGTCGAAGATACCCGCCGCCTCCAATCACGAACGGACGGGCCCGGGTCCCGAACTTGAACCGCGGCAATTGCCAGAGGACGGCGGCGTCGAACACGTACTGCGACAACCGCTCGGCATCGATTGTGACCGCCGGTGCCTCGGCGTCCTGCCCGAGGCTGGTCGTGATGCCGGGCTGTTGATACGACACGCCGAACTCCACGGTCACGTCCCGGGTTACCGCGAAGCCGGCCCGCCCCGTGACGCCGGCGCTCGCGTCGACAGACGACTCCGCGCGGAACAGCGTGAACGGTGGCGCCGTCGGCCCGACCGCGTTGCCCCGAAGTTCCACCGTGCGGTCGCCGATAGCGTATCCGCCCGACCAGAGCAGACCGGCGCTGACGGTGACGTGGTGCGGAACCGGCGACGGCACGTCTGCCGATTGGGCCGACAGCGCCGGAGACGCCGCGACGATGCACGCCGATATGAGCGGCAGGAGCGCGGCAACTTGAAGGCGGCGCCTCACTTCGGAACCACCTGTATCTCGATCGACGCAGACGATCCGCCGGCCGGAGCAACCGCGAAACGACTGGCAAACGCGGCCCGGAAATCGACGTCGACAGCCCCGGACAGGAAGCTCTCCACGTCCGCATCGTCGAGCGGTTCGACCCGCAACACGTGGGGGCCCGAGTCCAGGCCGGCGATCACGAACGAGCCGTCGCCGGCGAGCGTGAACCCAGCAACCATTCGACCGGTTTCGAGATTGACGGCAAGAACATGCGCGCCGTACACCCCGCGTCCGCTTTTCGTCACCCGCCCGACGATGCTTCCGCTCGACAGTGAGCCGTCCCCGTAGAGGTCCTGGGCGCCGGCCATGTCGTCGGCCTGGAGCACCCGATCGGCCGTGGCGCCCGGCGACAGCGCGATCGGAAACATCACGGCGCCGGAGCCGAGGACGCGGCGGCCGCCGGTTGGGCTCGGTTCCGTTTCACCTATCGCCGAGTGCCCGAGCCCGATGAAGTGACCGAGCTCGTGGAGCACCACCGACTCGAGATCGACGCGCCCGGATTCGCCCTGCTGCGCCACCGACCACGGAAATCGGGTGTTGAAGAAGATGTCCGCCTCGACGAGCGCGCCGGTGTCGGCATCGAGCAACAGGCTCGTCGAGCCCAGCACGCGGTCGAGGTCCGGCCGATCGAGGAAGCCGATCGTGTTGCGCCCGTCGAGGCCGACCGGCGCGGCCGTGGTGAACCCCTGATCTTCGAACCGCAGCCTGACGCCCGGGACCGCCTGCCAGGTCGCGGCCGCCCGCCCCACCGCGGCGCGAAAATCGGCAGCACTGACGCCCGCGATGTCACGTTCGTTCAGGAAATAGCGAACCGACTCGTCCGGCCAGCGCACGTCCACCGTCTCGGTTCCGACCTGGACGCCGAACTTCAGATATGCATGAACAGGAGCGGCAGTGACGAGCGCGACCGACACGAGCACCCCCGATGCCAATCGCCGCGTCATCGCGCTGCCTCGGCATTGCGAACCGCCGCGGCAAACGCGGCCAGCGACAACGGCCGGCGGGAAGGGTCGCCGCGGGGCGTTGGCGGTATCGTCGTCTCGATCACTGGCGGAACCACCAGCGTCGCCCCGGTGGCGGTGTCGGTGCTCAGCCGATACACGCCTTGCGACGTTCCGGTGATCACCGGGATCGACGGGCCACTCGTTTTCAGGAACAGCATGACGCGGTCGCCTTCAGCGAAGCGCGGCGCCCCCGGAATGATGTTGACGAACCCGCCAGCCCGGCCCCCCGGCACGCGCACGGTGATCTGATCGCCGAGATCGCCCTTCAGATAGCTCGCAGCCTCTACGACCACGAGACTCTCGATGCCACGGCGGTCGGATGTCCACTGGCCGCGCACCTCGGCCACGCGCCCCTGAACGACCACACTGGATTCCTGGACGAGCTCGACGAACGAGAGCGGTTTGACGGTGAGTGCGGAGAGAGGTACGCCAAGCACCACGAGACACGAGATAACGAAGCCACGCATGTTCCAAATAGTAACTGGAGGGTGCGGCTGGTGCGACAGGTGCGACGAGTGCGACGGGTGCGACGGGTCCGGCCGCCGGACTAGCCCCGCCGCTGCCGGACCAGTTCGAGCACCGCATCGGCCGCGCGAGCGCTGGCGCCGGGGCCGCCGAGGGCGGCCTTTACCGCCGCGAGCTCGCGGACCATCTCCTCTCGCCTGGCCGCGTCGGTGAGCAATGCCACCGCTTCGTCGGCGACAGCCGCAGGCGTGCACGCATCCTGGATCAGCTCGGTCACCACCCGACGGCCCGCAATGAGGTTCACCATCGCGTACATTTCTACGCGCGCCAGCGGCTTGCCGAGGGCGTAGGTCAGCGGCGACAGCCGATAGAGCACGACCATCGGCTTGCCGTGCATCGCGGTCTGAACCGTTGCCGTCCCGGACGCAGTGAGGACCACGTCGCTCACGCTGAGCACGTCGTCAGTCCGTCCTTCGACGAGCCGGCCGGCCGGCGCGCCCAGCGGCGCGAACAACGCGTCGTCCAGGTGCGGCGCCCGGGCAACGATGAACTGCACCGGTGGCACACGCGTGGCGATCCTGCCCGCCGCCTGGCCGAGCACCGGCGCCAGGCGCGTCAGCTCGTTGGGCCGGCTGCCCGGCAGCAATGCCACGACAGGGCGTGACGCATCGAGGCGAAACTCGCGCAGGAGCGAGGCGCGATCGCCGCTCGGCGTCGTCATCTCGAGCAGCGGGTGTCCGACGAATCGGACGTCGACGCCTGCGCGTTCGTACAAGGCCTGCTCGAACGGGAAGATCACCAGCACGCGGTCTACGAGCGCCTTCATGATCTTCATGCGCCCGGGTCGCCAGGCCCAGAGTTGAGGGCTGATGTAATAGACGATCGGGATCCCGAGCGCCTTCACCGACTTCATCAACCGGAAGTTGAAGTCGGGATAGTCCACGAGCACGAGCACGTCGGGGCGCTCTCGCCGCGCCGCTTCGACGAGTTGCCGGTAGGTTGCCCACGACTTGGGGAGAACTTTCAGGGCCTCGGCGAGTCCCGTCACCGTCTGGCCGCGGAAGTCGGCCACGAGGCGCGCTCCCGCTGCCGCCAGGCGCTCCCCGCCGAGGCCGAACGCCTCGATTCCGGGCTCGCGGACGCGGAGCGCGCTAACGAGCGCGCCGGCGTAGAGATCGCCGGACGGCTCGCCGCACGACAGCATCACCTTCACGGCTTCTTGAAGTCCGCGGCGAGGATGTCGAGCTTGTCGATCGGGATGCGCTCGTACTCACCAAAGCCCACGCCTTTCAACGTGTTGATGAACAGCTCGGCGTTGCCGACGAGCACGACCGCGAGACGATCCGGGTGAATGAAGAACCGCGCGACCCGTTGGATATCTTCCGGTGCGACGCGCATCACCCGATCGCGGTACTTGGGCAGCTCCTCTACCGACAGCTCGTAGAACAGCTGATTCAGCACCTGGGTGGCGATCTGGTCCGGCGTCTCGATGGTCAGCGGGAAATGCCCGACCGCGTAGTCCTGGGCCGCCTCCAGCTCCGACTCGCCGACCTTCTCGCGTTGCAGGCGCGAAAACTCGTCGGCGATGACCCGCAACGCCTCGGCGGTGTTCGAGGTCTGGGTGTCGGTCTCGGCGACGATCGCCCCGGCGAACTTGTAGCCATCGAGATCCGCCGACGCTCCGTAGGTGAGCTGGCGCTGGCTCCGCAGCACCTGCTGCAGCCGGTTCGCGCCTTCCCCTCCAAGAATCTTCACCGCCTGGTCGAGCGTCTCGAAGTCGCTGTGCTTGCGGGCCACGCCGAGCTGGCCGACGCGGATCTCGGTCTGCACCGAATCCGGCCGATCGACGACGATGACCCGCTTGGTCGGTTCGGGCGGCTCGATCGGATTGAACGGCGGAAGCTCGGCGGACGCCCAATCGCCGAAGAACTTCTCGATCCCGGCCATCGCATCCGCGGCGGTAATGTCGCCGACGACCGCGACGAGCGCGTTGTTGGGCACGAAGTAACGCTTGTGAAAATCGACGAAGTCGGCTCGGGTCAGCGCCTGCAGCGATTCGGCCGTGCCGCTGCCCGGCATGCCGTAGGGATGGAACCCGAAAATCAGCCGATCGATGACGAGTCCCGCCACCGACTCCGGATCGTCGGCAGCCACTTTCAGCGACGACAGTGCCTGCTGTTTCTGGCGGTCGATCTCGGACTGAAGAAAGGTCGGCCTGCGAACGACGTCCGACATCAGGGCGAGCCCGGCCTG
>DATJFF010000226.1:0-19758 GCA_035495795.1 Vicinamibacterales bacterium
CGGCGCTCAGGGCCCGACGGGTCCGGCCGGAGCCGATGGTGCTCAGGGGCCGGCGGGAGCGGCGGGTCCGCAGGGGGTAGCCGGACCGGCCGGAGCGGCCGGGGCTGACGGCGCACCGGGCGCGGTCGGCGCGGATGGGCCGCAGGGTCCGGCGGGTGCACAGGGACCGCAAGGGCCACAGGGACCGGCGGGAGCAATTGGCCCGGTGGGGCCGCAGGGGCCGGCGGGCGCTGACGGTACACCCGGTGCGATCGGCGCTCAGGGGCCGGTTGGCCCGGTGGGTCCGCAGGGCCCGGCGGGTGCGGACGGTGCGCCCGGTGTGGTGGGCGCTCAGGGACCGGTCGGACCGATGGGCCCGCAGGGACCCCAGGGCGCGGTCGGCGCCCAAGGATTGCCCGGGCTGGGCGCGACCGCGGCGGCCAACGCGGCACCTGGCACGACAACCTCCACGACCTACACGGCAGCGCTCGGCGGCACGCCCGGCGCGAACCCCAGCGTCACCGTCTCGATGACCGGCACGTCCGCGATCGTCATGGTGACGTCGTCCGCCAGCGTGACCGGCAACGGCAACAACACCAACACGGCCTACGTGGGCTTCGCGGTGAGCGGAGCCTCCACCGTCGCTGCCAGCGACCAGCGCGCGATTAGCGTGAATGGCGAGGGTGGCGCCAGCGCGATCCACTACGTCACCGGGCTGACGGCGGGCGACAACACGTTCGCGCTGGCGTATCGCGTGAGCGGCGGTACCGGCACCCTCTCGGGCCGGAACATCATCGTCATCCCGATGCCCTGATCGGGTCTCGGTTACCGTGCGTCGATCGAAGGGCCGCGCCTCCCAGATCGGGGGCGCGGCCCTTCGCATTGAGGCGGTGCCTCTCTAGGGCAACAGTTTCGTCAGCGGGGCGATCGCGTCGAAATCGGTCAGGTCGGCCTGTAAGGGAGTCACCGAGACGTAACCTTCCATCACCGCCTCGTAATCCGAGCGGCCGCCACTGGGGTGCCAATCGTCGAGCGCCTCTTCGATCCAGTAATACGGCTGGCCGCGTGGATCCATTCGAGAAGCGATCTTGGTGACGTGATTGCGCCGCGCCTGGGTCGTAATCCGGAAGCCTTTCGGCTGCCCGGTGTTGACGTTGATGTTAAGGAAGGTGCGAGCCGGCCAGGTGTCGGCGAGGACGCCGCGCGCGATCGTCGCGGCCGCATCCGCGGCGTAGGTGAAATCGAACTCCGGGGTGCGCTTCAGCGACACCGCGATGCCGGGGATCCCGAGCAGCGCCGCCTCCATCGCGCCGGCGACCGTGCCTGAATACGTCACGTCGTCGCCGATGTTCCAACCCTTGTTGATGCCCGAGACGACGAGATCTGGCTTGCGCTTGAGGACGATGTCGACGCCGAGATTCACGCAGTCGGTCGGCGTGCCGTCCACGCCGTAGACGCCCGGGCTGTAGGTCTCGATTCGCAGCGGCCGCCGCAAGGTGAGCGCGTGGCCGATCGCGGACGCCTCCTGGGTCGGCGCGACAACCGTCACGTCCCCGAGCGACTTGAGCGCCTCGGCGAGCGCGTGGATGCCGGGCGAGGTCACGCCATCGTCGTTGGTAACGAGAATCAGGGGCATACGAACCTTCGATCATATGCCAACGCCCCTATAATGCGCGCATGGAGTGGTGGGTGTGGCTGGCTGGGGGCCTCGTGCTGATGGTGGCCGAACTGGTCACCCCGAGCGGGTTCTTCATCATGTTCTTCGGGCTGGGCGCGCTGACGGTGGGCGTGCTGGCGCGGTCCGGCCTCGCCGAGTCGGGCTGGGCGCAGTGGCTGCTCTTCACCCTGTTCTCACTCGGCTATGTCCTACTGTTCCGCGGCCAACTGGCCCGGCGTTTCCAAATCCCGCCACCCCCCGAGGTCGATTCGTTCGTCGGCGTGCTCGCCGTGCCGCAAGGAGAAATCGAGCCGGGCGCCGTCGGGCGGGTCGAAGTGCGTGGTTCGAGTTGGAGCGCGCGCAATGTCGGAACCGTGCCCATCTACATCGGTCAGCGCTGCACGGTGGTCAGCGTGGACGGCCTGCTCCTGGCCGTCCGCCCCGAGTAAGCTTCGTCCCCCTGGAGGCACACGTCCCATGTTTCAAGGCGGCCTGTTCGTCATCATCCTGCTCGCGATTCTCGTCCTCATCGTGCTGGCGAAGACCGCCATCGTGGTGCCGCAGCAGAGCGCCTACGTCGTCGAGCGGCTCGGCCGCTATTCCGGAACGCTCGACGCCGGCTTTCACATCCTCGTTCCGTTCATCGACGTCATCCGCTACCGCCATTCGCTCAAGGAAGCCGCGGTGGACATCCCGGCCCAGATCTGTATCACCCGCGACAACGTCCAGGTGCAGGTGGACGGTGTGCTCTATCTCAAGGTGCTCAACCCCGAACGCGCGTCATACGGGATTTCCGATTACCTCTTTGCGATTTCCCAGTTAGCCCAGACAACGCTGCGCAGCGAGGTCGGCAAGATCGATCTGGACAAGACGTTCGAGGAGCGCACCAACATCAACACGTCGGTGGTCGCCGAGCTCGACAAGGCGACCGAGCCGTGGGGCGTCAAGGTGCTCCGCTACGAAATCAAGAACATCACGCCGCCGCAGGACATCCTCGCGGCGATGGAAAAACAGATGCGGGCTGAACGTGAGAAGCGCGCGGTCATCCTCACCTCCGAGGGGCAGCGCGACGCCGCGGTGAATACGGCCGAAGGCGAGAAGCAGCAGACCATCAAGGCCTCGGAAGCCCGCAAGACCCAGCAGATCAACGAAGCCGAGGGCCAGGCGGCCGCGATTCTCTCGGTCGCCACTGCCACGGCCGAGGGCATTCGCCGGGTTGCCGAGGCCTCGCAGTCGGCCGGCGGCGCGGAAGCCATTCAGCTGCGGGTCGCCGAGCAGTACATCAACGAGTTCGGCAAGGTGATCAACAACGCCGACACGATCATCCTTCCGGCGAACGTCGCCGACGTGGCCTCGATGATCACCACCGCGATGCAGGTCGTGCAACAGAAGAAGTGAGAAGTAAGAAGTGAGAAGTAAGCTGTGAAGTCGTCAAGACTTGGCTTCTCACTTCTCACCTCTCACTTCTCACTTCTCACTTCGGAACGTAAGCGATGCAGTCGATCTCGACACGCAGGCCCTCGCCGGGCAGGCCCGCGGCCTGGATCGTCGTGCGCGCCGGCCGGTGCTCGCCGAACATCCGCGCGTAGACGCCGTTCATGCGCTGGAACTCGCCCATGTCGACGAGGAACACGCCGCAGCGGAGCACGTACTGCAGGTCGGAGCCTCCAGCCTGGAGAATCGCGCGCAGGTTCTTCAGGCACTGCTCGGTTTGCGTTTCGACGTCCGCGCCGGCCAGCTGACCGGTCGCCGGATCGGTCCCGCCCTGCCCTGACACGAAGACGAGGCGTTCGAAGTTCATGCCCGGCGAGTAGGGACCGACCGGTTTCGGGAGGTTCGCGGCGTGTACGGGTTTGTGCATCGGCAGATTCTAGCCGGGAGCGATCGCTGGCGGCAGCGTGTCGCGGGTTCGGCAGTCGAGCGAGGGCAACGACGGGTCTCGTATGATCGCGTGATGGCTCGCTACAAGGTGACGCTGGAGTACGCCGGCACGAAATACAGCGGCTGGCAGAAGCAGAAGAACGCGCGCACGGTCCAGGGCGAAATCGAGCGGGCCATCGGCGCGGCCACCGGGCAGCGCACGTTCGAGTTTCAAGGCTCGGGGCGGACCGATGCCGGCGTGCACGCACTGCACCAGGTGGCGCACCTGGAAATCGGCGTCCGCGTGCCGCCGGAACTGCTCCGCCGCCAGATCAATGACGAGCTCCCCGCGGATATCAATCTGCTCCGGATCGAACCAGCGCCTGCCCGCTTCCACGCGCGACATGCCGCGGTGGCGCGAAGCTACCTGTATCAGATCTGCCGCCGTCGCTCCGCGTTCGCGAAGCCGTATGTCTGGTGGGTGAAGGACGCACTCGACGTGCGGGCGATGCGGGCGGCGGCCGCGCACTTCACGGGTATGCATGACTTCCAGGCATTCAGCGACGACGATCCCGACGAGAAGTCGACCGACGTCCTGGTTGAGGAGGTGCTGCTGGCCGAGGACGGCGATCTCGTCCTGGTTCGCGTGGGCGGCTCGCACTTCATCTGGAAAATGGTGCGGCGAATGGCCGGCGTCCTCGTGGAGGTGGGCACCGGCCGGCTTGGCGCCGACCGCGTTCCGGCGTTGCTGCGCGAGCCCTCAGGACTCCCATCCCGGGTGACAGCCCCGGCGTCAGGGCTGTTTCTGGAGCGCGTCTTCTACGCCGGCGATGAGCGGACCTTGCCGCTCGTCCCGGCGTGTCCTGTCGCTTCGGCGCCGGCTGCTACCGCTGGTTCGCGAGCGCGTCGATGAGCCGCTCGGTCCGCTGACGGGCCCGCTCGAGCCGTTCCTTCAGGTTGTCGAAGACGAACTCATGGCCGGCGTTGGCAGCCTCGATGATCGGCACTTCCGCTTGCCGATATTGCTCTTCGAACTTCGCGCGCTCTTCCCTGTTCTTGATGCGGCGGATGATCGACTGCGCCTCCTTGAGGCGTTCCCGTACGTCCTTGATCTCGGTCATCAGCAACCGGGCATCGTCGGCGCGGCCGGGGCGCGCTTCCGGCTTCCCTTCTGCGTGGCACTGCGCGCACTGCTTGCCGAGCGCTGTCGGCGACAGAAGGTTGGCGGCCACTTCGCCGTGGCAGGTCGAGCAGGTCGGGCCGCGATCGTCTCCGGTTTGAAGCAGCTTGATATGGTGGCTTTTCTGGAACGCGACGAACGGGCCGGTGTGACAGGTGCCGCACGTGTTCGGCAGATTCACCTTGTTAGCCGGGCTTGCCGGGCTCGAAGGCGGCAGCATGTCCTTGTGCGCGAGAAACTTCTCGAACGTATTGGGATTACCGCCATGACACCGGTCGCACCCGATGTTGGCGCGGCGATGCGCCGACGAGTCGTAGTCTTGCAGGTGCCGGAGCGCGAACCCGGTCCAGTTGGGCAGCGCGGACGGCGCGTTGGCGATGTGGCAGTCCGCGCAGCGGCTGCCCTGGGCGAATGCCTCGGCGGCGACCGCGAGCAGCACGAAGGCCGCAAGTATGAGACTGCGATGGAGGATACGCATACCGGCCAGATATTCAAGCCGGGTGCCATCCGCCATCAGGCTACCGCGGCACGATTTTCGATGGGTGCGCCGACCGCTGCCGGTTTTCTGGCGCCCAGCGCCGCCGCGCGCTGGCGATCCAGGAGCCGGCGATAGCATTGAAAACAGAGCGTGTGATACCGGTCCCATTTGACGATGCCCCGGTAGCGAAACAGCGCCCGCCGGGACTCGCATTCGCGGCACACGTGCTTGACGGCCGCCCGCCGTCCGAATCGGAGTTGCAGCATCATGCGCGTAGCCTAACGAGAGGCTTGGACAGATAAGGTCACGATGGAGCGGCACACCGAAATCGTCCGGCAGTGGCGGCTGCTGCTCGCCCTGGAAGGCCGCGCGCGAGGTCTGACCCTGGGCGAGCTCCAGGAGGCCGCCGGCGACGGCGTGTCCGATCGGACGATCCGCCGCGACGTGAACGCGCTGGCCCAGGCCGGCTTTCCGATTGAAACCGCACGAGTCGAAGGCCGCACCCGCTACACTCTCAACCGCGACGTGTTCGGCGGCCTGGCGGCGGCCGGCTTCTCCCTCTCGGAGCTGTGCGCGCTGTATCTGAGTCGCACGCTGCTTGCGGCGCTGGCCGGCGGGCCGTTTCACGACAGCCTCACCTCGGCGTTCGACAAGCTGGCCGACGCGCTTCCGCCGCCGCTCTGGCGGTTCGTCGATCAACTCCCGCAGGCGCTCGCAGCCAAGGCGCCCGTGGCCCGCGCCCAGACTGCGGCACCCCGCCACGTCGACGCGCTGATGAGCGCCATCCTCGCGCATCGGCGCGCACGCATGCGCTATCACTCCTTCGCGAGCCGCGAGGTCAAGGACTACGTCGTCGAGCCGTACCGCGTGGCCTACGCGCAGGGGACGTTGTACCTGTTTGCCTACGTTCCGATTTACGGCGAGATGCGCACGTTCGCCGCGCATCGCATCCAGGAGGTGACGGTGCTCGAGGAGACGTTCGATCCGCGGGAAGCCTCGGCGGGAGTGTTTCCGGATTCGCTCGGCGCCTTCTCCGGCACGCCCGAACACGTCGTTGTCGAGTTTTCCGCCGCCGAGGCGCCTTACATCCGCGAGCGTGACTGGCATCCGAGCCAGCTGCTGGCGGAGCTTCCCAGTGGCGGTGTTCGCCTGTCGCTCGAAGTTGTCATCGACTGGGGACTCGAAGCGTGGATTCTCGGTTTCGGACCGGCCGCGCGCGCGCTCGCGCCGGCGACGCTCGTCGCGCGGCTCCGCGAGCGGCTCGACGAGGCACGACGGCAATACTCGTAGCGCGCGGCTATTTGCTCAGTACCCAGGTGGTCATGGACCGCTGATCCTGGACGACCGTCGTCTTCAACGGATCCATGAGCGCACCGCCGAGCTCGTGCGTCTTCGCCAGCAGCCGCTCCGCTGAGACCAGATAGCGCTCCGAGCCGTCCGGCAGCCGGAAGCGATTGGACCCGAGCGGCCGTGCGCCGTCGAGCCCGATGCTGGACGCGAGACGGCAGAACAGCATCCCGCCTGGCTTCAGCACTCGCCACATCGCAGCCGTCATGGCGTCGAACTGCGCGTCATCGCGGGCGAAGTGCAGGACGGCGCTGCTGATCACGACGTCAAACGAGGAAGAAGGGAACGAGCACGTTTCCACCGCTTCCACCCTGAACCGGTCAGCCGGCAATTGAGGCGCCAATGCCGCCGCCAACTGGCGCACCTGCGCGATTGCGTCCGCGCTGTCGTCGATCCCGCTGACGTCGAACCCGTTCCGCAGGAGGAAGACGAGGTTGCGCCCGCCGCCGCAGCCGGCGTCCAACACGCGCATGCCGGGCGCGATCCGACCGCGCAACAGTTGATCGAACACGTAGATGTCGATCGCGCCGAATTGTTCTTGAAGTGTCATCTCGGTCTGCACTCGCTCGCGCCGGACACGCTCACGTGTGCGCGATCATTCGGAGGTAACCGTCTATCCCGGCGATGGTGCGGTTAGAAGAACGCGCAGGTGCTGCCGCTCGTCGTCGCCTGGCAACAAGCCGATTCGCCGGTACGCCGCCAGCGCGGGCAGGTTGCCGGGCGCGACTTCCACTTCGATCGCGCGGCAGCCACGGCGGCGGCATTCCGCCACGAGCGCGTCGAGAGCCGCGCCGGCGGCGCCCTTCCCGCGATGCTCGGGCCGCACGAACAGGTCGTCGACGTACGCGAGAAGGCCGCCGAACTCCATCGCGAACCGCACCGACAATACGAGGTGACCAACCGGCTGGCCGCGCTCCTCGATGATCCACGCGGCGCCCCGGCCGGGATCGCCAATCAGTTGATTGAAGGCAGCGGTCGCCCACGTCTCGTCGAGGCCGAAGCCTGATTCGGCGTAGAACTCTCGCATCAAGGAGACCAGCGTCGTGACGTCAGCAGGAACCGCGAGCCGTGCGCGGCGGTTCGCCGCAGGCGTGTCCGCCACCAGCGCCTCTGGCTTCGTGTCGTGCATTGCAATCGGCCCGGAGCCGTCTCCTCTTAGTGCGCGGCGTCGTTGTCAACGGCTGCACCGGCGTGCAGGTGAAGGACGCAGTTGGTGGGCGGGCCGAGAGGCATCGTGTCCGGATCGATCCCCGTGACGCTCCGCACCCGCTCCTTGAACCAGTTCGCGAATCCCTCCTGTGCCCCGGCGTATTCGCTGGCCGCGGCCGCCATCGTCTTACCGGAGAACTCGGTGATCACGATCACCCACAGTCCTTCGGCGTGCTGCTGCACGTGCCAGCTTTCGTGCCCGATCCCGAGGCTGGAATAGAACGCTGCCGCCCCACTGGCGCGTGCGGTCTGCAGATCGCGGGCGAACTGCTGCATCTCGTCTTCCTTACCGGGCAGAACGGGAAAGGCGCGAACGACCAGGTCCATAGGCGGCCTCCTCGGCAATCAGGGCTGGGATTGTAAGCCA
The DNA here is from genome assembly GCA_035495795.1 of Vicinamibacterales bacterium. Classification (GTDB taxonomy): domain Bacteria; phylum Acidobacteriota; class Vicinamibacteria; order Vicinamibacterales; family UBA2999; genus VFZN01. The sequence goes on from DATJFF010000226.1 coordinate 8,078, forward strand.
GGCTCTGCGAGGAGGCGGGTCAGCGTCGCGAGCAGCGGTGCCTGCGCCGGCAGGATTCGCCGGCCGGCTTCGGGCAGTCGGAACCACGCGGCGCGATCGACTTCGGGATAACTGTGGCGTTCGCCGGAGCCGCGGGGCCATTCCATCTCGAACGTGTTGCTGCGGACCTTCGACGCGTCCAGGTCGCCTTCCGCGGCGAACGCGTGAACGATCTTGCCGCTGGCCAGGCGGACGTATCCGAGCGGGGTCGCCGGGGCGTCGATGGCGAAGCCGGTTTCCTCCTGGAACTCGCGGCGGGCGGCCTCGAGCAGCGCCTCGCCGGCCGCGACTTCGCCTTTGGGGATGGTCCAGGCGCCCATGTCCTTGCGTCGCCAGAACGGCCCGCCCGGGTGTACGAGCAACACCTCCACGGCGGCGCCGCTGCTGCGGCGGTACAGCAACAGGCCGGCACTGATCACCGGCACGGCTGGGGGGCCCCCGGGTTCACCCGGCTACTTTACGGCAAAGGCGAGGCATCAGCAGAACTCAGCACGGAAAAGGGAGTGATAACTGGTTCCAGGCCGCAAAGCCTCAGGCCCGGGCTACGACACGAAACTGACTTTGGCGACGGCCCGAGCGACGACGAAGATACGCTCGTTGTTGGACTGAGGGTCGGCTGGCGTCATGAAGAAGCCCGGGCGGTCCGCCTGGTAACCCTGGGTGGAACCGACGAGGGTTTCGCCGTCCTTGAACGTGACCTGGACCTTCCGTCCTGCGACGGGCCCGGCGAACTCCTTGACCTCCATATAGGCGGGGTTTCCGACCAGCGATTTCACGAAGAAGACCGCTTTCAGGTCGGCGACCGCCACTCTTTCCGGGCGCGAACCGCCTTCGGACCCGATTACATGGAAGGCGTCTTTTGCCGGCGCGAAGTCCTGGGTGGTTCCCTTCAGCATCCGCCCGTCCGCAAACCGCGCCACGATTCGGTTCGGCAGCATCGTCGCGGGGCAGATTACCTCAAGTGTTCCCAGGACTGCGTGAGGTTTCCGCCTGCCGCGGACTCCTGTCAGGGGGACAGTCCCCTTAGTCGATCCAGATCAAGGCGCTGAGTCGATCCGAATCGGGGGACTGTCCCCTGACGCGGAACGAAGCGGGGACTGTCGCTGTCGCCGCGCGGGTTCCGATATCCTAGGAGCGCAGTGGCAGCGCCTCAGCAAAGCACCGCCGATTCCGAAGCCCGACAGGCAGACGCCGTTTTGCTGGACGACCTGAGGGTCGGCCGGGCTGGGGCCTACGAAAAGCTCGTCCGCAGCTACGGCGGCCGGCTCCTCGCCGTGGCCCGGCGCCTGTTGACGAGCGAGGAGGATGCGCGCGATGCCGTGCAGGAAGCCTTCCTCAACGCGTTCAAGAACATTCACCGGTTCGAAGGACAGGCCCTGCTCTCCACCTGGCTGCACCGGATCGTCGTCAACGTCTCGCTGATGAAACTCCGAAGCCGCAAGCGAAAGCCCGAGGAGTCGCTGGACCACCTCCTGCCAGCGTTCAGAGACGATGGGCATTTCGCCGAACGGTTCGACAGCGGGTCAGAGCCGGCCGACGAGCGGCTGGCCCGTGAGGAAGAACAGACGGCGGTCCGAGCCGCCATCGACGACCTGCCGGAACACTATCGAACCATCCTGCTGTTGCGCGACATCGAAGGGATAGGCACGCAGGAAGTGGCTGAGCAACTGGGAATCACCCCGAACGCCGTGAAGTTGCGCCTCCACCGCGCCCGCCAGGCGCTCCGCACGCTGCTCGCCCCCCGACTGGGAAGACCTGGCCGATGACAAAACTGACCTGCCGCGCCTGTGCCGAATTCCTCGCCGATTACCTGAGCGGGGAGCTCGAGATCGAAGTACGGGCGTCGTTCGAAGTGCACCTGGACCGGTGCCGCAACTGCCGGTGCTACCTCGAACAATACGCGGCAGTGATCAAGGCCGGTCAGACCGCCTGCGCCCGCGAAAACGAACGCGCCGCCCCTTTGCCCGAGGAACTCGTGCGGGCGATCCTGGAAGCCCAGAAACTGCGCTAACGCCGGAAATCGGACCCCGCCGCCCGCTAGGCGCTCGTCGGCTCCTCGTGCTCCTCGACTGGGCCCTGCCGCCGCGCGATCGCGTAGGTGATCGCAAAGATGACGACGATCAGCCCGAGCGAGAACCACTTGGGGATCTCGAACTTTACCCAGCCCTCGGCGTTGGCGTACTCGAGCAGCAGCTTCAAACCCACCCAGGTGATGATGACGAACGCTCCGTCCACGAGCAGCGGATAACGTCGGATCACCGCAAGCAGCTTCCCAATCAGCATCCGCATCATGATGATGCCGAGGATGCCGCCGCTAATCACCACCCACAGCTTGTTCGAGACCGCCACGGCGACGAGAATCGAATCGATGGCGAAAACGATGTCGGTGAGCTCAACCTTCACGACCGTCGCCCAGAACGGCGAGAGTCCGAGCCACGGCTCGGCCGGCTTGATCTTCTGACGTTCCTCGGCGCTCGCATGTCCGAAGAAATGCTGGTACGGCAGATACAGCAGGTAAAGCCCGCCGGCCAGCTTCACCCATCCGAGGTGCAGGAGGTACGCCGCCATCGCCGTCGCGGTGGCCCGCATCGTGAACGCGCTGGCCATGCCGTAGCGCAGCGCTTTCTGCTGCTGGTGACGCGGCAGGCTGAGCACGCGAACCGCCAGCACCATGGCATTGTCGGCGCTCAGGATGCCCTCGAGACCCACCAGAAGGGCAATCGTTACCAGATCGGAAACATGAATCTCCGGCACGTAGCCTTCCAGTATACCTGCTGATCGCCATCAGTCCCGGACGGCCAAACGCAGTTCGACAGCGGGGCTTGTGAGCTCCCGAAGGACGTCCTCCCGACCCACCGGGATCTCCCGATCAAAACTGGAAGTAGATGAAGTCCGCGGTCCCGGCATACAGCGTGACGATGGCGTACACCATGCCCGCGGCGAGCACCGCGCGGGTCGGCGGCGCGACGGGACCCAGGAGCCGCCGTTCCTCGACCCAGACGTAGGCATGGTGCAGGGCGATGGGCAGCAGGAAGAGGGCTCCCACGGTTTCGCGCGGTCCGATACTCCAGTCCTGGAGGGCGGCGATGTTCCCGAGAATCAGGCCGGCCTCCTCCATCGACTGGCTGCGGAAGTACACCCAGGCCACGAGCACCACCGACTGCACGACGGCGTACCATCCCACCCGAACCGCCAGCTGCTGCCCCCAGCCGTCGTCACGATGAAGGTGCAGCAGCCGTTCGACGGCCAGCGCCGCGCCGTGGATCGCGCCCCAGACGATGAAGGTGTACGCCGCGCCGTGCCACAGGCCGCCCAGCAGCATGACGATCATCAGATTGACGTAGGTTCGGACTCGGCCGTGCCGGTTGCCGCCGAGCGGAACGTAGAGATAATCGCGGAGCCACCGCGAAAGCGTCATGTGCCAGCGTTCCCAGAAGTTCTTGAACGAGGCCGCCAGGTATGGGGCGTTGAAGTTGAGCGGCAGCCGATAGCCGAGCAGGTATGCCGTACCGCGCGCGATGTTCGAGTACCCGGCGAAGTCGGCGAAGATTTGCCCCGAGAACATCAGCGCGAGCCACAGCGCGAAGCCGCTGCCGGCATCCTCCGCCGCGCCTCGGGACCAGAACTCGTCGACGTAAACCGCGAGGTTGTCGGCGCAGACCATCTTCAGGAAGAAGCCGGAGACGATCAGCCATGCCCCTTCGTAGAACACACACGCGCGAAGTCGGCGCCGCCGCGGCATCTGCGGCAGGAATTCCACGGCCCGGACGATCGGCCCGGCGACAAGCTGCGGGAAGAAACTGATGAACAGGAAAAAGGGCCAGAAGCCGCGCAGCGCCTTCAACTGCCCGCGGTACACGTCAATCGTGTAAGACATCGACTGGAACGTGTAGAAGCTGATGCCCATCGGCAGCGCCATTCCGAGTTCAGGCGGAAGCGCGGCCGCGTCCTCGCCGGTGAGGTCGGCGAGCACGCGCATGAAGAACCCCGAATACTTGAAGAACGCGAGCAGCCCGAGGTTCGTGCCAAGCGAGATCGTGAGGATCCACCGGCGGCGCCCCACGGCTGACTGCGGCACGCGCTCGAGCCACAGCGCCGCCCAGTAATCGATCCCCGCGCTCAACAGCAGGATCCCGATATAAGCCGGGATGTGCCAGGCATAGAACAGCGCGCTCGAGACGATCAGGACGAGGACGAAGGCCGGTTCGATCTTGCGGCGGCCGATCGTGAGGCGCGCGGCAAAGACGATGGTGAAGAAGGCCGCGAAAGCCCACGAGACGAAATTCACTGAATCACGCGCCCCAGTTCACGGACCAGGCTTTCGGACCATACGACCGCCGAGTTGTGATCCAGATGGTCTCCGTCGTGGCTGCCAAGGCCGAACGGATGGGACGTGACCAGGGGCACCCCGAGTAACTCGGCGAAAAGGGCCGGCCCGCCGGCCATCGGCTTCGGTGTGGGCACGAATGTCAGCACCAACTCCGCTCCTCGCGCCGCCATCGCCGCATGGAACCGCAGTGCCGACTCGGTTTCCCTGATGTTCAGCGGCGGCAGGTGCATGTCACGTCCCTCGACCGCGAGGCTCGCCGGTTCCCAGGGATAGACTTCCCACGTTCCGTTGCTGCGCGAACGGTAGCCGATCACCTCCCGTCGCCAGAGGAATCCGGCCCGGCCGAACAGGTCAATCCAGTTGGGCACCGTCTGGTGGAGGACGCGGCGGACGGCATGCGAGGCTTCGGCCTCCCATCGCTTCCGCCACGCGCCGAAGTGCGAATCGCTCACGGTTGCGGTGGCCGCGTCCGAGAGGCTGTCGGAGAAGAACCCGTCGGCGTTGACGACGACATACCGCGGCCGCAGGTCGAATTTCTCGATGATCGCCAGCGGAAACCGATCGGCTTCGCGGAAGCCGAAACCGAGTGCGTAGTAGCGGAGCCCGCGAGACTCGAAGAAGCGGCCGAGCACCCCGGGCCGGGCGGCGAACATCAGCCGCGAGTTGCCGAGCAGGAGCACGTCGGCGCGGCGAAGGTGCGCGATCGCCTCGCCGTCGAGGCCGAAGTAGAGCACCTGGTGCTCGATATTGCCGCCGCCGTCGTAGGCGAGATAGTGGTCGTCGGAAGGCGGCTCGACCTGCCGGATGTTCATCGAGTGACCCAGGCCCGGCCACATCGTCCATAAACCGGCGGTCACCGCCAGCAGCAGTCCGAATACGCACCCGAACAGCAGGCCGGGCGAAACAGGTTCGCCTCGGGCTGGTGTGCGGCTCGTAGTCAACATTCATCAATATAAACCGTAACTGCACATCCTGGCACTGCCGCTAGTTGACACGACTCGTATCAAGGCCTACACTCGAAGTGTGTCAAGTTCCGACCTGCTCTTCATCTCGGTCGCGGCGCGGATGCTCGACATGCACCCGCAGACCCTCCGGAAGTACGAACGGCTCGGCCTGGTGCGTCCGGCGAGGACCATTGGCAGCATGCGCCTATACTCCACCGAGGAGATCGAACGGCTGCGCTTCATCAAGCGGCTGGTCGAACAGGATGGCGTGAACCTGGCCGGCGTACAGCGGCTGCTGGCGCTCGCCGAGGTGGTGCAGCGGCTGCGTCCGCTGCTCGACGAATCGCTGATCGCTCGTGACGCGGGATACCGTCGCCGGCTGCTGCGCGAAATCACCGCGCTCGACGGCTTGCTGGGGCTCGGGGAGGCGTAGGAGCCATGGACTTCAAGGACTATTACGCCGTCCTGGGTGTGTCGAAGACTGCCACCGACAAGGAGATCAAGCAGGCGTTCCGCAAGCTCGCCCGGAAATATCACCCCGACGTGAACCCGGGCGACAAATCGGCGGAAGCGCGCTTCAAGGAGATCAACGAGGCCAACGAAGTCCTCAGCGACCCGGCGACGCGCAAGAAGTACGACGAACTTGGCGCGAACTGGCGCCAGTACGAATCGGCGGGAGGCTCGGGCGGCCCGTTTGGCGGCGGCGGTCCGTTCGGCGGGCAGGGTGGCCAGTGGAACTGGAACACCGGCGGCGGCGCTCCCGGCGGATTCCGCACGATGACCGAAGACGAGGTGGCGGAGATGTTCGGGGGCGACAGCGAGAGCCCGTTCTCCGACTTCTTCCAGACCTTCTTCGGCGGTGGCGGCGGCGGGCGCGGTAGCGGTGAGCGGCGCGGCGGCCGAGGCCGCTCGCACAAGCAGCAGGGACGGGACGTCGAGCACGAGTACGAGATCGATCTCGAGTCTGCCGCGCAAGGTGGCGTGCACCGTCTGCAGCTCAGGCACGATGGCGAGGCGCGCAGCGTCGAAGTGCGGATTCCTCCCGGTGTCGTCGACGGATCGCGCGTTCGTGTGGCCGGCGAGGGTGGACGCGGGACTGGCGGCGCCGCCAGCGGCGACCTGTTCCTGCGCATCCGGCTCAAGCCGCACCCGGCTTATCAGGTGAGCGGGAGGGATCTCACCGCCCGCGTCAGCGTCCCGGTTTCCACCGCCGTGCTCGGCGGCGAGACGACGGTGATCACCCTCGGCGGCAAGAGCGTCCGCGTGAAGATTCCGGAGACGACCCAGCCAGGGCAGAAGCTGCGGTTGCGCGGGTTGGGTTTGCCGGCGCTCGGCGACAAGAACACACCCGGGGATCTGTTCGTGGTCGTCGACATCGCACTCCCCCGCTCGCTGGACGAGGACACGCGTAAGGCGTACGAGGCCGTGGCACGGATCGAGAAGGCGTAAAAGCGAAGGCAAAAGGCACAAGGCAAAAGGCACAAGGCACAAGGCAGAAGGCACAAGGCAGAAGGCAATGAATCTCCAGAAGTTCACGGAAAAGGCACAGCAGGCGATCCTCGCGACGCCGGAGCTTGCGCGGGAGTACGGGCACGCATCGGTCGAGCCCGAGCACCTGCTCGTGACGCTGCTCGAGCAGGAGGATGGCGTTGTTCCGTCCGTGCTTCGCAAGCTGGCGGTCGATCCGGTGGCGCTCGCCGGCGAGATCCGCGACAAGCTCGACAAACAGCCGAAGATGTCGGGCGGAGGGGCCGAGCCGCATCTCTCGCCGCGGCTGCGGGTCGTGGTCGATGCCGCCACCGCGGACGCGAAGCAGATGCAGGACGACTACGTCAGCACCGAGCACCTGCTGCTCGGGCTCGCGAGCGAGCGCGGCCGTTCGGCGTCGGCCGAAGCCCTCAAGCAGCAGAACATCACGCGAGACCGTATTCTCGAAGCCCTGACGAGCGTTCGCGGCAGCCAGCGCGTCACCGATCCGAACCCCGAGAACAAGTACCAGGCGCTCGAGAAGTACGGCCGCGATCTGACCGAGCTTGCGAAGAAGGGCAAGCTCGACCCGGTGATCGGCCGCGACGAGGAAGTACGTCGCGTGATCCAGGTGCTTTCGCGCCGGACCAAGAACAACCCGGTCCTCATCGGCGAGCCCGGCGTTGGCAAGACCGCCATCGTCGAAGGACTGGCGCAGCGCATCGTTCGAGGTGACGTCCCGGAGGGGCTGAAGGACAAGAGGATCATGGCGCTCGACATGGGCGCCTTGGTCGCCGGTGCGAAATACCGCGGCGAGTTCGAGGAGCGGCTCAAGGCGGTTCTGAAGGAGATCGTCGACTCGGAGGGCAAGTTCATCCTCTTCATCGACGAGTTGCACACGGTTGTCGGCGCCGGCGCCGCTGAAGGCTCGCTCGACGCGTCGAACATGCTCAAGCCGATGCTGGCTCGCGGCGAGCTGCATACCATTGGTGCGACCACGCTCGACGAGTACCGCAAGCACATCGAGAAGGACGCCGCGCTGGAGCGCCGCTTCCAGCCGGTGATGGTCGGCGAGCCGACCGTCGAGGACACGATCTCGATTCTTCGCGGCCTGCGCGAGCGCTACGAGATTCACCACAAGGTGACGTTCAAGGATGCCGCGCTGGTTGCCGCCGCGGTGCTGTCGAACCGCTACATCACGGACCGCTTCCTGCCCGACAAGGCGATCGACCTGGTGGACGAGGCGGCATCACGCCTCCGGATGGAGATCGATTCGATGCCGGTGGAACTCGACGAGGTGCGCCGCCGGATCATGCAGCTGGAGATCGAGCGCGAGGCGCTGCGCAAGGAGACCGACAAGGCCTCGCAGGAGCGGCTTGGCCGGCTCGAGCAGGAGATCGCCAACCTCAAAGAGCAGCAGACACGCCTCCAGGCCCAGTGGCAGCGCGAGAAGGACACCATCAAGGGCACGAGCGAGCTGAAGCAGCAGCTCGAGGACGGGCGTCGCGCGCTCGAGGATGCCGAGCGCCAGGGCGACTACGCAAAGGCCTCAGAGCTCAAGTACGCGACGATTCCGGGCCTCGAAAAGCGGATTGCCGAGCAGGAAGGGCACGATGGCAGCACCGAACCGCGGATGCTCAAGGAGGAAGTGGACGAAGAGGACATCGCCGAGGTCGTCGGCAAGTGGACCGGCATTCCAGTCAGCCGTCTGATGGAAGGCGAGATTCAGAAGCTGCTCAAGATGGAGGAGCGGCTGCACCAGCGTGTCGTCGGCCAGGACGAGGCCATCAATGCGGTGGCCAACGCGATTCGCCGCGCCCGCGCCGGGCTGCAGGATCCGAACCGGCCGCTCGGCAGCTTCATCTTCCTGGGTCCCACCGGTGTTGGCAAGACGGAGCTGGCCCGCGCGCTCGCCGAATTCCTGTTCGACGACGAGCACTCGATGGTCCGCATCGACATGTCGGAGTACCAGGAAAAGCACACGGTGTCGCGGCTGATCGGCGCGCCGCCTGGATACGTCGGCTATGAAGAGGCCGGCCAGCTGACCGAGGCCGTGCGGCGGCGGCCGTACGCGGTGGTGCTCTTCGACGAGATCGAGAAAGCGCACCCGGAAGTGCTGAACGCCATGCTGCAACTGCTCGACGATGGGCGGTTGACTGACGGCAAGGGCCGGACCGTGGACTTCAAGAACACGGTCGTGATCATGACCTCGAACCTTGGCAGCCAGTACATCGCCGAGATGGCGGCGAGTGGAACGGTTGAGCTGCCTGAGGGGGTGCGGCGCCAGGTCACCGACGCGCTCCGGCAGCACTTCCGGCCGGAGTTCATCAACCGCATCGACGAGGTGATCTTCTTCCATGCGCTCTCGGCAGCGCACATCAAGGAGATCATCAGCATCCAGGTCACGCACCTGCTGAAGCGGCTCGAGGAGCGCAAGATCCACGTCGTCCTCGCCGATTCGGCGAAGGATTTGCTGGTGAGGGAAGGGTATGATCCGATGTATGGCGCCCGTCCGTTGAAGCGGGCCCTCCAGCGGCTGGTGCTGGACCCTCTCGCCCTCCGCGTGCTGGAAGGCGACTTCGGCGAGGGCGATTCCGTGGCCATCGAGGCCGAAGGCGGCCACCTCACCTTCGGCAAGCTCAAGCCGGCAGAGGCAGCGACGACCGGAGCCCGGCGCAAGTAGCGCGAGACGATGGACGTCACGGGTGAACAAGTAAACGCGTAGGAGCATTGGTTGGCCAGTTCTTCGAATTCGTCCGGCTCGAGAGACAAGCGATCGGCCACGCCTCGTCCCACCGCTCTCTGGTGGTTCCTCGGCGTGCTCGTGGTTCTGGCCATCGGCCAGGCGCTGTTCATGACGCCCGGCGGACGGCAGGTTCCGTACAGCGAGTTCAAGGCGCTGGTCCGCAGCGGCCAGGTCTCGGAAGTCGCGGTCGGCGACAGTCACATCCGCGGCGTACTCAAGAAGGCCGAGCAGGGGCAGCAGGCGACCTTCTCGACGACCCGGATCGAGGATCCGAAGCTCGTCGAGGATCTCGATCAAGCTGGCGTCAAGTACAGCGGCGAGGTCGTCAGCCGCTGGCTGCCGGAGATTCTCGGCTGGGTCGTGCCGATCCTGCTGCTGATCGGGCTCTGGACCTTCTTCTTCCGGCGGATCGGCGGGGCCGAGGGCGGCGTGATGTCGTTCGCTCGCAGCCGCGCCAAGATTTTTTCGGAGGACGACGTCAAGGTCAGCTTCCAGGACGTGGCCGGCGTCGACGAGGCGGCCCAGGAGCTTCGCGAGATCGTCGAGTTCCTCAAGACTCCACGTAAGTACACGAATCTCGGCGGCAAGATCCCCAAGGGCGTGCTGCTGGTCGGACCTCCCGGCACCGGCAAGACACTGCTGGCTCGCGCCGTCGCCGGCGAAGCCAAGGTCCCCTTTTTCAGCCTGTCCGGCTCCGAGTTCGTCGAGATGTTCGTCGGGGTCGGGGCCGCGCGCGTCCGCGACCTGTTTTCGCAGGCCGAGGCCAAGGCCCCGTGCATCGTCTTCATCGACGAGCTCGACGCGCTCGGCAAGACTCGCGTGCAGAGCCCGATGGGCAGCCACGAGGAGCGCGAGCAGACGCTCAACCAGCTGCTCGCCGAAATGGACGGGTTCGATCCGCGCAAGGCGATCATCATCATGGCTGCCACCAACCGGCCGGAGGTGCTGGATCCGGCGCTGCTCCGTCCCGGCCGCTTCGATCGCCAGGTGCTGGTGGACAAGCCGGACATCAGGGGTCGCGAAGCGGTGCTCCGCATTCACGTCCGCAACGTGAAACTCGCGCCCGAAGTGGATCTCACGAAGATTGCGGCCCGCACCGCTGGATTCGCCGGCGCGGATCTCGCCAACCTGGTGAACGAGGGAGCGTTGCTGGCCGCGCGCCGCGACAAAACCGCCGTCGACATGTCGGATTTCGACGAGGCGATCGATCGGCTCATCGCCGGCCTCGAGAAGAAGCGCGTGATCAACCAGAAAGAGCGGGAGATCATCGCCTATCACGAGTCGGGACACGCGATCGTCGCCAGTGCCCTGCCCGGGATGGATCCGGTCCACAAGATCTCAATCGTCGCGCGCGGCTTCGGTGCCCTCGGCTACACCATGCAGTTGCCGACCGAGGATCGTTACCTGATGCAGAAACAGGACCTGCTCAACCAGCTCGCGGTGCTGCTGGGCGGCCGCTCGGCGGAGGAAGTGGCGCTCGGCGAGATCTCGACCGGGGCGCAAAACGACCTCCAGCGCGCCACCGATCTCGCCCGCGCGATGGTGACCGAATGGGGAATGAGCGAACGCGTCGGGGTCGTCCATTTCGAGCCGGCGCGCCGCAACCGCTTCCTCGACGTCCCGATGCCGGCCGAGCGGGGCCCGTACAGCGAGGACACCGCGCAGCTGATTGACGGCGAGGTCAAGCAGATTGTCACGCACGCACATCAGGAAGCCCGCCGCATCCTCCGCGAGCAGCGCGACCTGCTCGAGCGCGTCACCCGCCGCCTGCTCGAAAAGGAAGTGATGGAGGGCGAAGAGCTCCGGGCGATGATCGCGGCCGGGCCGACACCACAGCTGGCGCCCTGATTCCTGGAACATTTCCCGCCGAAGGTGCGTCTGTTTGTTTTGTCTGCATTGCAGGCATTACAATCCGCCGCATGCCGCCGAAACCGCCCTACGTCGGAGAGTTCGAGTATGCCGTGCTGCTGGCCGTCCTCCACCTCGGCGAGGACGCCTACGCAGTCCCGGTGCACGAGTTCATCGAATCGCGGACCCGGCGTCCGGTCGCGCGCGGCGCGCTCTACACCGCCCTCGAGCGCCTCGAAGCGAAGGCGTGCCTGCGATCACGCATGGGCGATCCAACGCCCGAACGGGGCGGCAGAGCCCGCCGTTA
>DATJFF010000227.1:0-22097 GCA_035495795.1 Vicinamibacterales bacterium
CGAGGCCGTGGCAGCGGCGATGACCGACCAGACCGCCCTTGTCTCGGTAATGCACGCTAATAACGAGATCGGCACCATCCAGCCACTCCGGGAGATCGCCGACATCGCCCACGCTCGTGGCGCCCTGGTCCACACCGACGCGGTCCAGACCGCCGGAAAGATCCCGGTGGACGTCAAGGCCCTCGGCGTGGACCTGCTGTCGCTCTCGGCCCACAAGTTCTACGGGCCCAAGGGGGTCGGTGCGCTCTGGGTGCGCCGCGGCGTGCGTCTAGGGCCGTTCATGACCGGCGGACGCCAGGAGCGTGGCCGGCGCGCCGGTACCGAAAACGTCGCGGGCATCGCCGGGCTGGGGCTGGCATCCGCGCTCGCCAGGGCGGAGATGGGGTCGGAAGGCCCACGGCTCGCGGCCTTGCGCGACCGGCTGGAACGCGGCATCGTCGCCGCCGTGACCGGCGCGGAGCGGAATGGCGCGGCCGCGCCGAGGGTGCCGAATACGACAAACATCAGCGTCGAGCGGATCGAGTCGGAGTCGCTCCTGATCGGCCTCGACCTCGAGGGCATCGCCGTGTCGTCGGGGTCGGCCTGCTCGTCCGGCACGCTGGAACCCTCGCATGTCCTGAAGGCCATGGGGCTGCCGCACGCACGGACCCTCGGCTCGATCCGGTTCAGCCTGGGCGCGTCGAACACCGAGGCCGAGATCGATCAGGTAATCGCCGTGCTGCCGAGGCTGGTTGAAAAGCTCCGCGGGCTCACGGCGGTGCCGCGGCGCTGACCGCGCCGCGGAAGGCAGAAGGCAGAAGGCACAAGGCACAAGGCAGAAAGCAGGACTCGTGCGGATTGTCGTGGCCATGTCGGGAGGCGTCGACTCGTCGGTCGCCGCGGCCCTGCTCGCCGAGCAGGGTCACGACGTGGTCGGTGTGTCGATGCAGCTTTACCCTCAGGGTGAGGGCGGCGCCGCGGCGGCGCGCGAGTACGGGACCTGCTGTACGCTCGACGACCTGCACGATGCTCGCCGCGTGGCCGCGGCAATCGGCATCCCGCATTACATCCTGAACTTCGAGTCGCGCTTCGACGAAACGGTGGTGTCGAACTTCGTCCGCGAGTACGTGACCGGGCGGACGCCCATCCCGTGCTCGCACTGCAACAGCGACTTGAAGTTCGCGGAGCTGCTCGACCGGGCGATCGCGATGGACGCCTCCGCGCTGGCCACCGGGCACTACGCGCGCATCACCCAGGACGATGCCGGCGTATTTCACCTGCTGCGCGGCCGGGATCCGGCGAAGGACCAGTCGTATTTCCTGTTCTCGCTCACGCAGGCGCAGATGGCACAGGCGCGGTTTCCGATCGGCGAGCTGGACAAGGACACGGTGCGGGCGCACGCGCGGCGGTTCGGACTTCGCGTCGCGGACAAGCCGGACAGCCAGGAGATCTGCTTCGTGCCCGATGGCGATTACGCCGCATTCGTCGAGCGGAAGGCCCCGGCGCTGACGCGGCCCGGCGTCATCGTCTCGCAGGACGGCACGGTGCTGGGCACGCACGAAGGCGTCCACCGGTTCACGATCGGACAGCGCAAGGGGCTGCGACTGTCCTCGTCGGAGCCGCTCTACGTGTTGGGGATCGACGCGCCCGCCGCACGCGTCACCGTCGGCGCCAGGGACGCCCTCGGCCGCACGACACTCACGGCGTCAGATGTGAACTGGACCTCGGGTATCGCGCCGACTTCATGGTCGACGGTCGCGAGTCAGATCCGTCATCGCCATGCAGCCGCCCCTGGCAAGGTGCGAGCACTGGACCATCGCCGCGCCGAGTTGGAATTCGACGCGCCGCAAATCGCCGTCACGCCCGGACAGGCTGTGGTTTTCTATGCCGCCGACGAAGTCGTGGGCGGCGGCTGGATAGAGTAGAAAACCGCGTCCATTGCCGATTGAGGATTGGCGATTGACGATTTATTGAGGATCCGGCGATTCAGCGATTGCGGCATTCGATTGCGGCATTGAGGGGTTGGATCAATGTGCGATTGGGTCAATGGCCATTGAGACATTGGCGATTGAGACATTGGCGATTGAGGCATTGGCGATTGAGGCAATGGCCATTTGATCATTGCGCCAATGGTCCAATGCACCAATGTCACAATTGAATGCCGCAATACCGCAATCGTCCCTCGTCAATAAATCGCCAATCGTCAGTCGCCGATCGCCAATGGACGGCGAGCCGGTCAATGACCGGTGCCGGCGAGGAACCTCTCGGCGTCGATGGCAGCCATGCAGCCCGAGCCGGCGGCCGTAACCGCCTGGCGGTAGATGTGGTCCTGCACGTCGCCGGCAGCGAAGACACCGGCGACGCTTGTGCGTGAGCCTTTGAACGTCTTGAGGTAACCGTTCTCTTCGAGCTCGAGCTGCCCCTGGAAGAGCGCCGTGTTCGGCGTGTGGCCGATCGCAATGAACACACCGTCCACCGGCAGCTCGGAGACCGCGCCGGTCTGGTTGTTCTGCAGGACCAGCGTCGTCACCTCGCCCTTTTCGAGGTCCTTGATGTCGGTGACCTCGGTGTTCCAGACGAAAGAGATGTTCGGCGTGGCCATCGCCTTGTCCTGCATCACCTTCGAGGCGCGCAGCGTCTCGCGTCGATGGATCACCGTGACGGTGGTGGCGAGCTTCGACAGGTAGATCGCTTCTTCGATCGCGGTGTCGCCGCCGCCGATGACGGCCACGGCGCGGCCCTTGAAGAAGAACCCGTCGCAGGTGGCGCAGGTCGACACGCCACGGCCCGAGAGCTTGCGATCCACGCCCAGCTCCAACCACTTCGCCGACGCGCCGGTGGCGATGATCAGCGCCTGCGCGGTGAAGGACTTTCCGGACACCTGCAGCGTGAACGGCCGCTGCGACAGATCCACCGAGATGACGTCGCCTTGCACGATCTCGGCGCCGAATCGCAGCGCCTGCGCGCGCATTTCCGCCATCAGATCCGGTCCCATGATGCCGTCGCGGAAACCGGGCCAGTTCTCGACCATCGTGGTCAACATCAACTGGCCGCCGGCTTCGAACCCTTCGATCACCAGCGGGGAGAGATTCGCACGCGCGGCGTAGAGCGCCGCCGTGAGTCCGGCCGGGCCGGACCCGATGACGATGACGTTCCGTTCGGTGTGCACGGATGTCGTGGCGATCAGAGGTGCTTGTCGATGAGGCGCGAGACCTCGGACTTGTCGTGCACGCCCATGACGGTTTCCTTCAGGTCGCCGTCCTTGAACAGGAGGAGGGTCGGGATGCCCTTGATCATGAAGTTCGGGGGGGTCATCGGGTTCTCGTCGACGTTCATCTTGCCGACGGTGAGGCGGCCGTTGTACTCCTCGGCCAGCTGATCCACCACCGGCGCGATCCGCCGGCACGGAGCGCACCACTCGGCCCAGAAATCCACCAGGACCAGCCCCTTCTTCACCGAATCCCCGAAGTCCTTGTCCGTAAAGGTCTTGACCTTGTCTGAAGCCATTTCGTCCTCTACCCCGTTAGATGCCGTGGCCCGGTCGCCGTCTCGGCTACCCGGCCAACACTCTTTTATACACCCGGACGTACTCAGCCGCTGAGCGATCCCAGGAGAAGTCCTTGCGCATCCCGTTCCTCTGCAGCCGCGCCCAGCCCGACGGATTGCTCCGGTACAAGTGCACGGCCGCCTGCAGGCTATCGCGCAGCGCCCACGGGGCATAGTCGGAGAACAGGAACCCGGTGCCCTGCCCGTTCCGCGGGTCGTAGGGGCGAACCGTGTCCACCAATCCGCCGACGGCCCGCACCACTGGCACGGTCCCGTAGCGCAGGCTGTACATCTGGTTGAGCCCGCAGGGCTCGAAGCGCGAGGGCATCATGAAGATGTCGGCTCCGCCCTCGATCAGGTGGGCGCGCCGCTCGTCGTATCCAACGTGGACCCCCACACGCTCCGGCTGCCCTGCGGCGAGGCCGGTCCACATGTCCTGATAGCGGGTCTCGCCGGTGCCGAGGATGACGAAGCGGGCCAGCGAAGGAAGCTCGCCGGCGATCGCGGCGATCAGGTCCAGCCCCTTCTGGTCGACCATGCGCGACACCATCCCGATCACCGGCTCGGCGAGGCCGTCGTCGGAGGTGGGCAGACCGAAGGTTGCCAGCAATTCGCGCTTGGCGGCCACCTTGCCCGAGAGGTCGGCTGCATCGTACGGAGCCGGCAGGAACCGATCGCGACGCGGATCCCAGTCGTCGGTGTCGATGCCGTTGAGAATGCCGGTCAGCGCATAGCTGCGCGAGCGCATGATCCCGTCGAAGCCGTAGCCGTATTCCGGGCGCTGAATCTCCTCCGCATACGTCGGCGAGACCGTCGTCACCGCATCGGCGAGGTTGACGCCCGCCTTGAGGAAGCTGAGGCGATCGAAGAACTCAAACCCGTTCACCGTAAAGTCGGCCCAGCTCAGGCCGAGCCGCGGAACCCACTCCTTGCTCACAACGCCCTGGTAGGCGAGGTTGTGGATGGTGAACACCGTCCCGGGATCGGCGGCGCGCCGCAGGTAGACCGGCGCCAGCCCGGCCTGCCAGTCGTGCGCGTGAACGATGTGATACGGGTCGGGTTGGCGCGAGAGCCAGTCGACTGAAGCAGCCGCCAGGAGGCCAAACCGGACCGCGTTGTCGTCGTAATCGACCCCGTTCTCGTTGTAGATACCGGCGCGGTCGTAGAGCGGCGGGCAGTCGAGAAAGAGCACGCGCGCCCCGGGCCCGAGCGCCGCTTCACCGAAGGTTACGGGCCACCAGATACCGGCAACGTGGACCTGGGCCTCCTCGACGAGCGCGCCCGATTCCATACCGCGGTAGCGTGGAGTGATCAGCGTAACGTCGTGCCCCAGCCGGCCCAGCGCTTTCGATAACGCGGTGGAGACGTCGGCAAGCCCACCCGTCTTGGAGAACGGGAACGCCTCGGACGCGATCATCAGGATCCGAAGCGCCTTCGGCGCGCGCGGCGGCATCATCTCAGCTTAACAGCAGGTGCGACGGGTGCGGCTGGTGCGATGGGTGCGACAGGTGCGGGTGCGACAGGTGCGGGTGCGACAGGTGCGACGGGTGCGCACGTGGGTGCGACGGGTGCGCACGTGGGTGCGACGGGTGCGACACGTGGGTGCGACACGGGCGGGTGCGACGGGTGATAATGTCGGGATGGCGCGGCCACCAACCGGCGAACGATCCGGCCCCCGGGACATCGCCGAACTCCGTGCGCTTGCGACGCGACAGCCCGATCTCACGACCGCGGCGGCGCTTCATGCCGAGCTCGTCACGGCTGTCCGCCGCGTAGAAAGCCGCATCACCACGCCGTCGCTCGACCTCTCCACGGACCTGCTGCAGACTCGGTTGTCGCGCGGCGTGCCCATGGCGTCGTTCGGCGAGTTTCCGGTGGACTGGACGGAGGTGCGGCTCCTGATCCGCCAGATCACGGACGTATTTCGCCGTCTCGACGTGATCGATCAGGCGGCCACTGCCCGGCTCCATACTGCCGGGCGCGACGGGAGCCTGTCGGAGCGCGCTCGAGTCTGGTACGACCAGCCGCTCACGCCAGGCCAGGACGCGGGCGCCGACGAACCCGACCCGATGTGGCCAGAAGTGCTGCAGTGGGCGATGAGGCCATTCCTCATCCGGACGGCGGAGGTGCTCACGCGCCGCGTCGATTTACAGCTCTGGGGACGCGGGCATTGCCCGGTGTGCGCGGCGGAGCCCGAGTTCGGCGCGATCACCTCGACGGGCGCGCACATCCTGCTCTGCGGCCGCTGCCACACCCGCTGGCCGTTCGAGCGGGGCTGCCCGTTCTGCAGCCACCACGACACCGCCGACCTGCGGACGTTCGCTACGGCCGACCGCGTGTACAGGGTGACGCGCTGCGGGAAGTGCGATCGTTACCTGAAGCTGCTCGACACGCAGGCCGCCGGCCGCGCGCTGCTGCCCTTCTTCGATCCAGTAGCGACGCTGCCGCTCGACGCGGCGATGATGCAGGGGTGAACCGAGGCTAGTTCTGGTCCTGGTCCTGGTGCTGGCCTTCGGTCGTACCCACGAGCGCGAGCGTACGGGTGGAGAGCCAGTTGAACAAGTGGCGCGTTTCCCAGAAGCGGCTCGCGTTCGACTTGGCGCCGAGCACGACCACCGCCACCTGCTGCCCGGTCTGGGGCAGGCGAAGCAGTGACGCGAGGCAATAGCCCGAGCGGCTGATGAAGCCGGTCTTCCCGCCGAGGACGTCGAGATCGCCGGTCTTCACGAGCTGGTTGGTGCTGTTGGCGTGAATCTGGATCCTGCCCGACGTCGTCTCGTACGAGCTCTTCCGCATCACCCCGCCGATCCGCTCGTCGGCGGCGGCGTAGGCAATCAGCTGCGCGAGATCGTAGGCGGACGACACGTTCTCCGACAGCAGGCCCGAGGGATCCGCGTAGTGCGTCGTAGTAAGTCCCAGCTGCTCCGCCTTCTCGTTCATGCGGTCGACGAATCCAACGGATCCGTACGGTGAGACGCGGGCGAGGGCCCGGGCAGCAGCGTTGTCCGAGCCAATCAGCAGCAGGTTGACGAGGTCTTCCACCGTGACGGTGTAGCCGCGGCGAAGATAGGTCGTTGAAGCGCGGGAGACGTCGCTGAGTTCGACCTTGACGGGCGTCGCCATGTCGATGCCGCTCTCAAAGGTGACCAGCGCGGTCATCACCTTGGTGATGCTGGCCATCGATCGTTCGGTTTCGGCATTGGACGACCACAGCACTTCGCGGGTGGTCGGGTTGTAGATGATGGCGGCTTCGGCCCGGACGTCGGGCACTTCCTGGCCGGACTCGTCGATCTTGAACCGCGGCGTCTGCACGTCGCGCATCAGCGCGAGCGAGTTCGACCGGGCACGGGTCAAACGCGCCTGGCGGGCCCGCGTCGCCGCCGACGAAGCCGAGGACGACTTCCGTGGAGTAGACCGCGCGGCAGGAACGGCAGGGCGTTTGGCCGAACTCGATTGCCGCGGCGCAGCTTCGAGAAGGGTCGGACAAGCGAGAGCCGCCGCGGTGGTTATAACCGCGACTGCACGGGTGAGCTGGCGAAACACTCCGAGCGCCATCGAACCTCTACAACTGGGTAAACTTAGGCCGTGATCACCATGGCCCCTGTACTTTTGGGGTGTCGGCATTGTAGCAAACTATCTTTAGTGATCAAGGGGGTTTACAGCCGTACGGACAAAAATTGTTACGTCACGGGATGTAAAGATGACACGACCAGACGATGGGGCGGATCCCCGAAATAGCGAATTTGTGAGAAGTGCAGGGAGAGGATTTGCCAGGATGCCCGAATTCGCGCCCGAGGAGTATCGCGCCCTGCGCCAGGCGATCGCTTCCCGCAGTCACCTCAGGATCGGACTTGCGCTTGCCGGGTTCATCGCCTGGGTCGCGATGTTGGCGACCACGGTACTTGCGCTGCCGATCCCGGTCGCCGCCGTACTGCCGCTCATGGTGCTCGTCGCAACGTTCGAGGCGATCCGGCCGCTGCACTTCGGCGCCGAGCGGATCGGCCGCTACCTGCAGGTGTTCTATGAAGAGGGCGAGCACGGCGGCGACGGCCCTCTCGAGGCGCCGGCCTGGGAGCGCAGCGCCATGCGATTCGGCGCCTCGGTCCCGGGCGCGGCCGGACATCCGCTGTTCGTCCCGCTGTTCGCGGTCGCCACCGCGGTCAACTTTCTTGCAGTGATCCTGCCCGGTCCGCTCGCCATCGAGATCGGGTGGATGGCGGTGCCGCACGCCGCCTTCGTCGTCTGGCTAATCCGCGCCGACCGCGCCATGCGCACCCAGCGCGAGACCGACCTGGCCCGCTTCCGCGAGCTAAAAGAAACCACGAAGGCACGAAGGTAATCACGAAGAGCGCACGAAGTCTTCTATTTGGGGGTCACGCGTGCTTCCTGCCGGGAGCACATGTATTTCCCAAAAGATCTTCGTGCGTCCTTCGCGTCCTTCGAGCCTTCGTGGTCTCTTTCTCACGGTTGCGCGAGGGCGATGGCGATCAGCAGCGCGCGCTGCGTCCCCTTCCAGGAGTCGGTGGAATCGAACGACTCCGAGAGCGCGTGCGCGTCGGTGCCACGGCCGCCGCCGTCGATCGTGATCGCCGGAATTCCGAGGCTCATCGGGTAGTTTGCATCGGTCGAGCCCTCGTCGAGCGACACGGTGAAGCCCAGCGCCCGGGTGACTGAAACGGCGGCCTGGACAATCGGCACGTCGCTCTTGGTCTGCCCCGCCGGCCGGTTCCCAACGAGCGCCTTGTCAGCGCTCAGCACCTTCTTGTTCCACCGCGCGTCCTCTTCCCGCACCGCATCGTCTATTGCCCGGTTGAACTTGATGTCGAGGGCCTCGAGCGCTTTCGCGTCGGACGAGCGCATGTCCACTTCCATCCACGACTCGAACGCGATCGAGTTCACGGACGTGCCGCCGCCGATCCGCCCGACGTTGAAGGTCGTCTTCGGATCGCGCGGCACTTCGAAGTTCGAGATCTTCTCCACCGCCCTGCCGAGCGCGTGAATCGGGTTCGACAACCCGAACGCGCCAAAGCTGTGGCCACCCGGCCCCTTGAACGTGACGCGGTAGCGAAGGCTGCCGACCGCCACGTTGGTGATCCCGAGGCCGGTACCGTCGATCGAGACGAACCGATCGACCTGCCCTTTCAGCCCCTCGTTGAACATGTACTTCACGCCGCGCAGGTCGCCGAGCCCTTCCTCGCCGACGTTGCCGACGAACGTGATCTTGCCGGGCACCTTGATGTTGCTCTTGACCATCTGGCGGGCGACGGAAAGGAGCACCGCCAGCCCACGGCAGTCGTCGCCGATGCCCGGTCCGCGCAGCAAGGTACCCTCGCGCTTCACCTTGACGTCCGTGCCTTCGGGAAACACGGTGTCGAGGTGCGCGGCAAACAGCAGGTGCGGCTTCGCGCCGGCGCCGGGAAGCTCGCCGAGGACGTTCCCTTCCTTGTCAGTGCGGATATTGACCAGCCCGATGTCCTTGAGCATCTGGGCGAACAGCACCCCGCGCTTCTGCTCCTTGAACGGCGGTGCCTCGACCTCGCAGAGGCGGACCTGATCCTCGATGGTCTGCGGCTCGGCGGCCTGGATGGCGTCGAGGGCGCTCTTGATGGCTGCGTCCTGGGTGAGGCGGGCGCCCATGTTGGCGGCGTCCTGCTGCGCGGACGCCAGGCCGCTGCCCCACAGCAGCGTCACCGCCATACCACCAAGAATTCGTCCGGTCCTCGTCATGGCAAATCAGTATAGGACCACGCATTCCGGCCCTGGCTCCGGCCGTTCGGCCAGCTCAATTCGACAAAGCCGGGGTGCCCTCACCCACCTTGTAATTTTCTTTTGTAACGATTTGCATTCCATTCCCCGCTGCCCTACCATGCATGCGGTCCGAACCCGGGAAAGGTGCGCTCACCCCCCACGGAGCTCGGGTTCGTGTTGCGTTGTCTTGCAGCTTGGCCGCGGCCGAAGGCCGAGGGTCGTGGAGGCACAATGATGAGGTGGAAGAGTCCTTTGCTGGCGCTCTGTCTGGCACTTGCGATGGCCGGCATCGCCAGTGCGCAGGAATTCCGGGGCCGTATCAACGGCACGGTCAGCGACAACACCGGCGCGGTCTTGCCCGGCGTAACCGTGACCGTCAGCTCACCGGCGCTCATCCAGCCGCAGGAGCAGATTACCGGCGCCGACGGGCAGTTCCGCTTCCCGGCGCTGCCGCCGGGTGTCTATGCCGTCGATTTTGAGCTCTCCGGCTTTCAGAACGTGAAGCGCGAAGGCGTTCGCGTTGTCATCAACCAGACGCTGACCGTTGACCAGCAGTTGCAGGTCGCCACGCTCCAGGAGACCGTCACGGTCACTGGGGCCTCGCCCATCGTCGACACCTCGACGAACACCATGGGCACGAACTTCACCAAGGAACTGCTCACCGAGATCCCCAACGCCCGCGACGTCTGGGCCGCGATGGCGCAGGCGCCGGGCATGCAGATGACCTCGTATGACGTCGGCGGCTCGCGCACCGGCAACCAGACCGGCTACCGCGCTTATGGCCTCGACGATCAGAACCAGACCCGAATGGAAGGCATCGACACGACCGAAGCGACCGCAGCCAACGCCGGTTACTTCGACTTCGGCAGCTTCGAGGAATTCCAGGTGAGCGGCGCCGGCGCGGATGCGTCGGCCTACGCCGGCGGCGCGGTCCTCAGCATCAGCGTCAAGTCCGGCGGCGACAGGTTCACCGGCAACTTCTACTACGACTATCTTGACGAGAACACGATCGCGGACACCAACGTGCCCGACTATCTCCGGACGGCGAACACGCCGAACGAGGATGGCTTCTTCACTCGTACCCCGCTCAGCCGCGGCAATCCTGTGCAGAAGCAGTACGACCTGAACTTCAACGTCGGCGGGCCGATCTGGAAGCAGAAGATGTGGTTCTTCACCAGCTGGCGCCTGAACGACCAGTACCAGTACATCCTCGGCCTCGGCGATCAGACACAGCGCTCGAAGCTCTCCAACAAGTACACCCTGAAGGGGACGCTCCAGCTCAATCGGAACAACCAGGTGATCGGGTTCATCAACAAGCGCGAAAAGCTCCAGGACAAGCGCGGTATCAACCTGACCACGCCGTTGTCGGCCGCCTACTACCAGAGCTCACGCAACTATCCCTGGAAGTTCGAGTGGACGAGCGTCCTCGGCGGCAAGGCGTTCCTCGACGTGCTGGCCGGCGACTGGTACAACTTCTTCCCGTTGCGTCCCGTTCGTGACTACGGCCTGTACGACGGGCCGTGGAGCCCGGGCCGTCAGGATCTCGGCAACCTGCAGTTCTACGACGGTGGAGCGAACAACGGCTACCAGGATCAGAAGCGGTTCAAACCGCAGTTCTACGCCTCGATGTCGTACTTCAAGGACGGCTGGAAGGGCAGCCACGACATGAAGGGCGGCTACGACTGGAAGCGCGATCGCCGCTACTTCTTCCGCGATCAGCCGTTCGACACCTTCTATCGCGACACCAGCACGAACCCGGCGAACCTCGGCGCCGGCATCAGCCAGGTTGACATCTACAACACCGCCAACCTGCCGACCAACGACGTCAACTACGGCTCGGTGTGGTTCAACGACACGTGGAAGATGACCGATCGACTGACGGTCAATCTCGGCCTCCGGTTCGAGGCCTACCGCGACCTGTACCCCGAGCAGGAGTTCGCACCGAATGGCCTGCCCCAGCTGGCGAACTGGCCTGCGGATTACCTGCCGGCCGAGCGCGCACGCTACTTCGGCTTCATCGCGCCCCGGACGGTCGAACAGACCGTGGTGAACGACTCGAAGACCTTCGCGCCCCGCGTCGGTTTCGCCTACGACCTCACCGGTGACAACCGCACCGTCCTCAAGGCCTACTACGGGCAGTCGCGCTGGAACTCGGCGGATACGCTGGCCGACCAGGAGAACCCGGTCGGCGTCGCCCAGCTCCGTTACGCCTTCCTGCCCTGCACGGCGACCCGTACGACGCAGTGCGATCTCAACGGGAATGGTCTGCTCGACAGCCCGTTCGAGCTGGGCGCGTTCAACTCGACGCAGGGTGGCGCCGGGTTCGTGCGCGTGGATCGCGACCTGAAGCGGCCGGTGACGAATGAGATCTCCACGAGCGTCGAGCGCGAGATCGCGGGTGGCCTCTCGGGGCGCGCCTCGTACGTCTACAAGAATTACCGGAACTCGTGGGGTGAATACGACACGATCCGCGGACCTCAGTACAACATTCCGATCACGATCACGGACCCGGGCCCGGATAACAACCTGACGACGACCGACGACAACCAGACGTTCCAGACCTTCGACCGTCCGGCTGGCCTCGCGCAGGATCGGGTCTACACGAACGTGCCCGACGCCGACTCGTCCTTCCACACCATCGAGTTCGCGCTGAATCGCCGATTCGCGAACAACTGGATGGTGCTGACCTCGTTCGGCTACACCTGGTCGAACATGCTGCACGAGGTCACTGGCTACCAGCGGCTGCTCGGCCAGGCCGCCGCGACCGCAAACCAGAACTTCCTGCCGGTCCGCCGGCTGTTCGGCGACAACGGCCTCGAGACCTCGACGATCTACAACTACAAGGCGATCGGCCGCTACGTCGCCAAGTGGGACATCGGTATGTCGGGCTCGTGGAAGTTCCAGAGCGGTCAGAACTACGGCCGCACGCTCACCTTCACGTTCCCGAACGACGGCGCCCGCACCTTCCGCGTCGAGCCGATCGACGCGCGCCGGTTCCCGAACGTCTCGATCCTCGACGTTCGCCTCGACAAGTCGTTCCGGTTCGGCAAGATCGGCAAGCTCACCGGCCAGTTCGACGTCTTCAACATCTTCAACTCCGGCGTTCCGACGAACTTCCGTCAGACGACGGTGAACTTCCTCGAAGTGACCGAGCTGCTGGCGCCACGCGTCATGCGCTTCGGCGTCCGTTACGACTTCTAGGCCCGCCTGTTGCCGGCTGCCGCCGGCCAGCGCGGGTAGGCCTTCGGTAGGCCCGCCGTCGCCGTGAGGCGACGGCGGTCAGGCCTTCGGTAGGAAAGACACAGGCCGGGTCCCCAACCCAGGGGATCCGGCCTTTTAATTTTCAAATCGCGGGAAGGGCTATGTCATCAGTAGGATGCAATCTGTGATAAACGTTTACATACCTCTCTGATGGAAGCGAGCCAGTGGCGCCCTCGGCTTGCTGTGGTACTAGGCTACGTACTGATCGCGCTGGCGTTCACGTGGCCGCTGCCCCTCTACCTCGGTAGCCGGTTGACCGGCGATCCGGGCGGCGACACGGGTGTGTACGTGTGGAACCAGTGGGTGTTCCAGCACGAAACCGCGGCCGGCGCCAACCCGCTGTCCACCGAACGCATCCTGGCGCTGTCGCAACGGGTAGACCTCTCACAGCACAACTACACAGCGTTTCTGAACCTGCTGGCGCTTCCGCTGATTCCGCTGTTTGGCGTGATCACGACCTTCAACATCGTCTTCATCGCCATGACGGTGCTGACGGCGCTATGCGGGTACGCCCTGGCACGGCTTGCCTTTCCCACGACAAGGCTCGAGGCATTCGGCGCCGGTCTCGCCTTGGCCTGGGCGCCGGCGATCGTCGCTCGCACAACGGGGCACTTCAGTCTCGTGGCGGCGGCCCCGCTCGCGGCGTTTACCTGGTGCCTGATCAAGGCGGAGCGAACCCGCCGAATGTCGTTCGCGGTCCTGGCCGGCTTGTCGATGGCCTGGGCCGCGTTCTGCGATCCCTACTTCGCGGTGTTCTGCCTGATGATCGCCGGCCTTTACGTCGCGTCGCTGGTCCTCGAGGTCACGCGCCGCGAACGGCTCCATCGTGTGCCCTGGGTGTGGGTGCTGGACGTGGTGCTGTTGTCGTTGACCGGTCTCATCGTGGGCCTCGCATTCGGCCGCGGCGGTCGCATCGAGTTGCTCGGCATGAACGTCTCGGTTCGCGGCCTCTACACACCGGTCCTGATCCTGACCGTGCTGTTCACCGTTCGCCTTGCACTCATCTTCCGCGCCCGGGTGGTCGCGTTCCCTCCGGCAGCCTGGATTCTTCGCTTCGCCGTGATCACCGCCCTCGCCTGTGCCGGGCCGCTCTCGCCCGTGCTCTATGGGTTGGGCGAGGGCATCGTCGCGGGCCAGTTCGTCAGCCCGCCCATTCTCTGGAGGAGCAGCCCGCGAGGCGTAGACCTGCTGGCCTATGTCCATCCGAATCCGAACCAGTTCCTGTCGAAATGGCTGCTCGGCGATCGACAGGCGGCGGACCCGGTCGCGTTCGTCGAGTACACGGCGGCATTCAGCCTTGTCGCGGTCGCAATCATCGGCGTCGCGGTGGTATGGGCCCGATTCCGGCCGAAGCGCGGGTGGTGGTGGTTGACGCTCGGATTCCTGGCCTTGTCGCTCGGTCCGTTCGTAATCGTCGACGGCTTGAACACCGCGGTGCCCGGCCCCTGGGCGCTGATGCGCTACGTGCCGCTCATCAATGCCGTGCGATCGCCGACGCGTTTCGCTATCGTCGCGGCGCTCGGCCTGGCAATGTTGCTTGCCGGCGCGCTTGCCGCCCTGGGCGAGCGCTGGCCGCAGCGGCGACGCGCCATCGGCGTCGCGGCATTGCTGCTGCTCGTCGTCGAGCTCGTGCCGGCGCCGCGCACGCTCTATTCCGCTGAATACTCGCCGCTGTCGCAGATCATCGCGGCCGACTCGCGGTCGGTGAGAGTGCTCAATCTCCCCTTCGGCGTCCGGGACGGTACCTCGTCGGCGGGCAACTTCAGCGCCAGGTACCAGTTCGAGCAAACGCTGCACGGCAAGCCGCTGATCGGCGGCTATCTTTCGCGGGTGTCGTCCCGGCGTCTCGCCGCGATGACGCGGCGGTTCCCGCTGATTGGATCGCTCGTGGAAATGAGCGAGGGCCGCACGCTGGCCGACGCTGAGGTCGACGCGTTCCGCCAGCAGGCGCACGCGTTCATCAAGGACGCCGATGTCGGGTACGTGATCGTCGACGATGGCTTCGTGACGCCGCAGCTGAAGGCGCTGGCGATCGACGCCTTCGACCTCGAACTGCTGGCGCGCGACGAAGCGCTCACGCTCTATCGACCCAGGCCCTGACCGCGACGGCGCGGCCGACCTCGCCCGAGCGTTTGCGCTACCCTCACTCCATGCGTCGCGGCCCGTTCCTGCTGCTCTTCGCCCTCTCAGGCGCGGCCGCGCTCGTGTACGAAGTCGTCTGGACGCGCCTGCTCGCGCTGCAGATCGGACACGGCCTGGCGGCGGCGAGCACCGTGCTTGCGGCGTTCATGGGCGGCCTCGCGATCGGCGCCGCCGCGGGCGGGCGAATCGGGCAGAGGCTCGCGCCGCGTGCCGCGCTCCGCGGCTATGCGTTGCTCGAGGCGGCAATTGCGGCGGTCGCCTTGCTGCTTCCCTGGATCCTTCTCGCCTTTCGGCCGCTGCTCGCGGCGCTCTACGCCGATGGCGCCGGTGGACTTCTCTTTGCCGGAGTCCGGCTGGCGGTGAGCCTGCTCCTGCTCGCGTTGCCGGCAGCGGCCATGGGCGCAACGTTCCCGCTCGCGTCGCGGTGGATCGTCAGGAGCGCGGGGCAAATTGCGGTCGATGCCGGCCACCTGTATGCAGCCAACACGCTCGGGGCCGCGGTCGGCGCGATCGTCACCGGCTTCGTGCTGCTTCCGGCCGTGGGACTGACCGGGGCGACGATCGTCGGGGTGATCCTCAATCTCACTGCCGCCACTGGCGCGTGGATGCTTGCACGCAAGACCGGCGAAGTGCCGATCGAGTCGACGCCGGCTCCAAACCAGCGCAAAGCGAAAGACCAGAGTCCGACACCCGTTGGCCGCCCATGGCTCGCGGCGGCAACGCTGGGCGTCACCGGACTCGCCTCGTTGACCCTCCAGGTAGTCTGGACGCGGCTGCTCGCTTCGATTCTGGGCCCGACGACGTATGCCTTCAGCGCGGTCGTCGCCATCTTCATCCTTGGCATTGCTGGTGGGTCGGCTGCCGGCGCCCGGATTTCGCGGCGGACGAAGAACCCGATCGGCGTGCTCGCGCTCGTCGTCGTCGCCTGCGCGGCGTTCGCCCTCGCCGCCGCGATGACCGTCGATCCCGTGCTGCTCGCGGTTGCGCGACTGGTGGCCGAGCCCAACGTGACCTTCGATCAGGTGCTGATGCGGGAATGGTCCTTCGCCGCGGGCATTCTCCTGCCGATGGCGCTGGCGTTCGGCGCCGCGTTCCCGCTGGCGCTCGCTGTCGCATCCAGGGACGACGCGTCGATGGTGTCGGATCTCGGGCTCGTGTACGCAGTCAACACGACCGGGGCCATCGTCGGTGCGCTCGCTGCCGGATTCGTCCTGGTGCCGTGGCTCGGGCTGTTCGACACGATCCGGATGGTTGTCGTTCTGACCGCGTTG
This sequence comes from Vicinamibacterales bacterium, assembly GCA_035495795.1. GTDB lineage: Bacteria > Acidobacteriota > Vicinamibacteria > Vicinamibacterales > UBA2999 > VFZN01. The sequence goes on from DATJFF010000227.1 coordinate 15,948, forward strand.
TGCGGAGTCGCCCTGGCGATAGCGGCCCGGCGGCGAACCGCGTGGCTGGCGCTCGGGCTTGGGATCGCGGTGCTGACCGGGACATCATTCGTGCCCCGCTGGGATGCCCGCCTCCTTTCTAGCGGCGGCTACAAATATGCCGCTGCGATGCGAGGTCCCGATCTCCTCACCGGCCTCACCGCCGGCGAACTCGTGTACTACCGCGAAGGGGCGACCGCCACCGTGGCGGTCCGGCGGCTGACCGGCGCGACCTCCCTTTCTATTGACGGCAAGGTGGACGCCTCGGATGCAGCGGACATGCTGACCCAGCGCATGCTCGCGCATGTTCCGCTGCTGCTTCATCCGGCGCCGAAACGGGCGGCGATTCTCGGACTCGGCAGCGGCGTCACGCTCGGCTCGGCGCTGACCCACGGCCTCGACGAGGCCGTCGTCCTGGAAATCTCTCCGGAGGTGGTGGAGGCGTCGCGGTTCTTCGAGCAGGTCAACCATCGGCCGCTGGCCGACTCGCGGACGCGACTGATCGTCGGCGACGGACGCACCCACCTGCTGCTCGGCAACGAGAGCTACGACGTGATCGTGTCGGAGCCGTCGAACCCGTGGATGGCGGGAATCGCGTCGCTCTTCACGCGCGAGTTCTTCGAGATCGCAAAGTCGCGGCTCGCTCCCGGCGGCGTGTTGTGCCAGTGGGCACATACCTACGATATCAGCGAGGCCGATCTCCGCTCGATCGTGGCGACTTTCCTCTCGGTGTTTCCGGACGGCACGATGTGGGTGATCGGCGAGGCCGACGTGCTGCTGGTCGGCTCCACCGAGCCGCTGACCGGACGCATCGGAAACCTCGCCGCGGCCTGGCAGCGTCCGGGTGTGGCTGCCGACCTGGCCGGAGTCGGGGCCCGCTCCCCTCTCGCAGTGCTGTCGGCGTTCGTCGCCGAAGGGGCAGCGCTTCGGGCCTGGGCGGAGGGCGCACCGGTCCAGACCGACGACCGTGCGCACTTGGAGTTCTCTGGACCGCGCAGCGTGTTCGGCGGCGCCCGGTCCGACAACGCCCGGCGGCTTCGCGAACTGGCGATGGCAACGCCGCGGCCGCCCGCCATTGCCGAGCCGGTTCGGTCGGCGTCGGCGGAGAGCTGGCGCGACGTCGCGGAGATGCTCCGGAAGGCGGACGCGTTCGATCCCTCCGTCGATCTGTTCGCGCGGGTGCTCCGGGAGTCACCGCGCGATCGCCAGGCGCTCGATGGCCTGGTGCAAGCCGCGGTACCGATCGGCCGGATCGCCTTCGCCCGTGATCTTTTGAGGCAGCTCGCGGCCAACCCGGTGAACGTGGAAGCCAGGCTCGCGCTGTCGCATCTGCTGGCCTCCGAAGGCGATTTCGAGGAGAGCGCACGGATCGCCCTGGGTATCGTCCAGAGCGACCCGAATAATCTGGCCGCGGTCGAACAGCTTGCCTCGGTGTTCAGCGACGCCGGAGACGCCGAGCGGCTGGCGCCGGCGGTAGCACGGCTCAGGGCCGAGGCGCCCGACCGGGCCGCGACGCGTTACTACTCCGCGACGCTCGCCTATCTCCAGGAGCGCCCGGACGTCGCAGTTCGCGAGGCTGAAGCCGCCCTGGTCGTGCAGCCCGACTATGCGCCCGCACAGAACGTGCTTGGCGCCGCGCTCGCCGGCCTCGGCCAGCGCGATCGCGCCCGCGCGGCCTTCGAAGCGTCGTTGAAGTCGGCGCCGCGCGACCCGGCGACGCACTCGAACCTCGCGATGCTCGAGCTCGAGTCGGGCAACACGGAGGCGGCGCGCCGCCACTTCGCGGAGGCGCTGATGATCGATCCCGGCAACGCCGTCGCGCGCGACGGTCTGTCTCGCCTGCCGGCACCGTGACTGTCATCCAAATCCGCGAAGCGCGATCCAAAAGGAATCCGTAAAGGCGACTCCATGAGACGTCGTCGGTCGACGTTTGTTCTGGCAGGATGTCTGCTTTTAGGATGACATGCTCGAAAGTCGGGCATTTTGACGCGCGCCAACGGGCACCATTTCCAGGACGTGCCCGGAATCACACGCACATCAGTTCGGTACACCAGTTGCATAGCGACGCAACAGAGGAGCTCGTTATGAGCGTGGTTCGTCTGATCGGGTTTGCCACGCTGCCGTGTGGGTGCGTTGTCGGTCGCTACCGGGATGTCGCCAGCACGCGCGAAGTGGTTTACGTGGAAGAGAAGGGCGTTGTCTGCGAGAGTCACGCGCATCGCCGTAACCAGACGGTGACTCCAGAACGCGAGCGGTTTGCCAGCTCGATCGGCGGCACGGGTCTCCGCGCTTCCTGACGCCGTACGCTGATCGCCGCCCAAGCGGCTCGGATGCCGCGCGCACCCGCGCGGCGACTCCTGTTTTTGTCCTGAGCGGTCCGCCCGGACCCATCAATATCCCGATGTAACGTCCGTGTGTCATGCGAGCTGCTGATAGCTTGCCGCTGTGAGCGCGCATAGACCCATCTCGTACGATCGAGATTCGTGTTGAAACCATCTTCGTTGTAGATATAGGCTCGGTGGCGGAGAGCCCAACGACGTGGACCTGCGCCAACTCGAGATCATCCGCGCCATCGCCGAGACCGGTTCGTTCACCGCCGCCGGCCACAAGCTGCACGTGTCGCAGTCGGCGATCAGCCGCCAGATCCTGCTGCTGGAAGACGAGCTCAAGGAGCCGATCTTCCTGCGGGTCGGCCGCCGGATCCGCATCACTCCGGCCGGCGAAGCGCTGCTCCAGCTCAGTCACCGGGTCTTCCAGGATCTCAAGGACACGATCGCCGGCATCACCGACAGCCAGGAATCGCTCCGCGGCACGGTGCGGCTGCTCGGCGGCATGACGGTGTGCCTCTACGTGTTTCCGACGCTCATCACCGAGCTGAAACGCCAGCACCCGGGCGTAGACGTCAAGGTCGTGGCGGGCAGTTCCGAGCGCGCGCTCCAGCAGCTGCGTTCCGGCTCCGGCGACCTGGCGCTGCTGACACTGCCGGTGGATCAACCGGACCTGGTGACCGTTCCCGTTCTCCAGGAAGAGCTGCTGCTGGTCACGGCCGCCAAGCACCCGCTGTCCCGCAAGCGGAAGGTGCTCCCGCAGGATCTGGTCCGGCAGCCGTTCGTGCTCTTCGAGCAGGGCTCCAACACGCGGCGGACCATCGACGAGTTCTTCATGTCGGCGCGGATCGAACCCGACATCGTGATGGAGACCGAGAACGTCGAGATCATCAAGGCGATGGTCCGGACCGGCGTCGGGATCAGCATCGTCCCTTACCAGGCGGCGGCGCGCGACGTGTCGAGCGGGCACCTGTTCCTGTCGCGAATCGAGGGCCGCTCGCTGATGCGGGACACCGGCTGGGTCTACCCGCGGATGAGCCGGACACCGCGCGCGGTCCAGGAAACGATCAAGGCCTTCGAACGGGTCAAGCCGAAGCTCCGTCTCGCGCCGTAAGACAGGTGCGACGGGTGCGATAAGGTGCGACGAGTGCGACGGGTGCGCCCATGCTCGTAAAGCATGGACGGAATGTGATCATTCTATTTTTCAGCTTGCTCGCCAGGGCCTACGATCAGCGGCATCTCATTCTTCATACCGGAGGTGCCTTCATGACCGATCCGCGCGTGATTTCTGTCGTCCTGTCGGACGAGGAGTGGAAGGCGCTCTTGCGCGTCCAGCCGCAGCCCGTGGCCTGGCTGCGGGAGCGCATCAGCGAAGTGATTACTTCTGAGTCGGCGCGCTCGGCGGCCGGCGGAGCGTATACGACGTCCTCGAGATCACATTGAGGTTGGGTTTCGTGACCTTGACTTCCACCTTCCGGGTCCGCTTGAGCGGATCCGGATTGGAGGAGTAGTAGCCCAGCACGTAGTAGTCGCTCGTCTCCGCGTCGATTCGCTTCAGGGCTTTCGTGAAGTCGTTCTGGTTGACCACCGCAATGCCGCCCGTGTTCTCGGCCAGCACCCGCAGGCTGTCCTGCGACTTCCGCACGTAGTTCGAGTACTCCACCGGATCCAGCTGTTCGTCCAGATCGGTTCCGGCGACCAGGCCGCGCGGATCGATCGTGTAGAGCGTGGCGTTGGCGCGGTTCGCGGTGCGCGTCACCTCGGAGAGTTCGCGCGCCAGGTCGGCGTCGGCGAACTGCTGGCCCTGGTTGAACTGCTGGTTCATCTGCTGCCCTTCTTCGCGCGTCTGGCCGTAGCGGCCGCCGAAGACCGGATCCTCACCTGTCCGCGACTCGGCGAACGGATTGAAATCGTAGCCGTTGCTCACCCACACCACCGCCTTGCGGCGGTTCTGGACCTTCTCCATCTGGACCAGCATGTCGTGCGCGGTCGAGAAGGCAACGTGAGCGCGATAGCGGACTTCGCTCGGCCCATCCGCACTATCGGGGCCCTGGATGATGTCCTGCGGCTTCAGGCCATTGCCGGTGATCTTCTTGATCGACTCGTCCAGGATTTTGCGATCGTAGGTGGGATCGACGGCGATCGAGGAGGGACCGGTCGAGACGATGCAGAACATGTCCCCTTCATGAATCAGCTCGCGGCTGATCTTCTTGAAAAGGTCGCGGATCCGGCCCGTGTTCCGGAAGTCCAGGTGCATGTCGTCGACGATGATGACGAAGATGCGCCCGGTGGTGTCGTTGCGCGGCCGCGACGGCGGCAGGATGACGCCTTCCTCGCTCGGCGGTGGTGGCGGGGTCAGCAGGTTGTGCACGCGGCCGCCGTGCACGAGCGTGAACGACTTGATGTCCTGGGCGACGCCGTCCTCGAGAATCTGGAAGTCGTCTTTCGTGAGGTCGGCGACGAACTGATCCTGGCCGTTGCGGACGATCGCGTCCATCGTGACCAGGTCGATGTTGACGCGAAATGTGGGCTGCCCTTCCTGGCTCCCGGGCGCGGTCGGCGCGCCGGGAGTCTGGGCAACGGGAGCGGGCGCCTGGGCGCCAAGCGCGGCCACTGACAACGCCAATCCCCCGAGAACAGCAAGACGAAGGTGGCTAGTCAACATGGTCGAATTATAAGACGAATGCCGGCCGTATCCGGACTCAGCGATACCATAGAGGTTTATGCGTGTTGCCATCGCCGCAGACCATGCCGGCTTCGAGCTGAAACGGGATCTTGCCGGACACATCGCCCAGCAGGGACACGACGTCACCGACCTGGGCACCCATTCCACCGCGCCGGTCGACTATCCCGATATGGCTGAGGCCGTGGCGACCGCGGTCCGGAACGGCCAGGCCGATCGCGGGCTCCTCGTCTGCGGCAGCGGCGCGGGCGTGTCGGTGGCGGCATCCAAATTTCCGGGGATCCGCGCCGCGGTGTGCCACGACAGCTACACTGCGCGCCAGGCGGTCGAACACGACGACGTGAACGTGCTGTGCCTGGGCGCGAGGGTGGTCGGGCCGGCCCTGGCCCGTATCCTCGTCGACACCTTCCTCGCCGCCGGCTTCAGCGGGGAGGAGCGCCACATGCGCCGGCTCGCCAAGATCGACGGCATCGAAAACCGGTTCCTCCGGGACGACAGGTAGCCAATGGAGCGTATCGACGATTTCGTCACGATCCTGACCCATACATCCCATTAGATGTTGCGGTTCTCCATGAAGAAGGCGCTCACCGTGGTGGGCGGCCTGGTCGTCCTTGCCCTGCTCGTCGTCGCTGGCCGCCAGGCGCCGGCCGCGCTTCCTCGTTTCACGGCCTGGGTCGCGTCGCTCGGCGCGTGGGGACCGGTTGCGTTCGTCGCCGGCTACAGCATCGCGCCCGTAGTCTTCGCCCCCGCGTTTCTGCTGACGATTGCCGCCGGCGCCCTGTTCGGGTTCGTCAAGGGCGTGATCCTGGTGATGATCGGCGCAACGATTGGCGCGACGCTCGCCTTCCTGACCGGCAGGTATCTCGCGCGTCACTTCGTCGAAGGGCTGCTCCGCCGCGAGCCGCGCCTGCAAATCATCGATCGCGCGGTGGAGCGGCACGGCTTCCGCCTTGTCGCGCTGCTCCGCATGTCGCCGGCCGTGCCCTTCGTGCTGCTCAATTACGCGCTGGGCCTCAGCCGCATCAAGCTGCTCGACTTCGTCGCCGCCAGCATCGGCATGCTCCCGGTCGTGGCGATGTACGTCTACACCGGCAAGGTTGCCGGCGACCTCGCGTCGCTCGC
>DATJFF010000228.1:0-24905 GCA_035495795.1 Vicinamibacterales bacterium
GCCCGCCGATCGCCGGTGAGGCGCGCCACTCCGGCCGGCTCGGTTTCCGGCAGCCTGACTGCCGCGTACGCCTGCACCTCGCGAGCGACCTCGTCCACCGACGGCGGCACGGGCCGGCAGTGCAGCCGCACCCAGAGCCGCAGCAACGGATCGGCAAAGCTGTAGCGCTTCTGCCGCGCCACAATCAGATCGACGTCTTCGAGCCAGGATAAGTAGTCTTTGGTGGACCCCGGGGTGCGCTGCAGCCGCTGCGCGATCTCGGTGAGGGTCAGCGGTTCGTCGTCGGCGAGGATCTCGAGGATCGCCTTGAGCGCGCCGTAGCCGCGAGCGCGATGCAGCCGCAGCTCGTAGCGGTAGCCGCACCAGGCGGTGAGGGCGCCGTCGGCCGTCAGCAGCGCCGTGAGTGCGCTGATCGGATCCCCGGCGCGGGTGCTCATCGCGGCGGAGGCCTCGCCGAGCGCGCGCACGTAGGCGGCGCGGCCATCGGTGAGCGCCTGGACCGTGCGGCCAAAGAACTCGCGATCGGCCGCTGTCACTTCACCCATCGGCGGCAGCATGGCCGTGACCTCGGTGGGGGAGAGCGACGGCAGGTGAATGACTTCGAAGCGCGCGCCGGCATCGCGCAGGACGCGATGCGCGCGGGCGATGTAACGGCTCGTGAGCACGAACCGATTCCCGCTCGCCGCCAGCGCGTCCAGCGTCTCGCGGAGTACGTGGCGCAGTCCCGGGAAGCTTTCGAAGGTCCGCAGCTCGAGGATCTCGTCGAGCAAGAACGTGGCAGCGCGCTCGCCGGGCATCCGTGTCAGCAGCCGGAGCGTGCGCTCGAATGCCTCGCGAGGCGAGGACGGCTCGACGGCCGGGGCCGCCTGCAGGAAGGGCGAGGAGGACGCCACGGCGCGATAGAACCGCTCCGGTGTACTTGCCGCTCGTTCCAGGTCCACGTACTGGCAGGCGGCTCGGCCGAGGCGATCGCCGAGGCCGTGCAGCAGCGTGGTACGGCCGCTGCCGCAACCGCCCAGGATGACGGGAATACGAGCCGGGCTGGCGTCCAGCGCCGTCAGCACACGGCGCTCGAGACCGTCATGGGGGGCCATCATCGCTCGTTGTGCTCCAACATCGGAATGTTCACGCCGCGCTCGCGCGCGGTAGAAATCGCTTCTGGGTAGCCGGCGTCTGCATGGCGCGCGACCCCCATCCCCGGGTCGCACGTCAGCACGCGCTGGAGCTTCTCGTCGGCCTCGGCCGAGCCGTCGGCCACGATCACCATGCCGGCGTGAATTGAATAGCCTATCCCGACTCCGCCGCCGTGGTGCACCGAAACCCACGTCGCGCCGGCCGACGCGTTGACGAGCGCATTCAGGATCGGCCAGTCGGCGATCGCGTCGCTGCCGTCGCGCATCGCTTCGGTTTCGCGGTTGGGCGACGCCACCGAACCGGCGTCGAGGTGATCGCGGCCGATCACGATCGGCGCCGAGACGGCGCCGGTGCGAACCAGCTCGTTGAGGCGCAGCCCGAAACGGGCGCGGTCTCCGTAACCCAGCCAGAAAATACGCGCCGGCAACCCCTGGAAGGCGACGCGCTCTCCGGCGAGCCGAATCCACCGGCACAGCGCCTCGTCCTCGGCAAACATCTCGAGCGCGGCGCGATCGGTCGCGAAGATATCGGCGGGATCGCCGGAAAGCGCGGCCCAGCGGAACGGCCCTTTACCTTCGCAGAAGAGCGGCCGGATGTATTCGGGCACGAAGCCGGGAATCCGGAACGCATCGGTGACGCCGGCTGTCACCGCGTGAGCGCGAATGTTGTTCCCGTAATCGAACACGACCGCGCCGCGGTCCTGCAGCGCGCGCATCGCGCCGACGTGCACGCCCATCGCGGCGATGCTGCGCCGCACGTACTCGGCCGGTGACGCGGCGCGCAGCGTCGCTGCGTCGGAGAGCGTGAGGCCATTCGGGACGTAGCCGACCAGCGGATCGTGCGCGGCGGTCTGGTCCGTCACGATATCGGGGACCACGCCCCGCTTGACCAACTCGGGCATCACGTCGGCAGCGTTGGCCGCCAGGCCCACCGAGCGCGCCTCGCCCGCAGCCATGTAGCGCCGCACCCGGGCCAGCGCGTCGTCGAGACTGCCGGTGGATTCGTCGAGATAGCGGCTTCGCAGGCGCCGCTCGATGCGCTCGGGATCCACCTCGATGACCAACGCGACGCCGTCGTTCATCGTGACCGCGAGCGGCTGGGCGCCGCCCATGCCGCCGAGCCCGGCGGTCACGGTGAGCCGGCCGGACAGCGAGCCGCCGAAGTGCCGACGCGCTAACGCGGCCAGCGTCTCGTAGGTTCCCTGGAGGATGCCCTGGCTGCCGATGTAAATCCAGCTGCCGGCGGTCATCTGTCCGTACATCGTCAGCCCTTTGTCTTCCAGATCGCGGAATGTTTCCCACGTGGCCCAGTGGGGCACGAGGTTCGCGTTGGCAATCAGCACCCGCGGCGCGTGCGGCGAGGTGCGGAAGACGGCGACCGGTTTTCCCGACTGGACGATCAGCGTCTGGTCGGCGTCGAGCTCGCGCAACGCGGCGACAATGGCGTCGAACGCTTCCCACGAGCGCGCGGCGCGTCCGGTGCCGCCGTAGACGACGAGATCGTCAGGCCGTTCGGCCACCTCGGGATCGAGATTGTTCATCAGCATCCGGAGGGCGGCTTCCTGGGGCCAGCCCTTGCACGTCAGCGACGTGCCGCGCGGAGCGCGGATGGAACGAACGGCGGTGGTCATCAGCGGCAAACGGTGTGATGGGGATGTGAAGTGAAGATAAGAAACTAAGCACCGTCGAGCGGCTTGTCAAATTGAAAATGCGGGGGGAAATCAGTTGACAGGAATCCCAGTGGCGTACTCGAGCGCGCCGCTCGACAACAATCCGGTGATCGCGTCGATGTCGGGCGATGGTGAACGATCGTCCTGCAAGGTTGGAACCACCGCGCGAACCGCGCCGTGCGCGCCCATCAGCGCGGGCGTGCTGACCAGGGGCGCGCGCAGATCGATCGCCTGGCAGGCGCAGAGCATTTCGACCGAGAGCACCTGGCGCGCCAGTTGTAACGCACGCTCGGCCTTGAGCGCCGCGCCCATGCTCATGCTCACGTGGTCTTCCTTGTTCGCCGACGTAGGAATTGTGTCCGCCGAGGCCGCGTGACACAACGTCTTCAGTTCCGAGGTGAGCGCCGCCGCGGTCACCTGCGCGAGCATCAACCCGGATTGCAGTCCGCCGTGCCGGGTGAGGAACGCCGGCAACCCGCTCAATGCGGGGTTGACGAGCCGTTCCGATCGCCGCTCGCTGATGGTGGCAAGTTGTGTCACCGCCATCGCCAGGAGATCGGCGGCGAGTGCCACCGGCGCGCCGTGGAAGTTGCCGCCCGACACGATTTCCGCATCGGCGGCGAAGACCATCGGGTTATCGGTAGCCGCGTTCATCTCGACCATCACCACGTGGCGGATCCAGGCGAGCGCCTCGCGTGCCGCGCCGTGAACCTGCGGCACGCACCGCTCGGAGTATGCGTCCTGGACGCGGCCGCATCCCGCGTGCGAGGCGTTGAGCGGGCTGCCGTCGATCAACCGCCACAAATTGTCAGCCGACTTCGCTTGTCCATCGAAAGCCCGCGGCGCGTGGATGCGCGGATCGAACGGGCGGCGCGAGCCGAGCAGCGCATCGACGGTCAGCGCGGCGATGACGTCGGCGCCGCGAGCCAGTTGCTCTGCGCCAGCCAATGCCAACGCCAGCAGGGCGGTCGATGCCTGCGTTCCGTTGATCAGCGCCAGCCCCTCCTTCGGGGCGAGTGACACCGGTTCGAGTCCTGCCCGGGCCAGCGCCGCGGCACCCGGCTCGGTGCGCGCGCCGTCCCAGGTCTGGCCCTCGCCAATCAGCACCAGCGCAAGATGGGCGAGCGGCGCGAGGTCGCCGCTGGCGCCAACCGATCCGCGGCTCGGGACCATCGGGAGGATGCCGCGATTGAGGAGCTCGAGCAATGCGTCGAGTGTTGCCGGACGCACGCCTGAGAATCCTTTCGCGAGCACGTTGGCGCGCAGCGCCATCATCGCCCGTACCGTTCGCGGCGGCAGCGGCGCGTCGACGCCGGCGGCGTGGCTGCGAAGCAGGTTGACTTGCAGCGCGCCGAGATCCTCGCGCTCGATGCGGGTTTCGGCGAAGTTGCCGAACCCGGTGTTGATTCCGTAAACCGGGGCCTCGCCTGCCGCGAGCGTGTCGACGACAACGCGAGCCCGCGTCACCTGATCGCGCGCCGACGGCGCGAGCCCCACCTCGGCGCGGCCGTCGGCGATCGCCAGCAGGGCATCGAGCGTGAGCGTGCCGCCGTCGAGGAGAACCATCGTTCGTAGGATACAGTAGTAACCATGAACATCGCGGTACTCGGGGCGCAGTGGGGTGATGAAGGCAAGGGCAAGATCGTCGATCTGCTCACGCCACACTTTGGCGTCGTCGCGCGATATCAGGGCGGTCACAATGCCGGGCACACCGTTTACGTGCACGGCAAGAAGTTCGTCCTCCACCTCATTCCTTCGGGCATCCTCCGCGATGGCGTGCTGTGCGTGATTGGCAACGGCGTGGTCGTGGATCCGCAGGCGTTGTTCGCCGAGGTCGACGAGCTCGCCGCGCTCGGCATCGAGGTCGGCGATCGACTGCTGATCAGCGACAAGGCACATTTGATCCTGCCCTATCATCGCGAGCTCGACGTGCTCAGCGAGGCCCGCCGCGGCGAGCGGAAGATCGGCACGACTTCGCGTGGCATCGGTCCGGCCTACGAGGACAAGATCGGACGCCGCGGTATTCGGGTCTGCGATCTCGTCGACACCCAGGCGCTTGCCGACGAGGTGCGCGAGAACGTGAGCGCACGCAACCAGATCATCAAGGACACGAAGATGGAGTGGCGCGCCGTCTACGACCAGCTGCTCGTGCACGGCGAGCGGATGCGGAAGTGGACCGGCGACGTATCGCTCGCGCTCGATCGCGCGATGCGCGAGGGCAAGCGGCTGCTGATCGAAGGCGCGCAGGGCACGATGCTCGATATCGATCACGGTACCTACCCGTTTGTGACGTCGTCGAACGCCTCGATCGGCGGCGCGTGCACCGGCCTCGGCATTCCCCCGAAGGCGGTCCACGGTGTGCTCGGTGTCGCCAAGGCATACACGACGCGCGTCGGCGAAGGACCGCTGCCGACCGAGCTGCTCGGCGAAATGGGCGAGCGGTTGCGCGAGAGCGGGCAGGAGTACGGCGCCTCAACCGGCCGGCCCCGCCGGTGTGGCTGGTACGACGCCGTCGCGGTGCGCTACGCCGTCCGCGTCAATGGCATCGACGCGGTGGCGCTGACCAAGCTCGACGTGCTCGATGGCCTGGATCAAATCGAGATCTGCACGGGCTACGCGATCGCGGACCGCACCGTCACGGATTTCCCAGCCGACCTCACAATCGACGGCGGCACTCCGGTCTACGAGTCATGGCCGGGTTGGCGAGCGCCGACTCGCGGCGTCACCCGGTTCGAGGACTTACCGGCCGAGGCGCGGCGCTATATCGCACGGCTCGAAGAGGTGAGCGGGGTGCCGATTGCGATCGTCTCGACCGGCTCGGATCGCGCCGAGACGATCGTCCGGGAGGACAGCATCGCCGCGCGCTGGTTCCCCGCCGCCCTCACGCCCCATCCGGCGTGAGTCCGCGGCGTCACCTGTTACTTTTCGCCCGAGCCATCGGCCCTGCGATAGAGCCGGGCAAAGTCCTGGATGGCCTCGGCTTCGCCACCCGACAGCTTCAACCCCGCGCGATAGCGCGGCCCCTGTCCTGACGGCATCTCGAACGAGGCCCACACCACAAGGGCGGCGCAGCGGACGGCGCGCCCGCCCTCGTTCTTGGCGTCCGGAAGCTGCATCCGCACCCGCTGGTTGGGACGCAGCACCATCTTCGAGATCACCTGGGCCCCGACCGGCGACAGATCGATGAGCTCCGCCGGGTTGCCATCTACCGTGACGGACACACCCGAGAGAATCCGGACTCGCTCCGCGCGCCGCGTGCCACGCTGGTCGAGTATCGCGGGAGGGACAGCACCGTTCGGCGGCGCGCTGGTGACCGGGGCCGGCGCAGGGGCGGGGGCCGCCGGTGTCGCCACGGCTGTGGCAGTGGCGGGTGTAATCCCGGCACCGCTCTTCTTGCGGTCTCGTTCCCGGGCCGGCTCCGACGGCGGCTCCAGGATCTTGATCTGGCACCTGGTCAGCGCTGGATCGTCCATGACGCGGCCGATCAGCGCTTCGCCGCGCGGACTGACCGCGAACTGGTGCTCGATGGCAACGATGTCGGGCTTGTGGGTGGCGATGAACTCGACGGCTTCGCGCACCTGGTATTCGGTGAAGACCTGAAGAGGGCTGTCTGACAACTGCCCGCGCAGCCCAGCAAGTGCGTCCGCAGGTCCAATCAGCACGATCGCCGGCACAACCTCAAAAGTGTACACCACGCCCGGGGCGCCTCCGTGCGTAGAATCAGGTTGTGAGCCCCGATGTGCCCGCCGTCCGCTGCCGCGGGCTCGTCAAGCGCTATCCCGACGTGGTGGCGGTGGCCGGGCTCGACCTCGCGGTCGCGCGCGGTGAATGCTTCGGCCTGCTCGGGCCGAACGGTGCCGGGAAGACGACCACGATCGAAATCCTGGAAGGGCTGGTCGATCAGGACGAGGGCGAGGTCGAGGTGCTCGGCCGGCAGTGGAGCACCGATCGCGCTTCCTTGCGCCAGCGCCTCGGCATCCAGCTCCAGGAGACACAGCTCAACGACAAGCTGACGGTGGAGGAGACGCTGCGGCTGTTCCGATCCTTCTTCAACGAAGGACCTGCTGTGGCCGACCTGCTCGACATCGTCGAGCTCGGCACCAAGCGCCGCTCGTTCGTCGGCAAGTTGTCGGGCGGCCAGAAGCAGCGGCTGTCGGTGGCGTGCGCGCTCGCCGGTCGCCCCGAGCTGCTCTTTCTCGACGAGCCGACAACCGGACTCGATCCGCAATCACGACGTCAGCTGTGGAATGTGCTCGAGCGGTTCCGCTCCGAGGGCCGGACCATCCTGCTGACGACGCATTACATGGACGAGGCACATACGTTGTGCGACCGCGTCGGCATCATGGATCGCGGACGGCTGATCGCGCTCGGCACGCCGCGCGAGCTGGTCGCGTCGCTCGGCGCCGAGCACGTCGTCGAGTTCGGCGTCCAGGGGACTGCGCCCGATGAAACCACGCTCGCGGCGCTGCCAGGTGTCAGCGGCGTCACCCAACGCAACGGGCACATCGCGCTCGCGACCGCCGAACTTCACGCCACCGTCCCCGCGCTTCTCGATCGGCTGCGTGCCGGACGCGCCGAGCTGACCCTGCTCACCACCCACAGCGCGACGCTCGAGGACGTCTTCGTGTCGCTCACCGGGAGGCACTTGCGCGATGCCTGATCGCGGCGGCGCATCCCATCCCCTCATCGAGCTCACGCTCGCTCGCTTCCGGGAGTTCCTCCGCGAGCCCGAAGCGGTGTTCTGGGTGTTCGCGTTCCCGGTGATCATGACCTGCGCGCTGGGCATTGCATTCAGGTCACGCGGAACCGAGCCGGTCATCGTCGGTGTCGTCTCGCAGGACGGCGACGCTCCGATTCGCAGCGCGCTCGAGCACCAGGGCGGCTTTACCGTGCGGAGCCTCGCGCCCGACGATGTCGATCGTGCGATCCGCGACGGCCGTGCTCCGGTGGTGGTCGTGCCGGGCACGCCGCCGACGTATCGGTTCGACGAAGCGCGCGCCGAGAGCCAGGTGGCGCGGCTGGCCGTCGACGCGGCGCTGCAGCGTGCCGCGGGCCGCACCGACGCGTTCACCCCTGCCGAGCAGCCGATCGATCAGGTGGGCTCCCGCTACATCGACTGGCTCGTACCCGGCCTGCTCGGTATGAACATCATGAGCACGGGCCTGTGGGGCGTTGGCTTCGCGATCGTTCAGGCGCGAACGCGCAAGCTCCTCAAGCGGCTGGCGGCGACGCCGATGTCGCGCGCCGAATATCTGGCCTCGCACGTCCTCAGCCGCCTGCTCTGGCTCGCCCTCGAGACGGCCGTCATCGTCGGCTTCGCCCGGGTGGCGTTCGACGTCGGCGTGCGCGGCGGACTGGTTTCGCTGACGGCGCTCGCCCTCGCCGGCGCGCTCAGCTTCGGCGGGTTGGGCCTTCTCATTGCCAGCCGCGTCCGCACCATCGAAGGCGTGTCAGGCATCATGAACCTCGTGATGATGCCGATGTGGGTGCTCTCCGGTGTCTTCTTCGCGTCCAGCAATTTTCCCGACGTGATGCAGCCGTTCATCCGGGCGCTGCCGCTGACCGCGCTCATCGACGCGCTCCGTGGCGTGATCAACGAAGGCCTGCCGTTGCGCGCGCTCTGGAGCGAGCTCGCGATCCTCGCGGCCTGGGGAGCGATCCCGTTCGCGCTCGCCCTGCGGCTCTTCCGATGGCAGTAAGGCTCGCGGCGGTCAGATTCTTTCCGCCGCGGTGTAATAGGCGAGAAGTGCTTTCTGGGAGTCGACAGCTTCGGCGGGTGACGCATCTCCGGCGCGCGTGTACGAGCCGTCGGTCTGCAGCACCCAGGCGCGAACGCTGTCGGAGCGGAGGGCCGAGAGCACGACATCGTGCAGGTGCTGACGCAAATCGGGATCGGCGATCGGGCAGAGGACTTCGACGCGGCGATCGAGATTGCGCTCCATCAGGTCGGCGCTGCCGATGTAGACCTCTGGCTCGCCGCCGTTCTCGAAATAGTAAATACGCGAGTGCTCGAGGAAGCGGCCGACGATCGAGCGGACGCGGATGCGATCGCTGATGCCGGGAATGCCCGGCCGCAGGCAGCACACGCCGCGGACGATCATGTCAATCGGCACGCCTGACTGCGACGCCTTGTAGAGCGTCCGGATCATCGCCGGGTCGGCGACCGCGTTGTTCTTGATGACGATGCCGGCCGGCCGGCCCTCGGCGGCGTGGGCCATTTCACGCTCGACCAGGGCCCGGAATCCCTGTCGCAAACCGCCAGGTGCCACCAGCAGCGCGTGGTGAGAACGCCGGCTCGAATAGCCGGTCAGCGCATTGAACACCTCGCTCACGTCGTCGACGATGCGCTCGTCGGCGGTGAACAGCCCGATGTCGGTGTAGACCTGGGAGGTGAAGCGGTTGTAGTTGCCGGTCGCGATGTGCGCGTAGCGGCGGATCCCGTCGGTTTCCTTCCGGACGACCAGGGTCAGCTTGCAGTGGACCTTGAGGTTGACGATCCCGTAGACGACGTGAATGCCGGCTGATTCGAGCCGGTTCGCCCAGGCGATATTGTTCCGCTCGTCGAACCGCGCCTTCAGCTCCACCATGACCGCCACCTGCTTGCCGTCCTCGGCCGCCTCGATGAGCATGTCGATCAGCGGCGAGTTCGCCCCGATCCGGTAGAGCGTCATCTTGATGGCGACGACGTTCGGGTCGGCGACCGCGGCGCGGAGGAACGTCTCGACCGACGTGAAGGACTCGAACGGATGGTGGACCAGGAAGTCCTGGTCGGCGATCTGCTCGAAGACCTTGTCGGCGTCGTCAGGAGCCCAGAGCGTGTGCGGGATGAAGACGGGATCCTTGAGCGCCGGGCGGTGGAGCCTGGTGAGCGTGTGCCAGTCGCCAAATCCCATCCGGTCCGAGGACCGCACGACAACATCCTCTTCGACCTCGAAGTTCTCCATCAGGATGTTGAGCACGCGCCGCGGCATGTCCGATTCGACCTGGAGCAGCGAGAGCGCGCCGTAGCGGAGCTGCTTGAGCCCTCGGTCTACGGTCTCGAGCAGGTCGTCGGCTTCGTCTTCCTGGATCACCATGTCGGTATCGCGAATGATCCGGAAAAGGTGTGCGCCCTCGACGTTCGTGCCGGGGAAGAGCTCCTGGATGTTGCGACGGATGACGTCCTCGAGGAACACGAACGTCGTTCCGGTCCCCGGCGTCAGACCGTCGCCGAGCGCCACGAAGCGGGGCAGCATGCCGGGCACCTTGACCCGCGCGAACTTGGTGCGGCCGCCATGGCGCACGCGCACCGCGAGGTTCATGCTCAGGTTCGAGATATACGGGAACGGATGGCCGGGATCGAAGGCGAGCGGCGTGAGGACGGGGAAGATCTGCGCCTTGAAGTACTGCGCGAGCCACGCGTCGATTGCCGGCGTGTAGTCGGACGGCTCGAGGAAGCAGATCCCGTCCGCGGCCAGGAGAGGGCGAAGGTCCTTCGACCAGCACGCTGCCTGCTCGTCCATCTGGGCCAGCGCACGCGAGCGGATGACGCCGAGCTCGTCCTCGGTGGAAAGCCCGTCGAACGAGGTCTCTTCGATGCCGGCCCGGAACTTCTTGAGGATCGTGGCGACCCGGACCATGAAGAACTCGTCCAGGTTGGTGCCGGCGATTGCGAGGAACTTGATGCGCTCGAGCAGCGGGTGCGAGAGGTCCTGGGCCTGGGCCAGCACCCGCCGGTTGAACTCCAGCCAGCTCAGTTCTCTATTGATGTACAGCGCCGGTGCGCTCAGGTCGGCCGGGTCGAGCCGTGACCAGTCAATCGCTGGCCCCGGCTGGTGAATGTCTGCTTCCGCCGCTCGCCGGCGCCGCGTGCGCCGCCCGTTGAGACTGGCGGCCTTTAGGGGCGCTGCCACCTATGTAGCTTATCAAACGGCAGTTATGGGCCGGTCAATTGGGGATCACGATCGATCTACCGCCACTTGTACTCGCGTCACACGCTGAAAATCTGGCCAGGATTGGCATCGACAGGTGGCAGCGTGCCCTCTTTGGGTGACACCCCATGACCTGAATGGTGGACGATTCCATCTCACAAAGGCATGGAATGCGTGTAAGATCGGGAACCCGAACCGCTCTACACCGGTGGCGTGACCGCCGCAGTGAACCAAGGAGGCATCGTATGTCGCTGACCCGTCGGCGACTCTTTCAGCGTCTTGCAGCCCCGGACCTCTCAGCGCACGCGGCAATGATCGCCGCCCGGGGGCGCGAAGCCGGCTTGATCGAGTACGGCGAGCAGGGCATGGCCGCAGGGGCCGCGCCCGTTCGCATCGACAGCAACGAGAACCCACTCGGGCCCGGCCAGCACGTGCTCGACGCCATTGTCGGGAAGTTTCCTGAGGCTCACCGCTATCCGTTCAACGCGACGCAGCACGAGGGCGTGCTCATCAAGGCTGTCGCCGACAAATTCCAGGCCAAGCCGGAGAACGTCCTGCTCGGGCCGGGGTCTGGCGAGATTCTGACTCACGCCGTGCGAGCGTTCACTGCGGGCACCAGACCGCTGGTGACGGCATGGCCGTCGTTCGAGATGCCCCGGGTGACCGCCAAGAAGCTCGGCGCGCCGGTCAAAGAAGTGGGCTTCGACGCGAAACTGAAGATCGACGTCGCGAAGATGGCCGAGTCGGCAAAGGGCGCCGGCCTGGTGTTCTTCTGCAACCCGAACAATCCGACCGCTACCGTGCACGGCAAGTCCGCGGTCGCCGACATGGTGAAGGCGATCCGGACCTCCTCGCCCGATACAGTGATCCTCATAGACGAGGCCTACCACGACTACGTGACTGATCCGTCGTACCAGTCGGCCGTCGACATCGCGCTCTCGACGCCGAACGTGTTCGTCACGCGCACGTTCTCGAAGGCCTACGGGATGGCGGGGCTGCGAGCCGGCTACGCGATCGGCCAGGCCGACACGATCAAGCAGATCCAGAAGTTCAAGATGCCGTACGGCCTGGGCACGCTGACGCTTGGCGCGGCCCTCGTCGGGCTCGGTAACGACGAGCATATCCAGCAGGAGCGCAAACGCAACACCGATGTCAGGGCGTTCACCGTGAAGGCGTTCGCCGACATGGGGATCACCGGGACCGATACCCAGACCAACTTCCTGTTCATGGACATCAAGCGGCCCGCTGCGGGATTCCGTGACGCCTGCCGCGCCGCCGGCGTCTTCGTCGGCCGCGACTTCCCGCCGTTCGAGAAGCAGTACGCCCGCATCTCGATAGGGACCATGGCCGAGATGCAGAAGGCTGTCGAGGTGTTCAAGAAAGTGCTGGGCACCACGCCGACGACGTCCAGCAAGGAACGGCGGTAGTCCGATGTCCAGAGTGAAGGAGGTTTCAGCCATGTCGCTCTCGCGACGTTCGTTCGTGCAGACGCTGGGCGTCGGCGCCACCGGCCTGTGGATCACCTCGCGCGGCCGCGAGGGCTCGCTCTTCGCGCAGGCGAACCAGCCGCTCGCGGGCGGGCCGCCGTCGATCATCCTGTCCAGCAACGAGAACCCGCTCGGCACCCACAAGGACGTGCTCGCCGCGATCCGCGGCGCGGCGTTCCCGGAAGCCGGCCGCTACCCGGGCGCCATTTTCGTCGAGGTGATGGACCTGCTCGCGAAGAAGCACGGCGTCAAGCCGGAGAACATTCTCCTCGGGTCGGGCTCGACGCAGATCCTCCGCACCGCCACGCACGTCTTCACCTCGAAGACCGCGGGGCTCGTGGCGGCGATCCCCGCCTACGAGGAATGCGCGGACTACGCCCGGTTGATGGGGCACCCGATCACCGGCGTCAAGCTCAATCCCACCGACCTCAAGATGGACCTCGACGCGCTGCAGCAGGCGTCGAAGGGGGCCGGTCTGGTGTTCTTCTGCAACCCGAACAACCCGGTCGCCACCGCCATCACCGGCTCGGACACGAAGACCTATCTGAACATGCTGATGAAGCAGTCGGCGAACACGACTGTGCTCGCCGACGAGGCCTACTTCGAGTACGGCACGATGCCGGGTTACGAGACGATGATCCCGATCGCGGTCCAGAACCCGCGCGTGGTCGTCGCCCGCACCTTCTCGAAGTGCTTCGGCATGGCCGGCATCCGGATCGGCTACGCGATCGGCCACAAGGACACGATCGCGAAGATGGGGGACTGGGACTCGGTCGGCGACATCAGCGTCATGGCGCTCCAGGGCGCCAAGGCGGCGCTGGCGGTCCCCGACTCGTGGGTGAAGGAAGAGCAGAAGCGGAACGCCGCGGCTCGCAGCTTCACCCAGAAGTGGTTCGCGGATCGCGGCTACCAGCCGACCGATTCGCAGTCGAACTTCATGTTCATCAACATCAAGCGGCCGGCCCGCGACTTCCGCGAGGCCTGCCTCAAGGAAGGCGTCCTGGTCGGACGCGACTTCCCGCCCTACGAGAAGACTCACGTCCGCATCTCCGTCGGCACGATGGAGGAAATGCAGAAGGCGGTGCAGGTCTTCGAGCACGCGCTGGCCCAGCCGGCCAAAGCAGCAGCCTAGCGGCTGACGCTCCACGATGCAGCCCACCGGGTTTCTTTCGGCGCCCCCGAAGGAGACCCGGTTGTCGTTTGCGCACCCGCACGTGATGGAGGGCCCGATGGACATCGATCGTCGCGCGTTTCTGGCAAGTGTCGGCGGCCTGGCAGTAGTGGAGCGGCTCGACCCTGAAGCCAGGGCTGAAGCGCTCGAGCACTACATGATGGAGAAGCTCGACGAGGAAGCTGGCGGGCTGATCCTCGACGGCGAGGCGCAGCTGGCCGGCTCGCCGCCCGACGCCACGATCCGCCGCGGGGCCGGCGGACTGTTCGCGCCGCAGGGGCCGCCCAACAACCGACGCATGCCGGAGCTGGCGCCGATGTCCGACAAGCCGACGCTCGTCGAGTTCTTCGAGAAGCGGTTCGCGCCGGCCAATCACGTGCTCCAGAGCGCCACCCGCGCCCTCAAGACCGGGATGAGCGAGGAGATTGTCCTCGCCTGCCTGCTCCACGACGTCGTCCTCAACCTGGTAAAGGTGGACCACGGCTGGTGGGGCGCGCAGATGATCGAGCCCTACGTGCCCGAGAAGGTGAGCTGGGCGATCCGCTATCACCAGGCGCTGCGCTTCTACCCCGACCCGGCCAACGGCTACGAATACCCGGAGCTTTACAACCAGATCTTCGGCAAGGACTACGTTCCGCAGCCGCACATCAAGGCCGCCTACGAGTACGCGCGAAACCACAAGTGGTACATCGAGGCGCGGATGGTGACGGTCAACGATCTCTACGCGTTCGATCCGAATGCCAAGGTCTCAATCGAGCCGTTCCTCGACATCGTCGGCCGGCACTTCAAGCAGCCCAAGGAGGGCCTGGGGAACGACAACAGCCCGACCGCCCACATGTGGCGGACGATGATGTTCCCCGACAATCCGCTGTGACCGAGCACTCCGCCGGGCCGGCGCCTTGCCGCACGGGCGCTGACCCGGTTACCATCGCGCGCGACGATGATCATCGACTTTCACAATCATTACTATCCGCCCGAGTATCTCGACGCCGTCAAGGCAGGCCGTTCCGGCATCAAGATCGATTACGACAGCGACGGCAACCCCCGGCTGCACTATCCCGGCGACTACAACATCCTCGTGCCTGGTCATCGCGACCTGGACTACCGCGAAAAGGTGCTCGCCGATCTTGGCGTGGACCTGCAGGTGGCAACCTTCACGACTCCCGGCGTGCACATGGAGACGCCGGAGCTCGCCGTGGAGCTGGCCCGCCGTATCAACGACGCGTACGCCGGTGAGCGGAAGCGGCGCAAGGCGTTCACGTTCCTGGCGACGCTCCCGCTCAACGATCCTGCCGCCTCGGTGGCCGAGCTCGAACGAGCGATGGGCCTCGGACTGCCCGGCGCCATGGTGTTCAGCAACGTCAACGGCGTAGCCCTCGCCGACGCGCGTTACGAGCCGCTCTGGCGCAAAGCCGACGAGCTGAACGCGGTGATCTACATCCACCCCGCGCACCCGCTCGGCGTCGAAGCGATGGAGCAGTACTGGCTCATGCCGCTGGTCGGCTTCCTGATGGACACGACCCTCGCCGCCGCGCACCTGGTATTCGCCGGCGTGCCGCGGCGCTATCCGCGCATCACCTGGGTGCTGTGCCACATGGGCGGTGCGGTCCCTTATTTGGCCGAGCGCTTCGATCGCGGCTACGAGGCGTTCAGCGAATGCCGGCAGCACATCGACCAGCCGCCAAGCGCGTACCTGAAGCAGTTCTACTACGACACGGTGAACTTCGATCTCAACTGCATCGAGCTGGCGATCAGCTTCGCCGGCGTCGATCACATCCTGGCCGGCAGCGACTACCCGCACCAGATCGGCAGCATTCCGAAGATGCTGCAGGCGCTGAAAGGGCTCGACGTCACGGAGGGCGATCGGCGGAAGATGATGGGTGAGAACGCAGCGAGAATCCTGGCGCTCTGAAACCTGCGGAGGCAGTATGACAACGTTCTGGAAGGGCATGATTGGAGCGGCGGCGATTTGCGCGGCGACCGCGGCGGTGGACGCCATGCAGCAGTCGGCCGCGGCGACGAGGCGCGAGCCGCAGTTCGAGAACAACGAGGTCAAGGTCTGGAAGTCGATCATCCAGCCGAACCAGCCGCTCAGCCTGCATCGTCACGAGCACGGCCGGACCATTGTCGCGTTGAAGGGCGGCACCCTCGACGTGGTTGATCCGAGCGGCAAGACGAAGGAGCAGTTCAAGTGGGAGAGCGGGAAAGCCTACTGGCTTGACGTCGACGCGCCCAACACTCAGCACGGTGACCAGAACAAGGGCACGGAACCAATAGAGGTCATCGTCGTGGAGCTGAAGAACGATCAGAAGAGGTAGGCGTCAGGCAAAAGGCAAAAGGCAGAAGGCAGAACAAACGCTTTAGCGTTGTTCCTTTTCAGCCTTTTCTTTCGCCTTTTGCCTTGTGCCTTTTGCCTTCTGCTTTTTGCCTTATGCCTTGACGTTTCACTTCACGATCTTTTCGTAGATCCGGATCGCGGAGTCGAGCGGCCCCCGGTGTTGGCCGCTCTCTCCTTGCGGCGGCCGG
Source organism: Vicinamibacterales bacterium (assembly GCA_035495795.1). Classification (GTDB taxonomy): domain Bacteria; phylum Acidobacteriota; class Vicinamibacteria; order Vicinamibacterales; family UBA2999; genus VFZN01. The sequence continues at coordinate 15,898 of DATJFF010000228.1, forward strand.
CCGCCGCCGGGAGGTCCCTGGTGCTTCGGCAGCCCGGCCGCCTGCAGGGTCACTTCCAGCTGTTCGTGGTCGCCCGACAGTACCGGCGCCGCGTGCGTCGTCAGCTTGACCCCGCCTCCGAAGTCCTCTTCGATCACCAGCGTGTCGCCTTCGAAGTGCGAGCGTGAGACGAACTCGCCGTCGCCGGTGAGCCGGTCTTCCTTGCGACCGTCGGTGGTGTAGGTGACGCTTCGCCCGTCGTTGTCGGTGACGATGACTTTCGACGCGTCGCGAACGATGGTGAGCGAGGCCGGCGGCTGCGTGAGGCGGTCCATGATGACCCGCATGCGGTGAACGTCCTTGTCGTTCGGCCCGCCGCTGCCCGGCATGCCCATGCCGCCGCCCGAGCGCCCGCCGCGGTGACCTCCACCTCCGTAACCACCGCCGCCTCCGCCGCCGGGTCCTCGCCCGTGCTGCCGTTCGCCCTCTGCGGGAGGCTTCGGCACGGGAGTACTGAGCTCCGGTTCCAGCCGCCACGCCCCGACGATGCTGCGCTCCTGTCCGTGCAGGGAGACGGCGAGGAGCAGCCACCCGACTGCGAGAAGACGCCGCATATCCTGACCATACCCCTTTGGCGGCGTCCGGAGTTTGTGAAACATTGGTGACCGATGTCGGATCTCGCCGCACCCTGGCTCGACCTGCAGATCGTCCCTCGCGTCCGCGATCTGGGCGGGTTCGAGGTCCAGCGCGTGCTCCCGTCCGCGCGCCGGAAGATGGTCGGGCCGTTCATCTTCCTGGATCGGATGGGCCCGCGGCTGCTGCCGCCGGGCGGCGGCATCGACGTCCGCTCGCATCCGCACATCGGCCTTGCCACCGTCACCTATCTGTTCGACGGCGAGCTGCTGCACCGCGACAACGTCGGCAGCGTGCAGCTCATCCGCGCGGGCGACGTGAACTGGATGACAGCGGGGAAAGGAATCGCGCACTCCGAGCGGACACCGCCGGAGCAGCGGCCAGGCGGCAGCCGGGTGAGCGGCCTGCAGCTGTGGGTGGCGCTGCCCAAGGCGAACGAGGAAGGCGAGCCGGGATTCGCGCACCACGATCGCGAGGCGCTGCCGGTCGTCGAAGCGGATGGCCTTCGCGTGCGAGTGGTCGCCGGCAGCTTTCTTGGCGCTCGCGCGCCGGTCGCACTGTCATGGGAGACGATGCTGGCGGACGTCACGATGGCCGCCGGCGCGGTGTTGCCGGTATCGGCGCATCACGACGAGCGCGCCGTTTACGTCGTGGACGGCAGGGTCGAGGTTGCCGGCGTCAGCCTGGACGTTGGTTCCCTGTATGTGCTGAAGCCGGGCGCTCCGATCGAGGTGAGGGCAGTAGACGCGGCGTCGCTGACGGTGCTCGGAGGCGAGCCCATGGACGGCCCTCGTCACATCTGGTGGAACTTCGTTTCAAGCTCCCGCGAGCGAATCGCACAGGCGCGCGCTGACTGGAATGCCGGCCGCTTCCGCCCCATTGCGGGTGAGACCGATCCGATCCCGGCCCCACCCCTCGATCCGTTGAGAACCGCGGGATAGCTGGACGCTCCGACTCCCGATGGCCTCCCGCTCTCGATCGCCGTCCTCTCCCGATCGCCGTACTCTCCCGATCGCCATCCCCTCCCGATCGCCGTCCCCTCCCGATCGCGTTCCGGTTCCCGGCAGTGAGGCTCTACCTCTCGTTACTCGTCGAGGTAGAGCCGAGATACCTATTCCACCATTTCATTTCGTAGTAATAGCGGTGGACCGTATTCCACGGCGACCAACCGGTGTGATAGCTCTCCGGGTAGCGGATGAACATCGCCGGCACCTTGCGCTTCCTGAGCGCGGTGTACATCTGCTCGCCCTGCTCGATTGGAACGCGCATGTCCGACTCGCCGTGCACGAAGAGCGTCGGCGTCACCACCGAGCCGGCCTTCATCACCGGCGACCATTTGAGCAGTGTCTCGGCACCGCGGGCTTCCCAGGGCGTGCCGTAGAACTCGCTTTCCTTGGTCCGCGGGATGTCGGCCGTGCCGTAGTCGCTGATCCAGTTCGAGATTCCAGCCCCGGTGATTGCCGCGGCGAACCGCGGCGTCTGCGTGATCACCCAGTTGGTCAGGAATCCGCCATACGAATAACCCGTCACGCCCAGCCGCTTCGGGTCGACGGGGAAGTGCGCGACCGCGTAGTCCACGCCGGCCATCAGATCCTCGTAGTCCACGCCGCCCCAGCCGCCCCACGTTCCCCAGAGGAACTTCTCTCCGTACTCCGTTGACCCGCGGGGGTTGGCATAGAGCACGGCCAGCCCGTTCGCAGCCATCCACTGGAAATAGAAGCTGAATTCGGTGCCGTACGCCCCGTGCGGGCCGCCGTGCATCGAAAGCACCATCGGCACCCGCGTACCGGACGCCGCCGACGCCGGCATCATGATCCAGCCTTCGACCGGCGTGCCATCCTTGCTGGTGAATCGCAACCGCTCCGCCGGCCGGAGAGCGACCGAGCGCGTGTAGGCGTCGTTGACGTGCGTCAGGATCTTCTCGCTGCTGCCATCGAGGCTGGCGCTGAACGCCTCCGCGGGTGCGGTGACACTCGTGGCGCTGTAGGCAATGCGGCCGCTGCTCCAGGCGATCGAAATGTCGGAGAGCCGGCGATCGCCGTTCGTCACCTGCTCCACCGCGCCGCCGTTACTGTTCACGCGATACAGGTGCGTCGTCCCCGCGCGGCCGGCGGTGAAGTAGACGAACCGCCCGTCGGCGCTCACCTGCGGCGAGCCGGGAATGAAGTCCCAGTCGGCGGTGAGATCCTTCGGCTGGCCGCCGGCGGCGGGGAAGCGATACAGGTCGGTTGCCGAGCCGGCGCTCTGCTTGGCGGCGAGGATCTGGTTGAGGCTCTGCTCGCGCAGGGCGAAGATCGCGTCGCCGGCGGCGCTCCACACCGGTGCCGCGTGATCGAACCCGTCGTCGGTAAGACGGGTCAGTGTGCCGGCGGTGGTTATCGTGAACAGATCCGCGCGGTCGTACGAATATTCGTCGCGCTGGTGCGTATCGGCGACGAACGCAAGCGCGGTGGAATCGGGCCGCCAGGCGACGCCTCGGGCGTGGACGCCGAGCGTGGTGAGTTGGCGCGCTTCGCCGCCGTCGCGCGACACGACGAAGACTTCCTCGGGCGGGGTCGCTCGCGGGTCGCGCGGGTCGGGAAGGTATCCGCGCCCGTCGAAGCGGGCGTTCATCCAGTCGTACTTGCGGCCCTTGAAGCGCTCGTCGATGGCGCGCTCCGCCTCGCTCGACGACGGCGGCGCACCGTCGGCAGGCTTCACCGCCTTCGTGAACGCGATCCACTTGTTATCGGGACTGAACACCGGCGTGCCATCGACGCCCGGGATCTGGAATGCCTCGCCGCCGCCATCCATCCGCAGGAACCACACCGACTCGTTCTGCGGCCCGGAAGCCGTGACCACCGCGCGTCGCGAGGTGAACGCGAGCAGCGTTCCATCCGGGCTGAAGCGCGGCGCGGACGAGCTGAATGCCGGATTCGTCAGCCGCCGCGGCGCGGCGCTCCCGTCTGCCGGTACGGCCCAGATCTCGCTGTGGCGCCGGTTCTCTTTCTCGACGATGAACGTGCGGACGAAGACGACGGTCCGGCCGTCGGGGGAGATGGCGGTGCCGTTGACCGTCTCGATCCGGTAGAAGTCCTGGAGCGCGACCGGCTTCGTCTGCGCCGTAGCCACCGAAACGGTCGCCGAGAACAAGATCACCGACAGCATCACGCGCGCCATGCAAGGCTCCTTTACTTCTGCCTTCTGCCTTTTGCCTTCTGCCTTTTGCCTTGTCACTTGCCTTCCGTCATCACGAATCGAGGGAGGCGCGGGTTCAGGTGCATGAGCAGGTCGTAGACCGACGCGCCGCACGACACCGCCACGTCTTCCGGCCTCGCCCCGTCCGCCCAGTCGAACATCGTCACGACGTCGCCAGCCCGTGCAGTCTGCTCGGGGCCGAGCTCGACGATCGTATGGCTCGCGGAGATCGAGGCGATGACGGGGTAGAGGCGGTTGTTGATCCGGACACGCGCGCCCTTGGCCGCCACTCGCGGCCATCCGTCGGTGTGTCCGACCGGAAGCGTCGCGACCCACGTATCCTGCTTCGCGACGAAAGCTCGTTCGTAGCCGGCGCTGGTGCCAGCCGTGAGCTTCTTCACGTAGGCGACGCGGGCGCGCAACGCGACGCCCGGGCGCAGCGAGAGCTTCGAGCCCGAGCGGAACTTCGGATCGGGGTAGACGCCGTACACGATCATCCCGGGGCGGACCATGTCGAGCCAGGCGTTGTCGTGCTGAAAGAACGTGAAGCTCGACGCGGCGTGGCGGCGTCCGAGCTGGACGCCGCTCTGGGCGAGGTCGGAGGTCAGCGTGGTGAACCGCGCGAGCTGCTCCTGATCGAACGCCTGGTCCTCGGTGAACGTCATCTGCACGCCGGCGAGGCGGACGTTCTTGCGGCCGGCGAGATCGCGAATCAGCGGCGCCGCTTCGGTGTAGGGGACGCCGACGCGGCCAATTCCCGTATCCACGCAGACGTGGATGTCGAGCGGCCGGCCGAGCGACGCGGCCGTCTTTTCGAGGTCCTCGCCGATCGGCGTGTAGACCATCGGCATGATGTCCTTCGAGGCGATCGTCGAGAGCTCGCTGGTCGTGAACGGTCCCATCAGCAGCACCGGCTTCTTGATGCCGCGGTCGCGGAGCTCGACGGCCTCGTCGAGCTTGACGACGGCGAAGCCGAGAATCTCAGGCAGCGGCTCGAGCAGCCGGGCAACGGTGGCGACGCCGAGGCCGTAGCCGTTGTTCTTGATGACGGCGAGGATCGGCCGCTTACCGGCCGCGCGGGAGACTTCGGCGACGTTGTGGGCCAGGTTCGGCGCGTGCACTTCGATCCACGGGTCGAACGACTGGGTGGGGATGTCCTGGGGACGCTGCGCCTCGACCCGCGCCGGCAACATGGACGCGGCGATTACGGCGGTCGAGCTGCCGAGAAAGGTGCGCCGGTTCACGCGCGGAGTATAGCTCGACACTGCGGCCGCCGGACGGCCGACGCGGTATAGATCGATGCCCGTTACTGTCGGATAGACTCGACGGAGAACGGAGGCTTTATGCGTGGCGTCGTGCTGGTCCTGACCCTCGCGGCGGCTGCGGCGTTGTCCGCCCAGTCTACCGAGCCGTACCACGTCACCCATCGCTACCCGCTCGGCGGCGATGGCGCCTGGGACTACATCGTCCCGGATCCCCCCACCCATCGGCTCTTCATCGGCCGGGACACTCGCGTGATGGTGGTCGACGAGGACACCGGAACACTCGTAGGAGAGGTCACCGGCATCAACGGCGCGCACGGCACGGCGATCGCCACGGCCAGCGGTCATGGGTTTGCCACCTCCGGCCGCGACAAGTCGGTCGTGATGTTCGATCTGAAGACCTACGCAACGCTGGCGCGACTCCCGGCTGCCGAGGACGCCGACGCGATCATCTACGACGATGTGTCGGACCGCGTCTTCACCTTCAACGGCGACGCGCATTCCTCGACGGTGATCGACCCGCGGCCCGGGCGGGTGATCACGAACATCGCGTTCGGCGGCAAGCCGGAGTACGGCGTCTCGGCCGGTGACGGGCACGTTTACGCGAACCTGACGGATACGAGCGAGGTCGTCGAAATCGACGCGCGCACGGCCACCGTGTTGCGGCGATGGCCCACCGCCCCGTGCGCCCAGCCGGTGTCGATGGCGATCGACACGAAGCACCAGCGGTTGTTCAGCGGTTGCCGGAGCGGCGTAATGGTGATCTCGGATTACGCAGCAGGGAGAGTGGTAACGACTGAGCCGATCGGCACCGGCGTGGACGGTGCCGCCTACGACGCGGCATCAGCCGACGTGTTCGCGTCGAATGCCGATGGCACGCTGACGGTGATTCATCAGGACCACGCCGACCGCTATCACGTGGTGCAGTCGCTGGAGACGGGCACCGCGGCGCGCAACATGGGACTCGATCCGACGAATCATCGCCTGTTCCTGGCGACGGCGAAGTTCGGTCCGGCGCCGGCAACCGGCCGCGGCCGGGGACCGGTGCTGCCGGACACGTTCACGCTGCTGGTGGTGGAGCGTGAGGCCGTGCCTTACTGACGCGACCCTGGCCTCGTCCACCTTGTGCGTTGCGCTCGGCGCATGCGTCGAGACGCGGAGCGCGCCGCTGCTCAAACGGCGCGAAGCGGCATGCTACACTGTGGTGTTCAGACCCCCGGTCCCCATCGTCCAGAGGCCTAGGACGTGGCCCTTTCAAGGCTAAAACCCGGGTTCGAATCCCGGTGGGGACGCCACTACTTTCACATAAGCACGTTCCAGCAGCCGACCGTAGTCGGCCTCGTCCGGGTGCGTGAGGCCCTCGCAGCCGGTGCGGTCATGCGGGTCGAGTCCCTTCGGTCGCTCGACGGCGAGGCCGGTGAACAACTTGTCGAACCGCGTCGGTGCCTCGAAGTCGTAGCCATCGATCTCGTCGCTGATCGGGTTCACGTGCGGCGTGAACGTGATCCGACCGCGTAGGATCCGCTGCAGCACGGTGCGGCCTTGCGTGGTCGAGGCACGCAGCAGTCGCCGCCACTCCGCCAGTCGATTCTCAACGACGGCGGCGGGTAGACGCGGTATCGGACGCAGGCTGGCGACCTCACTTGCGATGGCGCGTTGCCGCGCCTCCAGATCGCGGATCTTCGCGACGAGTGACGGCGTGTCGCCACCGGTCTCGATGGCCGCGACGAGCCGTGCGATGCGCTTGGCCACATCCTTCTGCTCGCGTGCCAGCGTGTCCTGCCGCTCGGTCACATCGTCGCGCTCCGAGAGGTGGATCACCTGCTCGATGGCCTCCGGCGTGAGCGCATGCTCCTCGACGGCGTCCAAGACGGCCTCGTTCAGCACCGTGACCGGCAGCCGAAACGCGTTCGAGCAGGTGCCATACGCCTCCTTGTGCCGGCACGGATGGCTAAACGAGAATGACGCTATGTCCTCTGGTTTGTCGATACCGACCCTCGATGGGGCGTGGGTTGTTAGGGTCCGCAGGCTCCTTCGGCGTCCAGGAGATGGGATCGACAAGGGAGATCCGCTGGTCGATCTCGACGTTGGGGAAGTGCCGGTGAAACGGTCTGTTCGTCACGCACGACACGTGGACGCTTGCGATTGAGAGGTTTCGCCAAACGCTGGCCGAACGCCTGTCATGGCGTGAGCTGACTTAGAGCCTGTAACAAACCCCTGACCTGTGCGAACGCTGCTGTTCGTCACCGTTTCGAATGGCGTGATTCGACCTGTTCTCAGCCGATTCTGCGCACTTGAACGGAGTGGCGAGCGGAAGAAGTCCCGAAAGTGATGAAAAGCGGTTCCAAAGGGAGATAGACATGGAGCGAACGGACGATTACAAAGGGGCCGTGACCCAGGCGCTCACCGACTACTACGCCGCGTTCAGCACGCTCGACGCGCACGCGGTCGCGCCCTACTTCCATGAGCCATCGCAGTTGGTCAGCCCGGCGGGTGTCGGGACGACGTCTACGCACGCCGCTGTTATCGCGGTTTTTCAACCGGCCATGGATGCGCTGCGGGCGAGAGGCTTCGCGAAGAGCGAGCTAACCAACCTTCGCCTTAAACGGCTGAGCGCAGCCAGCGTGATTGCCGGGGGCGTCGCCGTACGTCGCAAGTCCGACGGGCAAGAGCTGGAGAGGAACGGTGTCGTGTACTTGTTGCAAAAGACAAACGCCGGATGGCAAATCGCCGCGATCGTGATCCACGACGCGGACCACGCGCTCCGTCCCGAGTAGGTTGGGGGACTTCCATAGCTGTAGCAGGAGCGTGGAGGTTTTGTTACGCGCTCTTAGTTAATCGATCCGATCACACGTGCGGTCCGTACCGTCGGAACCGTGGTGCGCACGTCGAACACACGTCCTACGGGTGCGACGAGATTAGTGTATGGTAGGGCAGAATGTCTGACCGCCGGTTGTAGTGGGCTGACGAGTCGCCGCTGTGGAAGGTCGCGATGCTCGTGTCGTTGGTCTCCCTGATCGCGGTGCTGGTCGTGCCACACGAGCCGGGCCACTGGGCCTTCCTCGCGAGCCAAGCGAGTCTCTTGGTCGCGCTCACTGTGTCGCGCCGAGGCGACCGGGTGCCGCGACCGATGCTCGTGGTCTTCGGACTGGCCATGCTGGCGCTCGCGCTCCTGACCTTCTGGCTTTAGTGCGGCGGGGCCGGCATCCGCGCCGACCCCGCCCAATCGCCGTCCACAGGTCGGACTACGCCGCTCGCCGCGCCGCGCCGACGAGCATGTGAAAGTTGGCGTGTCCTTGTGGGGACGCCACCCTTGATTTCTTGGCACCAATCGTCTGCAGGTGAAGGCCGCGCTAGTTACGACGGTTCCAAATCCGTCGGTAGTCCACTCAAGGCCACGAGGAAACAGCGCGGTTTGTAGGGCGGCACGTTCGGCAGGCCCCGCCGCACTTCCACATCGCAGCAGAGTGACTCAAGACATGCTCGGCGAAGGCAAGTACGCCGTCGATGTCGATCTGCTCCATCGGTCCAGAACCGCGCCGTTCGTCTTAGACACCGGCAACGGGGAAACGGGCCGCGAGACCGTCTCACTGGTCCGAAATCCGCAGCAGCGCTCCGGCATTGAATCCCGTCAGCCGTCCCGTGCGCAACTGGCGCACCAGGACGGTTTCGATGCCATGCACGCCGTCGACGCAGGCGATTTCAGCACCGGTCACGATAATCACCTCTCCCGCCACCGCCAGGCAGCGCCGATCGCAGCGACCGCCGCTCGCACCGCGCGAGTCAGCCGGTGCTCGCGAGTGAGGGTGTCGCTCGCCGGTTGTCCTTCCGACGCCGGGTCAGCGATATAGGTATTTCATCGCCGGGTTGTCGCGGCGCCAGATTGCGAAGTCGATGAAGTAATGGTGCGCGTTCAGGAAGATCGAAAAGCAGAACATGAAGTACTGGGGACCGAAA
>DATJFF010000229.1:0-2468 GCA_035495795.1 Vicinamibacterales bacterium
CTCGTGCGTGAACCGAAGATTTCGGGTGGGCAGTCCTGCAGTCCGCGCTTGCCACGTGACGCGTGGCTGGATGACGCCATCGTGACACGACGCGCACGCGGTGGGGCTCGGGAACACCGCTTGGCCGGGCTGCGTGACACCAGCGTGGCACGTCGAGCAGAGCGGGAACAGTCGGGCATGCCGCGCGTGCCCGAACCGGTCTTCCGGTGCCTGAGTCGAACGGCGCACGATTCGCCGCTCGAGTGCCCGAGGTGTCTCGCGCCCCCATGCAACCACGCCGAGTGCCGCGGCGCCCAGCACGCCGATGGCGAACATCACGCCGACGCGAGACGGTGCGTTCATCGCCGTGTGGGGCGGGCGGGAGGCAACGGCAGCCGGTCCGCGTTCGAGCCTAACGACACACTCACACCGGTTCGGAGGCGGAGCTGCGATAACGACGTATTGGCGGCATCGGGGCGGTCCCGCTGGTCCCCGACGACCTGGACCTCACCCCACAGGCGCCAATCACGGTTGAACTGTCGTTCGCCGCGGGCGCCGACCCAGAGGCTGGAGGCATCGTAGAAGCGATACTCGAGTGGGCGGTCCAGAGCGCCGCCATGCACGTCGAAGCTGTATTTGGCGTTAGGCGACCACCGCACGGCGGCGTCGGCCGACCTCGAGGCCGCACCGGGCCCGTGCTCGAAGCCCAGGTTGGCGTCGACCGACCACTGTCGGTTCAGCACCATCGTGCCACCGCCGCTCGTGCGCCAGCCGCTATTCTCGAGCTCCGGCACCAGCGCCGTGTTGGCCCCCGACTGCTGGAAGCGGTAGAGCTCACCGCGGCCGTGTAACGTTAGGCGACTGGTGGCGCGCAGGTCCGCGGAGGCGTTCACGGCGTTGTAAGGCACCGGGCTGAACGCAGCCCACAACGACCAGAAATCGAAGAACGGCCGATACCGACGCGCGCCGGCGTTGACGGTGAACTTCGGCTGCACGTAAGTCACCGTGAGGTCGGCGCTCCCCAGGTTCGCCTCGGCAATGTTGTAGTCGAAGCTGCCGGTCGCATGAAACGGCGCGAACTGCGCGCCGACCGAAACCGCCGCGCGCTCGGACACGATATTGTGGTCCTTCGGGTCGATCTCCCGCCGATACTCGGCGCGCGTATCGAACATGTCGTTGCGCCATCCGGCCTCGGCACCCACGACGATCTGTCGGGCCGAGGGACGAAAGTCATCCAACGGGTTGAGCGCCGGACTCGTGATGGGAAGGACGGAGGCACGAGCCAGCCCCCAGCCACCGTACGCGCTGACGTCGAACCCCGTGTTGTACCAGCGGTACTTGGCGGATGCGCCATCGATCCCGAGTGGCTCGAGGCGCGATGCCAGGACCAGGCGCCCGCCGCGCGCGATGATCGACGAGTGACGATACTCGGCATACGCCTCGATGAGCTGTCCGGCTGGCTCGGTTCCGGGCCACACCTTGTCGGGACCGACGTCGGCGACCAACCGGCCAGTTGCGTTGATCGTGAGCCCGGAAATGCCGAGCCCCCACATGATCACGCTGGCCGTCGTGGCGATGGGGAGGCCGCGAAGGACATCGCCCGGCCTGAAGTAATAGCAATATGCGCTGCCATCACAGCGCACGGCGAACCCGTCGGGCGTCTCGGAGCCACCGTTAGGCCCCGTCACAACGTCCGCGGCGGCGACGCTGTCGGCGACGAGCCCGCGAAACGAGACAGCCTGACCTCGCACGTCGATGCGCGCGCGATAGCTCTGCGCCCCGCAGGGAACAGCGCACAACGCGAGCATGCTCGCGGTCATCCATGCCGGACACCGCCTCATCCCGACGTCTTGATGAGCTTCCCGCGATACGCGCCCGGGTCAGTCAGGAAATGGCAGGCGCTGCATTCCTTCTGCGGGTAGTGGTTCGCGGCCTTCTCGGCGTGACAGGTGCTGCAGAACGTGCGCGTAGGCGTCAGCTCGGCGACCGTCGTCGCGGTGTGGCACGCGTCGCAGCGCTGATGCGCTACCTCGAGCGATGTGTGTGCCGCCTTCGGGTCAGCAGGTGCGTGACAAGTCGAGCACGTGCGGCCAGCGGCGTGGTGATCGGAGTGACAGTCCTTGCACTGCGCGACCGCAGGCGCCGGCGCGAGCGTGACCGGCGTCGTGTGACAGTCCACGCACTTCTTCATCGTGTGACGCGCGTGCACGAAGTCGACGGGGCGCGGCTTCGCCGCGTGACCTGGTACCGCCACCGTCATCGAGGCCGGTTGTGGTACCGCCATCTCGGACTGCTGGTGACACGTTGCGCAGCGAGACGTCGAAGCCGCCTGATGGTGACAGATTTGACAGCCGCGCGGGCGTTGGAACGTCAGGTGGCTGTTCGTCGATGTGGTCGAATGACAGACGAGGCACGCCAACTTCGCGTGCCTCGCATGAGGGAAGCTGTCGGCAGTCGCGGGGGGCGGCGAGGAGGCGCTTATCCCGGCG
>DATJFF010000230.1:0-19667 GCA_035495795.1 Vicinamibacterales bacterium
GCCTGGCGCGCGTGGGAACGCGCGCGGGTCGGTGATCGGCGCGTCGCGAGACCAGCCGATTGGCAGGCCGAGTCCGGTGACGTCGCTATAGGCGGCGCGGAGGCGATTCGCTTCCACGTCGGGCGGCTCCTGGCCGACGGCGGGGGGCTGCGCGGGTGCGTTTGCCGCGTCACCAGCATCACGCGGATCCGAGCTCAACCGCCGCTCTGCGGCGCTGACGATGGCCGCTCGCAGCGCGCTGTCTCGCGCGAGCGCGTTGGCGATGGTGATCGTGTCGGCGTTGAGCACGGCGGCAACCACGATGCCCAGCACCAGCGTCAGAACCGCGGTCCGCCGCTTGTACCAGCCCGACACTCGATCCATCATCGCTTCGTACCAGGCTTCGACATTCCGGCGCGCTCTCTCGACGTCACCTTGTGCCTCGTCGATGAGTGTCACGAGCGCCGTCTTCAATTCCTCGTTCGGCAGGTGACGCGCGACCGTCTCCCGGATCGCGCCGAGATCGGCGGTGACGCCGGCAACAAGATCGGGATTGCCGTTCTGGTTGCTGGTTGCCGCAGCCGTCGTGGCCAGGTTCCACAGCGCCAGCGCGAAGGTCCGCGAGGGGATGTAGGACGGCAGCTTGTTGCCGTCCCGATAGAACGGCCGCACCAGACCGTGGGCGTAGAGCTGGGACGCGAGATCGAGCCCTTTTCCGCTCGTGTCGTTGAGCAGCAGCACGATGCCCTTGCGGAGGAACTCGGCGCGCTTGTTGAACTTGGCCTCGATGTACTCGGTAATCGCGGAGCAGAGCAAGCTGAGGAGCAGATAGATGAACAGCAACCCGACGGCCACTTCGAGGACCGTTGATCCGAGCATCATGGCAGACCCCCCGCGATCAAGAACGACTAACCCCACAGCTCACTTGAATCGCGCGTGCCATCTGCTCGGATTCGCTTGGAGGATGCCGGTTGCGGTCGGATCAGCGGGCTGATGGATACTCCACTCAAGTGAAATGAGGGGTTAACTGTCGCCTACTTGGACGGACGACGCAAACGGTTTCGGCTTCGCGCCGGACTTTTGCGAGTGAAGGGTCGACGCACTCGTGCAACTGGGCTACACTCGGCCGTTCAAGCCTTCGATCGCAGGATCACCAGCGATCGCGTTCAGATCTGGGGTGCCGCGACGTTAATTACCAACGTCGGCACCAAAGGGCGAGCTCAGGAAGCCATGCTCACACCCGCATACACGGATCTCCAGATCCAGTTCCGGATGGCGGTTCAGCAGCCGGAGGGCAGCCTCGCAACCACCCACGAAGTCAGGGCGACGATTGACGGCGGCGGCGGCTGGCGAGGCGAGTCGACGGTCGATCTCGCGGCCCTCGGTACGCTCGATGGCGATCCGGCCGCGTACGGGCGCCGCCTCGGCGAGCTGCTGCTGCCGCAGCAGGTGATGAGCGCGTTCGCGCGCGCCCGCGGCGTCACCGATCGACCGGTGCGCATCCGGCTGCTGCTCGAAATGGGAGCCAACGGCGAGCGGCAGTCCCAGCACTTTCTCCGCTGGGAGCGCGCGATGCTGGCACTGAACGGCCAGACCTGGCCGCTGGCGATCGCGCCGGCTCTGCCGTTCTCGCGTTACATCCCGACCGAGTCGGTCGATCCGGATCTCTCCGGCGACAATGTGCTCCGGCTCCTCGTTGCCTTTGCGAACCCGACCGGACTTCCGCCGGAGTTGCACCCGGTGGACGTGGAGTCCGACCTGTCGGCCCTTCTCGACGAGCTCGCGCCGCTGGTGCGAACGAAGCGGTTCAAGCTCACGGTGCTTCCGGGCCGGACCGGCGTGTCTGGCCCGCTGCGCGATCGCCTGACCGAGCTGGGCGCGGAGGTCCTTGAAGGATCGACGCGCAAGGAAACGATCGGCGATGCGCTCAATCAGTGCCAGGGGCTCCACCTCGTCGCGCATGGCACTTACAACGCCGCGACCGGCCGCGGCGCCGTATTGCTCGAGGACGGCAAGGGCGGCCGTGCCTTCGCCGTGGACGACGACCTGAACGCGTGGATTGGCCCGGGGCTGCGTTTCGTCTTCCTGCAGTCGTGCCAGAGCGCCGCGCCGACTCCAGGCCAGCCGCCGTTTGTCGGCATCGGACCGACGCTGGTGCGGCTCGGCGTCCCTGCGGTCGTGGCGATGCAGGACTTCGTGCCGATGGACGATGCGCGGGTGTTCGCGGCGGCGTTCTATCGATCGCTGATGCGGGCCGGCGTGGTGGACACAGCAGTCAACGAGGCGCGACAGGCCATCTTCCGCAAGAAGCAGGACGACAGCTATTCGATCCCCGTCCTGTTCATGCGGCTCCGAAATGGCCTGTTGTGGCAGCCGGATCCGCTGCGCAACGCGGTCCGGGCCCGCATGGCCGATCTCGAAGAGCAGCAGGATATCGAGCTGCCGCTTCGCGCCGTGCTGAGCCTCCGGCGATCGCTCGACTACGACACCGAAGCGGGGCCGGCGGGAGCGCTGTTCGACATGCCCGCGAAGCTGGCCGAAGTCGCCCAGGCCGCCAATGCCTGCGTCCTGCTGGTCGGACCGCGAGGAATGGCAAAGGGAGCGCAGCTGCGCTCGCTGTATCGCGACTGCGCCCGGCGGTTTCTCGACGACGAGACGGCGGCGCCCGCACCAGTGCTCCTGACCTGCCGCCAGATTCTCGATACCGGCTCGGTCGCAGCGGCCATCGATCAAGCGCTCGCCAAGGATGCCGATGTCAACCGCGTCGAATGGGACGACCGCGAGCTGCTGCTGATCGTCGACGGCGACGAGGACGTCGGCGAAGATCGGTTGGCCGACGTGCTCGGCCGGCTGAAGGAGTTCCAGCAGCGGCAACGCCGCCGCATGGTGTTCTCGCTGGACGAGCGCTCCCGCGACAGGTGGGATTTCGAGCTTGAGCCCACGGCCATCCTGGTCGCGCGGCCGATGCAACTGGAACGCGTCCTCCTGTTCCTGAAGCAGATGGACAAGCCCGAAGCGCAGCAGCTCTGTGAGGTGATCGAGCTGCGGCAGTGCCGTGACATCGCGGGTGTGCCGTGGCTGCTGGATCGGATGATTGCCCTCGCGCGGCGGAAGGTGACCTTCGACTCCCGCGCCACGCTGCTCAGCAGGATTGCCGGCGAGTGCCTGACCTCCGTGTCATCGGCCGGCATTCCCCGGCAGTGCGCCGAGCGCGCGCTCGAACACATCGCCTGGCACATGCTGTCGAATCGCGAGACGGCGCTCGGCGGCGCCGAACTGTACGAAGTGCTGTCGCGGGCGCGCGGCAATCGCGAGTTCCGGCTGATCGACCTGCAGGAGCTGCTCATCCGCAGCGGCGTCCTGGCGACCGCCGGCGAGGACGCGGTGCGCATCCGGTATCAAAGTTTGATGGCGTACTACGCGGCACAGCACCTGATGCGAGTCCCGGCCGCGGAGCGCCAGCACCTGCTCGAGGACATCACCGCGTCGCTCGGGCGGCTGGCGCGGGCCCGGTGGTGGGAGAAGACACTGATCACGCTCACCGGCCTCGACGTTCGAGGGCGCGAGCACATCATCAGCACGATTCTCGCCGGCTCGCCGCTCGTTGAAGGCGAGCAGCTCTACATCGCGGCACGGTGCTACACCGACAGCCGCGACCCCAAGAAGCCGCCCGATGGGGTGGTCGATCAGATCGCAGACGCGCTGATCTGGCGCTCGCATCCCGGGAACCTGCGTCCATACAGCGACCGCCGGCGCGCCGCGCTGGCGCTCGCGGAGATCCGGCATCCCAACGCCGTTCCGCACTTCGTCAGCCTGGCCACCGACCAGCTCGCCCAGAGTTGGGGCGGCGGCAAGCGCTACGAGTTGTCCGGCATGCGCCTGATTGCGACCAACGGGCTGGTGCTGATGCGCGAGGCGGCAACCGAATACGTCAACGCGAACCGGCCCGAGCTCGCGGCCGTCATGAACGCGTGGTGGGAGGCCTATCAGACCTCCGCGCTCGATCCGCTCATCCGCGAGCTGAACAAGATCGACCCGGCCACTTCACCCATTGCAGCGTTTGCGATCGGCCTGTTCGACTCTGAACCCGCAAAAGCGCTGCTCCTCGGCGCCTTCGACGACGAGCGGATGTACGGTGACCTCGGCTGGGCGATTGCCGACACGTTCGCGATGCTCGATCCGACCTGGGTTGCCGGGCAGGTGGTCGAGCCGCGGCTCCATCAATTCGAGGATCCGCGCATTCCGTACCTGATCGGCCGGACCGGCATGACCGGCGAGCAGCCGCAGCAGCACCAGTACCTGAAGGATTGCTTCAGCCGCGGAACCATTCCCGTCCAGGCCCGGGCGATTCGCGCCCTCGGCGAGCTCAAGGACGATACCGTCCGCGAGCTCTGCGAAGCGATCGTCATGGAGGACTGGGACGCCGTGCGGCGGCTCGGCCTGACCTTAGCCGCCACGCCGGGCCCCGAGGACCTGAACCGGCTGCGCAATGCCGCCCTCGAGGCGCTGCGCGACGTCGGCAACCCGTCGTCGATCGAGACGCTGCGAACCGCGCGGCAGCAGCCGTCGATGTCGATCACGTTCCGGCAGCTGACCTTCGACGTTGCCGAGGATATCTACTGGCGAGTCACCGGCGGCCTGTCGAAGGAAACCTTCGACCCGCAGGAAAAGGCCGCGTCCAGGTAGAGCAGAGAGGAGTCGCCCGATGTCCTTCCATGTGATTCCGAACACCACCATCGAGTACGGATTGCTGGCCTTCGACGCGGACGGCCGCGAGCGGACCGATGACGTGACTGGAGGTACGTTCAGCCGGACATTGCTCGAGCGGATCGAGCGCGATCAGCCGACCAACGTGTTCTTCTTCAGTCACGGATGGAAGGGCGACTCGGCCTCGGCGATCGACCAGTACGATCGCTGGATCAAGGCGATGGTGGACAGCACCGACGACTCCCGCCGCATGGGTGGCGCGTTCAAGCCGTTCTGGATCGGCCTCCACTGGCCGAGCCTGCCGTGGGGAGAGGAGAGCTCGGGCAGCTTCGGAGTCGAAGACGGGCCGTCGGTCGCGACCCAGATCGCAGAGACCGCAGCTCATTTCGGCGGCGGCGAACAGGTGACCGCGGCGGTGGCGGAGATCTACCGCGAGTATGAAAACGATCCCGGCGCGTCCGAGGTACCTGCCGGCGCGGCGGATGCGTACGCGCAGCTCGCACGCGCAATCGGCTTCTCGGCAAAGGGGAGCGCGAACGGCGCTCCCGACGATGAGGGCGAACCGCTCGACCCGCAGGCTGCGCTCGACGCCGACAACGCCGCGGCGCAATCGTTCGGCATCACCGGCAACATCGGTGGCGGGATCCTGAGCGGCCTTCGTCAGCTGTCGTTCTGGACGATGAAGAAGCGCGCCCGCGCCGTCGGCGAGGGCGGCATGCACGCGTTCATCGATGGCGTGCAGCGGGGGTCGAACGCAAAGGTTCATCTCATGGGCCACAGCTTCGGCTGCATCGTCGTCTCGGGGATCGTGAATGGTCCGCAGGGCGCCGGCGGCCTGTCGCGGCCGATCAACTCGATGGCGCTCATCCAGGGCGCGATGTCGCTCTGGTCGTACGCCGACAAGGTCAAGGACAGCAGCGGCCCGGGCTATTTCCAGGGGGTCCTCACCCGGAAGGCCGTCAGCGGTCCGATTATCACGACGCAGTCGCGGTTCGACACAGCGGTGGGGGTCTTGTATCCGGCCGCCGTCGGTCTCGTGCGAGAGGCCGACTTCGCCAACGAGCTGCCGAAGTACGGCGCGATCGGCGCATTCGGCATCCAGGGACATACTGGCGCGATCGCGCGCGACATGCTGGCCGCCGACGGCGACTACGGTTTCACGCCCGGCACCATCACAAACCTGGAAAGCAGCAAGTTCATCGCGAAAGGCGGCGGCGCCTCCGGCGCTCACTCGGACATCGACGGCCCGCAGGTCGCCCACGCGATGTGGCAGGCCGCGCTCGTCTCGTAGGAAACCGTCATGGCCGACGAACTTCCCGACGTCGCTGACGACGAGATGCCGCTGCCGTTCGGCGTCCGCGCGGGCAGCGGCGAATCGCTGCCCGGCCTCGCCAACGGTGCGCTGCAGACCATCGGCGTCGATCCGCAGTCGATCATCCAGAAAGCGGATCCCAAAGAGGTGCTGGCCGCGGCGGAGTCGGTCAAGGATCCGAACGCGCTGAACCAGGCCGGCTGGGGCGTCATCTTTGCGGCCGGTACTTCGCCCGACGTCGTGGCCGCGCTCAAGCCGTTGCTCGACTTGCGAAAAGGGCAGGCAGGGCCGCTCTACCGCGAGTTCCCGGATTACCCGGCCGGACAGTCGGCGCGCGACTGGCTCAACAAGCGGGGAGTGACGCTCGCGGTCGTGGATCCGACACAAGGAGTGCCGCTTTACCTCCTCATCGTCGGCAGCCCGACGGAGGTGTCCTTCGAGTTCCAATACCTGCTCGACTGCTATTGGAACGTGGGGCGGCTGCACTTCGACACGCCGGCAGAGTACGCGGCGTACGCAGAGGCGGTGGTCAAGTACGAGCAGGACGCGGTTTCGACCACGAGAACGAGCGCATTCTGGGTGACCAAGAATGCCGCCGACCGCGCGACCGGTCTGCTGCACAACCAGATCGGCGTCCCGCTCGCGAAGGGCCAGGGGGCGACCCCGCTTGGTGCAGGCAAGGGCTTCGCGGTGGCGGACTTCCTCGGCGAACAGGCAACCCGCGCCAACCTCGAAGCCATCTTACGCGGCGACGTCGCCACCGGGCGCCCGTCGCTGCTCTTCACCGGATCGCACGGTGTCGCGTTCGACTCAACCAAGGCTGCCGATCAGCGCGAAGGCCAGGGCGCCCTGCTTTCGCAGGCGTGGGCGAAGGGCAGCCCCGCGACGCCTGATCAATACCTCCGCGGCGCCGACGTGCCGGCCGACGCCAAGGTGCAGGGGATGATCCATTTCCTGTTTGCCTGCTACGGCGGCGGCTGCCCGGCCAAGGACACCTACAGCCGCGGACCCGACAACAAGCCGGTGCCGCTGATGGACGCGCCGATCGTCGCGCGCCTGCCGCAACGTCTGCTCGCCAGGGGGGCGCTTGCCGTTTTGGCTCACATCGATCGCGCGTGGGCCTTCTCGTTCCAGACCGATCGGGGAGGACCGCAGGTCCAGGAGTTTCGCAGCGTGATGGAGCGGCTGCTCGCCGGCGAGCGGATCGGACAGGCGACCGACGACTTCAATCGTCGCTGGTCGGTACTGAGCTCGGAGCTCCAGATGCTGGTGGAAGAGCAGCAGGTCACCGGTGCGGTGCCGGCACCGAATCTGGCCAACCGCTGGGTCGCGCGCGACGACGCCCGGAACTACCTCATTCTCGGCGACCCGGCGGTGCGGTTGCGAGTGGAAGCGATCGCCTGAGCAGCACGGGCCTGCGGATCGGCTGCCGCACTGTGCCTACGCGCGAACGTAGTCCGGTCCCTGGAACTCGGTTATTCGCAGCCGATAGAACGGCTCGCCTGGCTTGGGCCCCATGATGTCGGCCCATTCGGTCGGGAGCGCCAGCCGGTTGTATCTCCGTGCGGCCAGCTCCGCCTCGGCACGTCTGGCAAACGTCTCGACGGAATAGCAGATCCGCATATCGCCTCCACTGCACACCTAAAGAAGCATTCTTGATGCCATCTGCCCGAGCCCCGTCTGTTCGACATTTCCCCTGGGCTGGTGTGGAGTGTCGCCTCGCGGATACGTGTTTTACGCGTCCAGCTGAGGCGCTGCCGCGGTCACCGGGTATACGCCGTTCCCGACCATCCCGATTCGCGCAGCGAGGCGGCGATCTCGGCGTGCCGCTCGAGCGCCTTCATGGCGCATGAGAAACGTTCTACCGAGGCGCTCCGGATGTCCCAATGCGGTACGGTCACGACTTCAAATGCGGCTCCTGCGGCGCGGCTGATCCCGCAGGTCAGAAGGCGATCCTTCTGGCGAAACAGCCAGCGCAAAACCATTTGCGGCTCCGTCGACTCGGGGGTTTGCTTCTTCATGGCCATCGCTCTTTACAAGATGGATGCCAGCTGCGCGGGACCGCGCAAGCACGTGAGTAGGAACCGCAGCGGCCGAAGAGGGGTAGCGCGATTCTCCGGCTTGGCTACTCGAGGCCGTACCGCTTCAACTTCGCATAGAGCTGCGCGCGCGTCAGACCGAGTTGCCGCGCCGCCCGGGACTTGTTGAAGCGCGCCTCCGCCATCGCCCGCTCGATCAACGACCGCTCCACGGCTTTCAGGTCGGCCGGGGCATGTTGAGCGGCATCCGGTCCGTCAGCGTTCGATGCCGTCGCCATCGCCGCTCGCGGTGCCGAGGGACGGAAGGCGAAGTGCTCGGCGACAATCAGCCCGCCGTCGGCCAGAATCGCCGCGCGTTCGAGGATGTTGCGCAATTCGCGCACGTTGCCCGGCCAGTGGTAATCGAGCAGCGCCCGCCGCGCGTCCTGGGCGATACCCGCCGCCGGCCGCCCCAGTGACTGGCCGAGATCGTCGAGCAGGGCCTGGCTGAGGACCAGGATGTCCTCGCGACGATCGCGTAACGCCGGCAGGTGAATGGCAAAGACATTCAGCCGGTAATAGAGGTCTTCCCTGAACTGCTCGCGCTCGATGGCCCGCTCCAGATCGCGGTTGGTCGCCGCTACCACTCGGGCGTCGGCCTTGAGCACCCTGGTGCCGCCCAGCCGCTGGAATTCCCGTTCCTGGAGGACGCGGAGGAACTTTGCCTGAACATTGGTTGCCATTTCGGCGACTTCGTCGAGAAACAGCGTCCCGCCCGCGGCCTGCTCGAGTTGACCGGCGCGGCTCTGCATCGCGCCGGTGAACGCTCCCCGCTCGTAACCAAAGAGCTCGGATTCCAGCAGCTGCTCGGGAAGCGCCGCGCAGTTCAACGCGACGAACGGGCCTTTCCCCCGGCTCGAGGCGCGGTGGATGAACCGCGCGACCACTTCCTTGCCGGTCCCGGACTCGCCGAGCAGCAGCACGGTGGCGTCGGTGGAGGCGACCTGCGTCGCCTGCTTGAGGACCGTCTTCCAGGACGGCGACTCGCCGATCACGCGGTGATAGCCGGCGCGCGAGTTGAGCTCCTCGGTCAGCGTCTTGACCCTGGCTTCGAGGGCCGAGAGGCGGGCCGCCGCCTCGTCGGCCTGCCTGGCCATGGCCCGTCCCCGCTCGCGTATGAATTGGGCGGCGAGCCCGTCCGCCACGCTCCGCGCCACCGCGACATCCGGCAGCGTGTAGCGCGCCGGCGTCAGCGAAAGGAACGACACACCGGCGACGTATTCGCCATCGAGCCGGATCGGCACGCGCAGCGCCGAACGATAACCGGCTGCCGCCGCCTGGCCGTGCCGCTGCACCGGGTCCTCGAGCAGGTCGTCGAAGATCTGGTACTGCCAGTCGTTGTTGTGGATGACTCCCGCCGGAACGTCGACGATATCCGGCAGGCGCGCGTCGTCCGGGGCGATCGATGCGTAGACGCGGGCCTGCGTCTTGTTGGGCAGCACCGCGGTGAGGAACAAGCCGTCGTGCGGCAGCACCTTCTGAGCGACGCCGGAGACGCGGCTCCAGACCTGGGGCAGGTCGCCCTCGCTGATGGCGCTTCGCAACAGCTCGCGGAGGAGCTCGATGGTGGCGGCGCGAGAGCGCAGGGCTTCCGACTGGCGGGCCTGCTCGGCGAGCCGCTGGTGCGAGAGCGCAAGGGCGACGAAGTCCGCGATTCGCCTCCCAACCACCAGATCGACGGCGCGGTAACAGCCCGGTTCGCGCGAGCTGAAACTGAGCCCGCCGAGCACGTTGCCGTCCAGGCGGACCGCACAGCGAATCGACGCGCGCATTCCCGACCTGGCCAGCACATCGTGCCGCTCCACGGGGTGCTCGAGCAGATCGGGCACCAGGTTGCACAGCCAGTGCTCGATGATCACCGGCGGATAGCCGTGCGGCATGAGCGGCGGGATTGGAGCCGGCGCCGCCTGTGCGATGACCTGGACCTGACGTCGATCGTCGCTGAACAAGCCGAGGCCGAGGACGTCGTGCGGCAGCAGCGCGCGCGTCAGGTTCGAAAGACGCTCGAAGATCCCGACCACGTCGAGCGTGTGAAAGAGCTGCGGCAGCAGTTCGTCGATGCGCGCAAGCCGCCGCAGCCGTTCGATTTCTGCCGCCGGTGCCTCTGGCCGGGTCAGCACCTCGCCCACTCGTGCATGGAGGTCCGCGATTGCGGCCTGGTCCGGGACAGTTGCCGTGTGAACGTAGTTGAGGGCGACCAGCAGCGTGGACGACGGATCGCTGCCGCGAAGCGGTTCGGCAATCAGCTGCCTGGCCTCGCATATCGCGCGCACTGAGTCGGGATAGCCGGCCTGGAACACACGGCTCTCGAGAAAGCCGCCGTCGTTCCAGGCGTCATCGCCCGGCGTCAGCCGAAAGGACTCGCTGCCGCCCGGCACCAGGCGAGCGGGCAGGTCGCTGGCACCAAGTCGCGACGAACCGACCCCGAGCGGGTCGGCGTAGGTGATCACAACCTCCGCCGATCCATCCCGCCGCGCCACCCCCAGCCCGCGAACCGCCGTTTGCGCGGTTGCCGCACGGAGGAGCGGCGGCAGGCCCTCCAGCAGCGCGTCGTCCTGGTGCATTGCAGGTGGAGAGTGGCCCGGCCCGGCGTGAACCGTCAAGGTGTACGAGCGGGTGGCTGCAGACTGCCGGGATCGCCGCACTGTGAGGAACCCTGCCGCCGGCTGATGCTCCTCGCAAACAGCTGACTCGTAACAACTTCCGTCTATCACACGGCTTCATTTCGGGATGGAACGCGGTCCGCAATTACCGCGGGCATGGCGCAGCGAAACGTGGAACGGCTGATTGGCCAACTGGCGACAGACCCCGGCCTCCGCCGGCGGTTCTCGAAAGACGCCGCCGGGGTGATCGCCGAGTTGCTGGAACAGGGCTGCGAGCTGACCGGCGTGGAGATTGACGCGCTGGCGTCGATCGACAGCCGGGCGCTGAGCGCGTTTGCCGCATCGCTCGACGGACGGCTGCGGCGTCTCGAGCGCTGACGACCAACATCCCAAACGACTGACTAGAAAGAGGACCTCATATGACCATCGGCCTTCTCGATCACCCGGCCTCGAACCTGGCCCCCATCCACGGCACCTGCAAAGACGAATTCGCCGGTGTTCGCGAGGTGTTCGCCGACAACCTGAACACCACCCGCGACATCGGCGCGTCGGCCGCTGTTTTCATGGACGGTGAGTGCGTGGTCGACCTGTGGGGCGGTTACTACGACATGACGTTCGCCCGTGAATGGGAGCGTCACACGATCGTCCAGATGTTCTCGAACACCAAGACGCTCACGGCGTTGAGCGCGCTGGTGCTGGCCGATCGCGGCGTCATCGACCTGGATGCACAGGTCTCGAAGTACTGGCCGGAGTTCGCCGAGAACGGCAAGGGCGACATCCAGGTTCGGCAGCTCCTGAACTACTCGTCCGGCGTAGCCGGCTGGACCG
Organism: Vicinamibacterales bacterium; assembly: GCA_035495795.1. Lineage (GTDB taxonomy): Bacteria > Acidobacteriota > Vicinamibacteria > Vicinamibacterales > UBA2999 > VFZN01. The sequence continues at coordinate 11,508 of DATJFF010000230.1, forward strand.
AGCACATGACGCTGCCGGCCATTTACGACACCGAGAAATCCTCGGCGCTGCTCGCGCGCCAGGCGCCGTGGTGGAAGCCCGGCACCGCGCACGGGTACCACGGGTTCACCATCGGCCACCTGGTGAGCGAGATCGTTCGCCGCACCACCGGCAAATCGCTGGGTCAGTTCCTGCGGGAGGAGATTGCCGCTCCGCTCGGCGTCGAGGACGACGTCCATATCGGCACGGCCGCGAAGTACGACCCCGTGGTCTGCCTGATGACCCCCGGCCGGCCCCAGGACAACGCGATCGGCGGCGACTCGCTCTACGACCGCGCGCTCTTCAACCCGCGCGTGACCGTGCACGACACGTGGACCGTGAAGTGGCGCCGCGCCGAGATGGGCGCCATGAACGGTCACGCAAACGCTCGTGGTGTAGCCGCCGTGAACTCGGCGCTCGCCAACGGCGGCGCGTTCGGCAAGCGCCTCATGTCCGACGCTGGCCGCCTGCGGGTGCTCGAGCAGCAGGTTCGCGGCACCGACCTCGTGTTCGGGTTCCCAATCAATTGGGGCCTCGGCTACTCGCTGGACGGCGCGTTCCTGAGCGGGGAGACCGGATCCCGTCAGGCGTGGTGGGGTGGTGCGGGCGGATCGATCGCCTTCGTGGACCTCGACGCGCGGATGTCGTTCTCCTACGTCCCGAACAAGTGGATCACCGGCGGCTACGAACAGGAGCGGGGCCGGCGCCTGCTCCAGGCGGTTTACTCGGCGATGAAGGTCGCCGCGAGGTAATGGTCATGTCCTACAACCCGTTTGACAGAGGTTCGTTCCCCGTCGGCGTGCGCACCCTCACGATGCGGGATGACGCGCGCGGCAGTCGCGAGTTGACCGTCGAGGTCTGGTATCCGGCCGCGGCGTCGTTCCGCGGCCGGGATCTCGACGAAGCCGGCGGAGATGCGTACACGATCGCTCCGGGAATGCCGGAGATGCGTCAGCATGCGGTGCGCGACGCAGGCGCGGCAGCCGGGCGATTCGCGCTCGTCGTGCACTGCCACGGCGCGAACGGCGATCGCCGGGACAAGACGTTTCTCTGCACCCATCTGGCCAGCCACGGCTACGTGGTCGCGTCGCCCGACTTTCCAGGCGACACGATCGCTGACATGGTCCGGGATCAGCAGGCCGGAACGGGCCGGCGATCGACGATGTCGATCGACGAGCTGGCGAATTATCGTCCTGCTGACGCCGCATTCGTCATCGAGCAGATGTCGGACGGTGTCGAACCGGAGCTTGCCGGGCGCATCGATGCCGGGCAGGTCGGTGCGTGCGGGCACTCGTACGGCGGCTGGACCAGCCTGGCGCTGAACTCGGTCAGCAGGCGGCCGCGGGCGACGTTTGCCATGGCGCCGCTGTGGGGATCACGCAGCCCGATCCCGCAGCTGCGCCGCGTCGGGCCGCGGCTGCGCCTCGATGACTGGGGAAGGCCGGTGCCCTCATTCCTCCTCGCGGCCGAGCTCGACAACTGCGTAATGCTCGATGACCTCCGCGAGCTGGCGGTGCTGCTGCCGAAGCCCTCTCGGTTCGCGGTGATGCCTCGCGCCGGGCACATGCACTTCGTCGACCACGCGGAAGTCGCTCACGAGCTGCTGCGATCGATGTGGAGCAGTCCCAACTTTCCGGACCCCGAGAACGACGGGCCGGCCCTGGCGCGAGCGGCGCGGCCGTTCAACGAGCTGATGCCGGAAGCACACGCGCAGGAGATCGTTCGGGCGCTCTGCCTCGCGCACATGGATGCGCACCTCAAGGATTCGGCCGGGGCGCGGGCGTTTCTCGCCGGCGATCTCGCGGCGACGTTCAGCGCGCGCGGCATTGCCATCGAGGCTGCCACGCCGCAGCTGGTGTAGCGATGCGGGCGCTTGCCATCGTCGTGTGGCTGCTGTGCGCTGCCCCGGCGCTCGGCCAGGAACTGGAGCCGCGCTCGTATTCTCCAGCGCCGGTAGGTACGACGTTTGTGATCGCCGGTGTTGGCGGATCGGAGGGCGCGCTGCTCTTCGATCCGTCGGTGCCGGTGCACGACGTCAGGGCGGAGCTGACGATCGCAACGTTCGCCTTCGGTTACACGTTCGGCCTGGCCGGTCGCCAGGCCCGCATCCTGGCAGTGGCTCCGGTTGCGTCAGGCCACATCTCCGGCGAGGTCGGCGGACACCCGGAACGCTTTCCGATGAACGGCCTGGTCGATCCTCGGATCAAGCTCTCGGTCGGGCTCATGGGGGCGCCGGCGCTCGGCCTCACGGAGTTCGCCCACGCGCCGCGCGGGACCGTGATCGGCGCCAGTGTGACGGTGATGCCGCCCCTCGGCGCATACGACGAGCAGCGCGTGCTGAACCTTGGCTACAACCGCTGGGCCCTCAAACCGGAGATCGGAGTGTCGCGGCCCCTGGGCCGCTGGACCCTCGAGGGCTATGTGGGCGCGTGGCTGTTCACGACGAACGACCACTATTTTCCGGGGAATGCGCGGAAATCGCAGGCCCCGATTCTGTCCCTGCAGGGCCATGTGGGTTACGCGCTCACGCGCCGCAGCTGGCTCGCATTCAACGCCACGTGGTTCGAAGGCGGCGAGACGCGGATCGAACGGATGGTCAGCCCCGACGAGCAGCGCAACCTACGTTTGGGCGCGACGCTCTCGATCCCGGCGGGCGCGTCGAACTCCGTCAAGGTCGTCTACAACACCGGCACGACCACCAGGCGGGGCACCGATTTCGATACGCTGACACTGCAGTGGCAGCGGGTCTGGTTCTGACCGGTTGCCAAAAGGCCGGCAACCGGAAGGCAAAAGGCAAAAGGCAAAAGGCAAAAGGCAAAAGGCAGAAGGCAGAAGGCAGAAGGCAGAGAATCCTGCCAACTGCGTCACTCGTGGCGGAGTGCGACGACGGGATCGACGCGCATCGCGCGGCGGGCCGGCACATTGCACGCGAGCAGGGCGACCGCCACCGTCGTGAAAGCGACCGCGGCAAACGTCGCCGGATCGTACGGCGATACACCAACCAGTTGCGACTGGAGGATACGAGCCACGGCCACCGAGACGCCAAAGCCCGCGGCGAGGCCGAGGGCCACGGGCCGCATGCCATCGCGGACGACCAGCCGGCGGATGTGCCCGTCCGTCGCACCCACGGCCTTCCGCACCCCGACCTCGGTCGTGCGTTGACCGACCGCGTGCGCGAGGACCGCAATCAGGCCGCCGGCGGCGAGGAGCAGCGCAATCGCGCCGAAGATCCGCGCGACCGTCGCGTGCTTGGCAAGCTCGCTGTGCTCCGCGTCCATGAAATCGCGATCGAACGCGAAGCTGTCCGCGAGCGTGCCGAAACTGGCCAGTGGCACGTCGGCGTCCACGCCACGGATCTCGCTTCTGGCGCTCGAGACGATCTCTGCGGGCGAACGTGTCGTGCGCAACATGAAGTACGCCGTCTGGGGAGCCGGCTGCTGACCGAACGGCACATAGACAATTGGCTTGAACGTCTGGCGCAGCGGATCGGACTGCAGGATGTTCGAGACCACTCCGACGATGACGCGCCAGTCCCCGAGCCGATCGCCGACGCCGATTCGAATCCGCTTGCCGATCGGCGATGCGTTGCCGAAGTAGCGCGTCGCGAAGCTTTCGTTGACGAGCGCGACAGGCAACGACGAAGGACCGTCGTGGACATCGAAGTCGCGGCCCGAGAGAACCGGCGCACCGACGATCTCGAAATAGCCCGGCCCGGTCGCGACCGTGGTGACCGGAGGCGCCGTGTCGTGTGCCGTCGAGACCCCGTCAATCTCGAACGTTCGCGGCGGGGAGTATCGCACTGGAATCGTGCTCGCGAGTGCTGCCCGTGCGACACCAGGGAGCGCGGAAAGCCGTTGCTCGATCCGCTCGAAGTAGTCCCGTCGCGTCTCCGCGGTCGAGTACCCGGCGGACGGCAGCCGCAGGGAGCCCACGACCACGCCACGCGCGTCAGAGACGCCGGTCTCCGCGCCGACGATGGCCGCCAGACTCCGCACGAGCAGGCCCGCGCCGCACAACAACACGACCGCCAGGGCCATCTGGCAGGCGATGAGCGTCGCGGCCATTCGCCGGCTGCGTGGATCCTGGGTCGCGCCGCGAGTCGTGGCGGTCAGCGCGTTTCGACGGCCAAGCTCCCACACCCTGACGAGCGGCGCCGCCGACATCACAAGAACGGCGAGCACCGTGACCGCGACGAGGTACATCAGAGTGCCGGCGTCTACGCGGTAGTCGAGGATCTGGTAGATCGAGGCGGTTATCGCCGCCCACTGGCGCACACTCCAGTTGGTAATCCACCAGGCGATCGGAGCGGCGGTCACCGCGACGATCACGTTGTCGATGGCGACCTGCCAGGCCAGCCGCTGGTGGCCGGCGCCGAGCGCGGCCCGCGTCGAGAATTCGCGCCACTGCCCCACCGTGCGCATCATCGTCAGGTTCGCGAGGTTGCCGCAGGCGATGAGGAAGACGAACCACGCCGCAATCCATGTCGAGCCCCAGATCAGCCGGGCGTTGCGGCCGCTCATCGTCTCCGAGTGGCTGGCAACAGTTGGAACCAGCTCGCGATTCGTCGTCGGATATGCGGCAGCAAGCTGGCGATTGATCGTCTCGAGCTCGGCTCGCGCCTCTTCGCGGCTGACGCCGTCGCGGAGCCTTGCGACTACGGTGAACCCGGCCGACGACAAGCCGCGCTGGAGCAGTTCCGGTGTCGGCACGAGCGGCATCCACAGGCTCTCCCGCATCGGGAAGTCGAATCCCTCCGCCATCACGCCGATGATGGTGGCGGGCGCGCCGTTGATCTCAACGGCGGTACCCACGATGTCGGGGCGTGCCCCAAACCGGCTGACCCAGAACCGGTGATTGAGCAGCGCCACCTGCGGCGCACCCGGTTCGCCGTCGGTCACGACGAAGTCGCGGCCGAGGACCGGGCTCACCCCGAGCAGGCCGAATGCGTTCGGGCTCACCCTGATCGCGAACAGGTCCGCAGCCCGGCCGTCGCCGACCCGCATCGTGATCGGGCGGTTCGTTGCGACGTAGGCCAGGCCCGCGAAGGATTGCGCTTCCCGCCGCCAGTCCTCGAAATCGGCGTAGGCGACGCAGCACCGTCCAGCCGCATCGCGTTCCTGAAGGTAGAGCAGTCGATCGTTCCGGACCACACCCGGATAGCCGCGGAACAACATCGCGTCCATCACTGCGAACACCGTGGTGTTCAGCGCCAGCGCGATGGCGAGCATGGCCACCGCGGCGAGGGTGAATCCCCGGTCGCGCACGAGGCCGCGTATTGCGAGACGCAGATCGAAGAGGAGACCGTCGACGAACGGCGCGGCGCGAGCCGATGGCGTGCACGTGTGCGTGAAGTCGGTCACCGTGAACTCGCACGGTACCGTGCCATGCCCGCCATGTCCACTTCCGGGAGTGCCGCGTCTGTGGAGGTCAGCTCTGTACGAAACGAAGACGATTTGGAGACGAAATGGAGACAACTTCTTCGTCGGCAAAATCCGCCCCTGTCGCTATACTTCGCCGCGGGGAAGCGTCGTTCAGGAGGTTTCCATGAAACAGTCACTGTACGTGCTGGCGTTCGTGGCCGCCGGCGCCGGGCTGATCGCCCAAGGCGGCGGGGCGATGAACCCCGAGATGAAGGCGGCGATCCAGAAACAGCTCGATCTCGAGAAGCAGACACCGCGGCTGCAGGTCGCCGAAGAAGTACTGCCGCTGATGATACCCGGCCACACGATCGGGGAGGCGGTAGGCGTCGCGAAGAATTCCAAGGGAAGTCTCTTCGTCTTCACGCGCAGCGGCGCCACCGGGCCGGCCAAGGGCTCGACCGCATCGCAGTTGTTCGAGTTCGATCGGACGCTGAAGTTCGTCAAGCAGTGGGGGCCCGACAACTACGCCTCGTCGTTCGCGCACACGGTGCGCGTGGACAAGGACGACAACGTGTGGATGGTCGACGAAGGCTCGAACATGGTCGTCAAGTTCAATCCCGAGGGGCGCGTGATCCTCGTCCTGGGCCGGAAGCCGGAAGCGATCGACTACCTCGAGCAGTTCACCGAGGAAGGGCACGTCGAGAAGGAGACGCCGCCGGCGCGCCCGGGCGTCTTCAACCGGCCGACCGACGTCACCTGGGACACGCAGGGAAACATCTTCGTCTCCGACGGCTACAACAACTCACGCCTCGTCAAGTTCTCGAAGGACGGAACCTGGGTCGGCGCGATCGGTGAACGCGGCTCGGCCCCGAACCAGTTCAACACCCCGCATGGAATCACCAACGACGCCAAGGGCAACATCTACGTCGCCGATCGCGGCAACCGCCGGGTCCAGGTGTTCGATCCGAACCTGAAGCCAGTGAGGATCATCACCGGCATGGGCGCGCCGTGGAGCGTGTGCACGACCCCGGGGCCGACGCAGTACCTCTTCAGCGGCGACGGCAACGGCAAGATCTACAAGTTCGATCTCGACGGCAAACTCCTGGGCTGGGCGCAAACCGGGCTCGGGCATGGGCAGAGCGGCTGCCTGGTCCACGAACTGCACTGCGAGTCGGACACCGTCATCTACAAGGGCGACTGCTCGACCTGGACCGTCGAGAAAATCACCATCAAGGGAGTCGACTCGTCGTCCGGCCAATAGGGGTGCCGCGCGTCCATTGACGATTGGTGATTGACGATTGATGATTTATTGAGGATTCACGATTGAGGATTGCGGCATTCAATCGATGATTGCGACATTGCTTCATTGAGTCATTGGCTCAATGAACAATTGAATGGCGCAATCCGACAATCCCCGGATCGTCAATAAATCGTCAATCGTCAGTCGTCCGTCGTCAATGGACGCGCGCGCGCCCTGCAACGCGCCAGAGAACGAGCGCGCTAAGTACGGCAAGCGCGCTGAGCACCTGCCGTGTAATGGATTTGTCGAATGGGTCGTTGGCGACCTTGAGCAGCAGCCGGCGCCGCGTCCACCCACCCTTCATATTGAGCTCGTCGAACCGCCGCACTTCGGCGTCGTGCGCCTCGACCGCTTCCACGTCGTCGCTGGCGCCTCGCCCGAGCGGCGGCGGCAGGATGGGCAGCTCGCCCCAGGGATCCACCGCCCAGTTCACGACCGTCATCCCCAGGCTCTTGCCAGTCGCCGGCGGCCACGCGAAGACGATGAACAGCGCGACCATCACCAGGGACCACCATTGACCGTCGGTTGGGCGCCACATACGAAGGGACTTGTCCGGCGCCATTGTGCATCGGTCAAGGCAAAAGGCAGAAGGCAGAAGGCAGAAGGCAGAAGGCAGAAGGCACAAGGCACAAGGCACAAGGCAGAAGGCACAAGGCACAAGGCAGAATCGTTCCAATCACCAATCGTGATTCCCCCAAATCGCTCGATGTCCCAATGCGGCAATCGTCAATCGAATGCCGCAATGCCTCAATCCCCGGATCGCCAATAAATCACCAATCGTCAATCACCAATCGCCAATGGACGCAATCACGTGCGTCCGCCGACTTCGTCGATGTGGCGGAGCATGCCGGCCGGGTCGTCGAAGACGCGATAGGCGCCGGCGCGCTCGAGCTCCTCGGTCCCGTATCCGCCCGACAGCAGGCCGATGCCGAGCGCCCGGGCACGGCGGGCGGCGAGCATGTCCCAGACGCTGTCGCCGACGACCGAGGCGAATTCGATCGATACGTGCAGCCGCGCCGCAGCGGCGAGGAACAAGTCGGGGTCGGGCTTGGCGAAGCGGACCTGATCGCGGGTGATGATGTTGTCGGCGGAGGGATCGATACCGAGCGTCTCGATTACGGGCGCGGCCGTTTCGCGCTTGCCGCTGGTGGCGATCGCCCATGGGATTCCGGCGTCGGAGAGATGGTCCAGCAGCTCGCGCGCGCCGGGCAGCGGCCGTACGCTTCCGACTCGTTCCAGGTAGGCCGTTCGGTGCCGCTGCTGCACCCGGTCGATGCGGTCCTGATCGAGCTCCAAGCCGGTTTCACGGAGAAGCATGTTCGTGAACAGGCCGCCGCTCATCCCGATCCGCCGGTGAATGCGCCAGATCGAGAGGTCCACGCCCTCGGAGCGCAGCGCCTCGTGCCAGGCCAGCACGTGCTGGTAGACGCTGTCTACGAGCGTGCCGTCGAGGTCGAAGAGAAACGCTGTCTCCTGCCGGGA
>DATJFF010000231.1:0-8818 GCA_035495795.1 Vicinamibacterales bacterium
TCCGGCTCCTCTCCGCTCTCGCGTCCGTCTTCGTACAACTCGCGAAGCTCATGTTCGTCGGTGGCTCCGAGTGGGTGGACGCTGCTCCCGGGACAACTGGCGAAGCGAGCCAGGTCGAGCGTCATTCGCAAAACCGGGCACGTCCACTCCAGCTCGAGCCGGTGCTGGATTGCTCCCAGGAACCGCTCTGGAACCTGCAGCAGGCAGGCGTCCAGGTCGGGAAGGTCGGCGATCACGTCGGGCTCCCCGGCAGCAAAGAGAATCGGGGTGCCGAACTCGCGGTAGAGCAACGCCACCGATCGCCCGCGCACGTACCAGTCGCAGTGTTGGGCGCGGCGCGGATCGAGATCGCCCAGCGCGTAAATCGACCACGGCCGGTCCTCGCGCAGGAGTGACCGCACGACACCGACGTCAGCCATCACGCGGAGTACGCCAGCTGACCGCCGACCCAGGTCTGCGCGACCGCGAGCGAGGTGAGCCTCTCCGGCGGGGTGGCTCGAATGTCGCCGGAGAGGACGACGAGATCCGCCTGCATTCCGGTTTCGAGGCGGCCGCGTATGCGATCGTCTCCCGATGCCACAGCGCCGCCGCGGGTGTAGCCGTCGAGCGCCTCGTCGAGGGTGATGGCCTGGTCCGGCGCGATCAGGTGGCCCTCGGCGTCGCGGCGGATCAGCGCCGCTTCCATCCCCGCCAGCGGCGAGTCGTTCTCCACGACCGGCGCGTCCGACGAGAGGGCCACCGTCACCCCGGCGTCGATCATCGCCCGCACCGGGTAGGCGCGGGACAGCAGCGTGTCCGGCAGATACTGGCGGAAGTTCCTGCCGAGCGCCTGCACGAAAATGGTCTGCGGAGCGGCGATGATGCCGCGCCGCGCGGCGCGGGCGATCTGCGCGTCGGTCGGAAGGCCGAAGTGCTCGATGCGGTGACGCACTGGCCCGTCGCCGAGCGTCTCGTAGACATTCAGTACCTGTTCGATCGCGACATCGCCGATCGCGTGCGTCGCGATCCGCCACTCGGCCTGGTGCGCGTCGCGCGCCAACTGCAGGAACTCGCCCGTGTCCATGCGCAGCACGCCGCGCGTGTCGGCATGACGGTATGGAACGCTCAACGCCGCCGTCGCGCCGCTCAGGCCGCCATCGGCGAAGAACTTCACGGTATCGATGCGCAGTCGATCGCTGGAGTGTTTCGGCGGCAGCGGGATCGCGCCGACACCATCCACGATACGGAGCGCCATCACGTTGACGCGGCAGGGGAGTTGCCGGGCGGCATCGAGCTGCCGGTAGGTCTCGAGGAGCTCGGGCGCCACCCCCGCGTCATTGGTGCTGGTAATCCCGTGCGACAGCTGATGCCTGAGCGCGGCGCCGATCATCGACGCATATTCGTCCTGCGTGGGCGGCGGCATCCGCCGCAGCACGAGCGCCATCGCGCGCTCCGACAGCACACCGGTCGGCTCGCCGGCCGTGTCGTGCTCGATCTCGCCGCCTGGCGGCGCCGGCGTGTCGCGCGTGACGCCGGCGATCGCCAGCGCACGGCTGTTGCAGGCGATGATGTGGGCGCAGGTGCGCATCAACACGACGGGGCGATCGTCGGCGACGCGGTCGAGGTCGTGGCGAGTTGGGCCGCGCCGCTCGGGGAAGCGCGCCTCGTTGTAGCCGCGGCCGTAGAGCCAGGCACCCGCGGAAAGGCGCGCAGCCTGCGCGCGCACCCGTGTCCCGAGATCGGCAAGGCTCTCCGCGCCTCGCACATCCAGCAGTGTCGTCAGCAGGTGACCGATCTTCCAGATGTGCGCGTGCGCGTCGACGAAGCCGGGAAGCAGGCTCTGTCCGGCGAGATCGACGACGTGGGTGCCAGGCCCGCGGAGATTCAGAACGTCCGCGTCGCTCCCAACCGCGGCGATTCGGTCCCGGGCGATCGCCAGGGCGGTCGTGTTGGACCGGCCGCCAAGGCCGGTCCAGAGACGGCCGTTATGAAGGATGGTGTCAGCTGCCGCCATCCGTCACGCGTGTTGGAGGGCGAGCCCCATCTTCGCCTCGACCTCGGCGAGCGCGGCTTCGACAACGGCCAGGCCTTCGCCCAGCTGATCGTCGCCGATCGTCAGCGGCGGCAGGAAGCGGATGCCGTTGGTGAAGAGCCCGGCCCGCATCGCAATCACGCCGTGCTGGAACGCGCTCCTGATAATCGCCAGCGTCTCGTCGGGCGCGGGCTCCTTCGTCTCGCGGTTCTTCACCAGCTCGATCAGCATCATCGAGCCCAGGCCGCGGACGTCGCCGATGAGCGGGTGCCTCCGCTGCCAGCCCTCCAGCGTTTCGCGCAGGATCTGGCCGACGCGCTCGGCGCGTGCCAGAAACGCCGGCTGCCGCATCATCTCGATCGCGGCGATGGCCGCCACGCAGGTGACGGGATTGCCGCCGTAGGTGCCCCCCATTCCGCCGACGTGGGTCGCGTCCATGATCTCGGCGCGTCCGGTCGTGGCGCTGATCGGCATCCCGGCGCCGAGCGATTTCGCGGTGACGATGATGTCGGCGTCGATGCCGTAGTGCTCGAGTGCGAACAGCTTTCCGGTCCGTGCGAAGCCGCACTGCACTTCGTCGGCAATCATCACGATGCCGTGCTCGGTGCACAGGGCGCGGATCCGCTGGAGGAACCGCGGCGGAATCGGCACGAACCCGCCCTCGCCCTGCACCGGCTCGATCACGATCGCCGCAACCTCCGTCGGGTCGACCTGCGCCGTGAATGCCTGATCGAGCTGGTGCAGGCCGAAGTCCACGGCCTGTTCCGCGCTCATGCTCGCCGGGCGGCGATAGGGTTTCGGCATCGGCAGCCGGTAGACGTCGGAGGCGAACGGGCCCATGCCCTTCTTGAACAGGCTGTACTTGCTCGTCAGCGTGAGCGTGAGCAGCGTCCGGCCGTGATACCCGCCCTCGAAGCAGATGACGCCCGGACGTTTCGTGTAGGCACGCGCCGCCTTGACGGCGTTCTCGACGGCTTCCGCGCCGGTGTTGGCGAGCAGCGTCTTCTTGGCGAAGGTGCCGGGCGTGAGCTCGTTCAGCAGCTCGCACAAGCGGACGTACGACTCGTAGGTTCCGACCAGCGAGCCCATGTGGATCAGCGACGCCGTCTGCTGCTGCACGGCTTCGACCACCGGTGCCGGGCAGTGACCGACGGCGAGCGCGCCGATGCCGCCGACGAAGTCGATGAACGTGTTGCCATCGACGTCGTGGACCAGCGCGCCGTCGGCCCGTTCGACGACCACCTCTGTGGCCTTGCCGAGGCCGGCGGGCACGGCGGCGGCGCGGCGGGAAAGCAATGCCTTGCTCTTCGGGCCGGGAATTTCCGTCTTCAAATCAATCGACGCCATTCGCTCAACTCCTTGACGGTGACGCGGTGGCGGCCGGGCGCACCGCGCCCGCGACGTCCTTCGCCGCGTCGAGCACGATCAGCACGCTGTAGTTGTCGCACACGGGATCCTGCAGGTAATCCTTGAGCAGCCCCCGGAATTCGAACCCGACTTTCTGCTGCATCGACAGCGTTGGATCGTTGATCCGGCCGGCGACGAGGTCGTCGTAATAACGCTCGGCGGTCGTCTGGTGCTTCACGGCGCCGTAGCCGCTCAACATGCCGGCGGTCACCTGGCCCTTGAGCCCGAGCGCCCAGACCAGCTCCTGGCGCGCCGCGTAGAGCGCCTGGGCGAGACCGCGGCCGCGATACTCGGGATGCACGCCGATGTCGGCGCCATACAGCCAGTCGCCGTCCGGCTCGTGCGAAGTGAGCCAGCCGCCCTGGATGATCTCGCCAAAGGTGTGGTTGACGTGATTGAAGTCGAAGTGCAGCCGGATGGTCGCCGTCGCCGCGACGACGCGGTCGCCGTCGAGGCCGACGAACTGTCCTTCGGGAAACAACTCGATGTGCTTGCGGTAATGTCGCGCCTTGAAGCGCTCTTCGTCGGCGAGGGTCGGAAAGACGACCGTCTGCAAATACTCGAGCTGTTCGGCGTGCTCCGGTCCGGCTGACGCGACCACCAGGCCGTTGGGGAGCACGCGCCGATACGTGCCCACGCGCATGCTCGTCCGCTCCCCCATGAGGTATCCGCGCAGTATACTCCGCACACCCGCATGGGTCGTCCCCGCCCCCTGCTCCCCATCCTGTTCGCGCTGACCATCGCGTGCCGCCCGCTCGACGGGCCGCAGCGCTCGAGCCGCGACGTCGATGTGCCGGCCCCGATGCGCGACGGCGTCGTCCTTCGCGCGGAGGTTCTGAAGCCCGCCGGCGCCGGGCGCTTTCCGACGCTCGTCTATCGCACGCCGTACGGCGCCCACGCCGCGATCGAGGAGTACACGACGTTCCGCCGTGCGGTCGAGCGCGGCTACGCGGTCGTCGTGCAGGACGTGCGCGGGCGCTATCGCTCGGACGGGGAGTTCCGCCCCTACGAGCATGATGGCAAGGACGGGTACGACACGATCGAGTGGGCGGCTACCCAGCCGTGGTCCGACGGCAACGTCGGCACCTTTGGCCTCTCGTACCCCGGCGCGGTCCAGTGGCTGGCCGCGGTCGAATCACCGCCGCACCTGAAAGCCATGGTGCCGGCGATGACGTTCTCGACGCCGCGGAACTTCTTCTACAGCTGGGGTGTGTGGGATCTCTCGTGGACGTATTGGATTTGGGCGAACATCGCGCCGGATACCCGCGTCAGGAAGAACCTCGCTGGTCCGCGCACTCACGACGAGGCTCGCAAGAGTTGGGCCGAGCTCGAAAGCCGCATGCAGGACACCCTGCCGCTCGATGCCCTGTCCGAGATGAAGGACGTCGCGCCCTACTATCTCGACTGGCTTCAGCATCCGCCCGAGGATCCGTTCTGGAACTTCGCCGAGCTCCGCGGCAAGTACACGAAGACCAATGCCGCCGTGCTCAACCTCTCCGGCTGGCACGACGACAACTACGGTCCTGAAGGGGCGACGACGAACTTCGGCGGGCTGGTTCAGGCGCGCGGCGGCCAGCCGTCGCGAACGGCGCTCTTGATTGGGCCGTGGGTGCATGGTGTGGACTCGACCGCGCGGACGAAATCGGGCGAGCGCGAGTTCGGGCCCGACGCCGCGATCGATTACGACGCGGTGGTCCTCGACTGGATGGATCGCTACCTCGCAGGGAAAGCCGCCGCGGACCCGCCGCCGGTCCGCTATTTCGTCATGGGCGCGAACGCGTGGAGAACAGCTGATGCCTGGCCGCCGCCAGCCGAGCAAACGACGTTCGTCCTGACGACCGCCGCACCCGCCCGCCCCGGCACGCTGCGAGAGGGGGCAGTCCCGTCTTCTGCGGCGTCGGCGTTCGTCTCGGATCCGGACAACCCGGTACGCAATAGCTACGACGGGGCAGGGGCGCACGACTACGGCGCGCTCGTCGAGAGGCCCGACGTGCTGACCTTCGATTCGGCGCCGCTAGCGACCGACATCGAGGTGACGGGGCCGATCGCCGCGGAGCTCCACGTCTCGTGCGACTGCCGCGACACCGACATCTGGGCGCGACTCCTGGACGTGGCACCGGATGGCGCCGCGTTCAACCTGATGAGCCCGGGCCTCGACGTCCTTCGTGCAAGTTACCGGGAGCCGGAAAAGGGCCGCCGACTCCTCACGCCCGGCGAAATCTACACACTGCACCTCGACAAGCTGGTCACCAGCAACCTGTTCAAGGCGGGGCACCGCATTCGCCTGCAGCTCTCAGCGTCGTTCTTCCCGAACTTCTCGCGGAACTTGCACACCGGCGAGCTGGAGACGACCTCCGACCGGCGGCAGAAGGCGACGATCCGCATTTACCACGACACCGCGCATCGCTCCACTGTCACGCTGCCAATCGTGTCGACGAGCCACACGAAGGACACGAAGATCACGAAGGCCACGAAGACCGCAAAGGACACTCTGGAATGACTTCGAATCGGTGGGTATGGCTGCCGCTGGCGCTTGCGCTGGCTGCATGTCAGCCGGCACAGCCGGGAGGACCGTCAGGGGACCAGGCACAGACGGCGGATCTCCTCATCGTCAACGGCAAGGTGTTCGCTGCCGATTCCGCGGGGACCACGGCTGAAGCCGTCGCGGTGCGGGGAAACACGATCCTGCGCATCGGCACGAGCTCGGACCTCGACAAGCTGCGCGGCCCGAACACGCGCGTCATCGACGCCAAAGGCGGCTCGGTCGTGCCCGGCTTCAATGACGCCCACGTCCACTTCATCGCCGGCGGATTCGCGTTGAACGACGTCGATCTCGCCGGGTTGAACACCCTTCGCGAGGTCCAGGCCGCGATCAGCCAGTTCGCCGCGGCCCACCCGGGCGACGGCTGGCTGCGGGGACGCGGCTGGCTCTACACGCCGTTCCCGGGCGGCTCGCCGACGCGGGCACAGCTCGACGAAATCGTCCCCGATCGCCCGGCACTGATGCGGTGTTACGACGGCCACAGCGTCTGGGTGAACTCGAAGGCGCTCGCGCTGGCCGGTATCACCAGGGACACGCCGAACCCGCCCAACGGCGAGATCGTCAAGGACCCGAAGACCGGCGAACCCACCGGGCACCTCAAGGAATCCGCGGCGCGCCTGGTGGACAAGGTCCAGCCCCCGCAGACCGATGCCGACCGGCGCGCGGCCATCAAGGCGGCCGTCGCGCACGCGAATCAGTTCGGCGTGACGAGCATCCAGAACGCCGGCGGCAGCATCGAGGAAATGGCGCTGTACGAGTCGGCGAAGCGTGACGGCGACCTGATGGTGCGCGGCTACCTCGCCTTCCAGGCGAACGCCTCGACCACCGAAGCGGACGCGGACCGCATGGTCGAAACCTGGAAGCGGATGGGCCAGGACCCGACACTGCGCACCGGCATCGTCAAGATGTTCGCCGACGGAGTCATCGAGAGCCGTACCGCGGCGATGCTGGCGCCGTACCAGAACAGCAAGAGCGCCGGCCAGCCGAACCTGTCGGCCGAGGAGCTGAACCGGGTCGTGGCCATGCTCGACAAGCGCGGGCTGCAGGTGCAGATCCACGCGATCGGCGACCGGGCCATCCGGATGTCGCTCGACGCGTTCGAGAAGGCGATGAAAGTGAATCCGGCCCCCGAGCGCGGCCGGCGCCATCGCATCGAGCACATCGAAGCGGTATCCGAGGCCGACATCCCGCGATTCGGCAAGCTGGGAGTGATCGCATCGCAGCAGCCGATGCACGTCGCGCTCGGCGACATGAACCAAGCAAAGCCTTCCGGCCCATGGCCGGACAACATCGGCCCGGAGCGCTACATGCGCGCGTGGGCCTGGCGCCGGATCATGGCCGGCGGCGGGCGCATCGCGTTCGGCAGCGACTGGCCGGTCGCGCCCCTCGAGGCCGGGCAGGGCATCTGGCTGGCGGCGACTCGCGTCAGCCAGCCTGGAGGCGTCGACCAGGCGATGCCGATGGCCGATGCGATCCGCGGCTACACGACGTGGGCGGCCTACGCCGAGTTCGAGGACCAGCGGAAGGGCATGCTCGCGCCCGGGATGCTCGCGGACATCGTCGTACTCGCGTCGGACGTGTTCACAACATTGCCCACCAAGGTAACGGACGTCGTGGTCCAGTCGACCGTATTCGACGGTAAAGTCGTTTACGAACGTGCTAGCCGATGAGTGCACAACTGCGCTAATGTCGAGGTTACGGGAGGCCGATATGTCGGGACAAGGAGTCGTGCAGGTGCCGGAACCCGTTTTCGTCGATTTCTACGAGGTGCTGCAACTCAGTCCCAACGCCACGACGGAGACCGTGGAGCGGGTCTACCGCATGCTCGCCAAGCGTTACCATCCCGACAATCAGGACACGGGAGACGCCGCACGCTTCGCGGAAGTTCAGCACGCCTACGATACGTTGTCGTCGCCAACGTCGAGGACCGCCTACGACGTCAAGTACGAGGAGAACCGCGCGATCACCTGGAAGGTGTTCGGCCAGCAGGGCGCCAGCGATCATCGTTCCGAGGATCGGCGGCTGTTCCACGCCATCCTGTCGCTGCTCTATATCGCGCGGCGACGCGATCCCCAGAACGGCGGGCTCGGCTCCGTGACTCTGGAGAAGCTGCTTGGGTGCCCGAGTCAGCATCTCGAATTTCCGATCTGGTACCTGAAGGAACGCGGCTGGCTCGAGCGACTCGAGAGCGGGCTCTATGCGATCACCGCCGACGGCGTCGACAAGATCGCCAGCGAAGACCTGTCGCTGCCGGCCAATCGCCTGCTGACCAGCCGGCTTCAGGCCGAGTCTTCGCACGAGACCGAGACGATACAGCTCACGCGTACCGCCTGACACGCGGCTCGTCGGCCGACGTTCAAGGCTTCGCGAACCTCGTCTCGAGGTTCGCGAGCTCGCGCCGCGTCCGCCGCGGAAGCGGCTGCGCCGCCTTTTCCTTACGCTCGGCAGCGAAGTACGCCTGCAATTCGTGCCGGACGGCGTCCGGTACGTCCTTGAAGTCGCGCCCAGCCAGCTTGTGGAGCAAATCCGCGTAGGTCGTGTCTGCGAGCCGGTTCTTGCCGGGCGCCGGCGGCACTCCAGTGTCGAAGTCGATATTGGGCAGCTGCAACCGGCCCCGCCGGAGCGCCGCGATTGACTCCTGATAGCGGGTCCGCGACGCCACCGCGCTTTCGAGGAACAACTGCTCCACGTCGAATGCCAGCGGTTCGAAAGCGAGTGGCTTGAACGGCCCAACCTTCGGGACCGCCTTGAGCAGCAGGGCAAAGAATCGCGCGAGCAGTCCCGGCTTCTTGTAGGCAGCGCCGTAGTCACGCTCGTAGTCCTGAAGCGAGTAGGCGTAGACGAACGACGCTTCCGTG
>DATJFF010000232.1:0-11393 GCA_035495795.1 Vicinamibacterales bacterium
GTCGACGCGCGACCCTCGCGCTCGCGGCAGGGGCAGGGGATCGTGCATCTCGACCTGCGAGCGGCAACCGAGGACGGCAGACCGGTTTGCACCTTCGAGCGCAAGGTGTTGATCTACGCCCGCGGGCAGGGACCGTACGACGGGGCGGGATACTGAGGTTCGCGGGGTTCGCGGGGTTCGCGGGGTTCTCGAGGTTCTCGAGGAGGATCGGAGAAGCGATGACGGCAGAACAGTTTCGGGAAATCGCCCTCGGGCAACCTGGCGCCGAGGAGCGGTCGCACATGGGCCACCCGGACTTCCGGGCCAACGGGCGCATCTTCGCCACGCTCCAGGCCGACGAACGCACCGGCATGGTCAAGGTCGCGCCTGCGGAACAGGAGGTCCTGCTCCGCGATTACCCGGCCATCTTCACGCCGGCGGCCGGCGCATGGGGGCGCCAGGGGTGCACGCTAGTGCAACTGACTAAAGCGACGCCGCGAGTGGTCCGGCCAGCGATGCAGTTGGCCTATGAGGCCGTCGCAAGCAAGCCAGCCCCGGGCAAGAAGCGGCGACCACGTCAGAGCAGGTAATCAGCCCGTTCGTTTTCTCTCCGACGTGCGTTGATTCGTGTAATCTGCTGGCGCCTTGCTTCTTGGGCCGTTGGCAATGCCTTTCCACTATCCGGTAATACCCCTCTGGAGGCCGTGGATGCTGCGCCTGCTGCTGCTCGCCATCGCCGTCTTCGCCGTGATCGGCGACGCGCGTGCCGACGTGGTCCCGCAGAAGAAGTGGCTGCAGGTGCGGTCGCCGCACTTCACCGTCATGGGTGAAGCATCGGCCCGGGATCTGCGCGACGTCGCCACTCGCATGGAGCAACTGCACGCGGTGCTCAACCAGATTGCCCCGACGGATGTCGAGGCCGCTGACGTCACGGTGATCGTCTTCAAGAACGAGCGCAGCTATCAGCCCTTTCAGCCGCGCCGGAACGGCAAGACCACCGAGGTGGCCGGCTACTTCCTGCCCGGCCCGATGAATTACATCACCATCCTCGCGGATCGCGATTACGACTACTCGGACGTTGTCTACCATGAGTACGTGCACCTCGCGATGCACCGCCGGATCGGCGAGCTGCCGGTCTGGATCGACGAAGGGGCGGCCGACTTCTACAGCTCGTTCGAGCCGATCAATGCGAAAAAGGTCAAAATAGGGAAAGTGCACCTGGGCCATCTGGAGCGGCTGCAGAGCGAGTTCATGCCGCTCGAGACGCTGGCGGCGGTGGACCACCTGTCGCCCTATTACAACGAACGCGACAAAAAGTCCGTCTTCTATGCCGAGTCATGGGCGCTGCTGCACTTCCTTCGCATCGCTCACAAAGGGAAGTACGGCCCCCGCGTCGGTCCGTTCGTAACCGCCTTGCTTGACGGCATGCCGTTCGATCGCGCCTGCACCGAACGCCTGGGCGTCACGCCACAGGCGCTCCAATCCGAGCTGCGTCGATACATCGAGGGTCGGGTTTTCGAGTACTTCGAGGTGACACTACCGGAAGCGCTCGGCCGGATTGAACGTCTCGACGCTACGCCGGTTTCCGAAGGCGAAGCCCACGCTCACCTCGCTCACCTGCTCCTTTCCTTCCAGGCGGAGGATGAGGCCAGGGCGCATCTCGATCATGCGGTTGGTGTCGATCCGAAGCAGGCGCTC
The DNA here is from genome assembly GCA_035495795.1 of Vicinamibacterales bacterium. Taxonomy (GTDB): domain Bacteria; phylum Acidobacteriota; class Vicinamibacteria; order Vicinamibacterales; family UBA2999; genus VFZN01. Next base: position 1,678 of record DATJFF010000232.1, read on the forward strand.
GCACTGGCGCGGCTTGCCGATCTCGCGGCGGCGGCAGACGACCGGGAGCAGGCGCTCTCGTTGGCACGGCGCGCCGGCGAGGCGCCTTCAGCGACGTATCACTCGGCTTACTTCCGGGCCTCGGCGATCGAACGGCTGAATCAAGAGGCCAGCGCGGATCCGACCGCGGTCGTGGCTGCCTGGCGAACGGTCACCGAGCTCAACCCGCTGCTGGCCGACGCCCAGTTCAGGCTCGCACAGGCCCAGGCTGACACGCGAGAGGATCTCGAGCAGGCGAAGCTCGCACAGCAGCGGGCGATAAAGCTGGCGCCCGCGCGCGAGGAGTATCGGCTCGGACTGGCCCGCATCCTGATCCTGTTGGGGGATACCAAGACGGCTCGCGGCATTCTCGGGCCGCTGGTCGCACGGGGCGGCAGTCCGCAGATTACGGCCGCCGCCCGGCGATACCTCGGCGTCGCCGCCCAGGTCGAGCTGGCCTCCACCGCGGGAACCGAGGCCCCGGTACCCGAGCGTCCTCCCGACGCTATCGACGAGCCGGTCGCTCCGGCGCCGGACACGGCTACGCCTCCCGACGTCCTCAGCCCGGGACCGGCCAACGCCGCCGCCAACTTCGAGCGCATCGTGCTGCGCCACGTGCTCGACGGCGAGACCCGGATCTTCGGGGTGATGAAGGCGATCGAATGCACGAGCGACGCCACCCGGCTGTTGATTGAGGCCGCCAGCGGTCCGGTCCGCGTTCGCGGCGGCACGCTCGACACGATGGACTTCGTCAGCTACAGGGACGACGTCAAGGGAGGTATCAACTGCGGTTCCCAGACGCAGGCGCTGCCGGTCCTGGTCACGTATCGCCCCGAACCCGAAAACGGCACGGCTGGAGAGGTCATCATCGTCGAGGTGGTTCCGGTCGGCTACAAGCCACCGGGCCAGTGAACGGCTGGCCGCGAAGTCCTCGCAGAATCCGCGAATCCGTAGACCTCCTGGGCAGTTGCCAACGATCGGACGGTGGAATCCGTCCAAGTCCCCATGACGTTGGCGACCTACGATATTCGTGTGGCCCTGCGCGGGCTGCGCCGCAGCCCGCTCTTCGCCATCGTGGCGATCCTGTCGCTCGCCCTCGGCATCGGCGCCAACACCGCCATCTTCACGCTCATCGACCAGATCCTCCTGCGCAAGCTGCCGGTGAAGGACCCCGATACGGTGGTCATGCTCTACCAGCAGGGCCCTCATAGCGGCAGCAACATGGGCATGCGGATGCACTCCTATCCGATCTACCAGGAGTACCAGAAGCGCGCCGAGCCTCTGGCCGAGGTCATCGCCCGCCGTCTGGTGGACACGTCGATCAGCGTCGACAACCAGACCGAGCGCGTCAGCGCGGAAATGGTATCGGGCAACTTCTTCACGATGCTCGGCGTGCCGCCGGCGGCGGGGCGCGTCTTCAACACCGCCGAGGACGACCAGGTGTACAGCGGACACCCCGCCGTGGTGCTCAGCGACGAGTATTGGGAACGCCGCTTCGCGCGCGATCCGGCCGTCGTCGGCAAGAAGATTCTCGTCAACAACTACCCGATGACCATTGTCGGCGTCTCGGCACGAGGATTCGTGGGACTTGATCCGGCCCGCAGTCCAGCGATCCGGGTTCCGATCCTGATGAAGCCAGTCGTCGTTCCCGAATGGGAGTGGGTCCACATGGACGACCCGCGCACCCGGTGGGTCCAGGTGTTCGCCCGGCTGAAGCCTGGTTACACGGTCGAATCGGCGCAGGCGCCGCTACAGGGGCTGTTCCTCCAACTGCGCCAGCACGAGATGACGCTCGAAGGTGCGAAGGACTGGACGCCGTACATCCGCGAGCAATTCATGAAGGGGCAGCTGAAGGTCGAGACGGCGGCAATCGGATACTCGCCGCTCCGGAACGACTTTTCGACGCCGCTCATCGTGCTGATGTGCATGGTCGGCCTCGTGCTGCTGATTGCGTGCGCGAACGTCGCCAACCTGCTGATCGCACGCGCCTTCGCGCGTCAGCGCGAGATCGCGGTCCGGCTGTCGATTGGCGCCTCGCGCTGGCAGCTGGTGCGCCAACTGCTGATCGAGAGCCTGCTCCTCTCGTTCGCAGGCGGTGCGCTCGGCCTGTTGATTGCCATCTGGATGACCCGCGGACTGATTGGGCTGATGCCGTCAACAGGCAATCCGCTGCTGATTCGGGCCGAGCCTGATTGGCGGATTCTCGCGTTCACCTTCACGCTTACGCTCATCACTGGCGTCGTGTTTGGCCTGCTCCCGGCGATGCGGGCCTCGCGTCCGGACACGTGGGGAACCCTCAAGGACACGGTGGGTGCGGTCGCCGGCGCAGGCGGCACGCTGTTCCTGCGCAAGGGCCTCGTCTCCGCGCAGGTCGCGCTCAGCTTTCTTCTCCTGTTCGGTGCCGGCCTGTTCGTCCGCAGCCTCGACAATCTGCGCTCGACCGAGACCGGCGTTCAGCTGGACAACCTCGTCACGTTCCGCCTCGCGCCGGCGCTCAGCGGCTACGACGACCAGCAGAGCGTGAATTTCTACAACCAGCTGGTCGAGCGGCTCCGCGGCGGACCCGGAGTGAAATCGGCTGGCTATGCAAGCGTGGCGATTCTGGCTGGCGACGAGTGGGACAGCACGATGGGCGTCGAGGGCCACCAGGCCAAGGACGGCGAGGACATGCAGGCGTTCATGAACGCCATCTCGCCGGGCTACTTCGAGACGATGGGAATCCGGCTCCTCGAGGGACGGGACTTCAGGCCCACGGACGCGAAGAAGGGAGACACGGTGGCCATCGTCAACCGCCAGTTCGCCGAGCACTTCTTCCCGGCACAGAGCGCGGTTGGCCGCCACATTGGCTTCGGCACCGGCCCGAAGTCAAAGCTCAACATCGAGATCGTCGGGGTGGCCGAGAACACGCTCTACGAAGGGCCGCGCGAAGGCGTGCACCGCCAGGTGTTCGTCCCGAACTGGGGCCGGATCAGCGCCACGTTCTACCTGCGCACGACCAGCGCTTCGTCGAGCGCGTTCAACCTGATTCGCAACGAAGTGAGGGGTCTGTCGAACGCGATGCCGGTGTACGAGCTCAAGACGCTCGAGTCGCAGCTCGACGACACGCTGCTCACCGACCGCTTGATTGCGATGCTGTCCGCCGGCTTCGGGCTGCTCGCGACGGTTCTCGCGTCGATCGGGCTCTACGGCGTGATGGCGTTCGTGGTAACGCGCCGGAGCAAAGAGCTCGGCCTGCGCATGGCGCTGGGCGCCGAGCCGGGCAGTGTGATCTGGCTGGTCATGAAGGAAGTGCTCGTGCTGCTCGGCATCGGCCTGGCGATCGGCTTGCCGGCAGCGATCGGGCTCGGGACCTACGTCGCCTCTCAGCTGTATGGCATCCAGGCGCACGATCCCTTCATGGCTGTCGCCACGATCGTGACGCTGGCGCTCGTGTCCGCGGCCGCCGGGCTGATTCCCGCGCGCCGGGCGAGCCGGATCGATCCGATTCTCGCGCTGCGCTACGAATAGCGTTACTCGGTTCGCGTGACCGTGAAGTTGCGCTGTCCCACCAGCTTGCCGTCGATGAACGCCTCGACGCTGTACTTGCCTTCGGGGAATCCGCCGGAGTTCTGGATGTGGAACTCGGTCGCGGCGGCGCCCTTGTAGGAGACCTCCTTCGACGGCTCGCTGATCAGCCGATCGCCGTAGGTCCAGCGCACGCCGACGGTGCCGGATCCGGTGTCCTTCGTCAGTACCGAGACGTAAATGGTGTCACTCGGGTGGAAGGTGACCGTGTGCTGGCCGATCCGGTTGTCGGAGCTGATCGCGCGTCCGACCTGAATCGGCGGGTCGTCGGGCACAAGCGGCTGGTTCGAGCGGCAGCCGGCGGCAAGCAGCACCGCTCCCAGAACCACCCCAGCCGTACTCAAGATTCGCATCACGCTTCAATTGTACGCGGGGACAGTCCCCGTACAGATTCGTCAGGGGACTGTCCCCTGACAATTTCGTGTCAGCGCGGCAGGTACTCGAGCAGCAGCGCGGTGATGGCGTCGGGACGTTCGGCGTGAATCCAGTGGCCGCCTTCGAGCTCGTGCAGGTGAACGTGCGATCCGGCGGCGCGCTTGATGTGCTCCAGGGTGTCGGGAGCGATCGCGTTCGACTCCGTCGCCTTGACGATGTGGATGTCGTGCTGCGGATCGGGTGACTCGAGCACCGGCCAGACGCTGGTGGCAAAGAAGTCGTGCAGCAGCCGCTCCATGGCCGCGAAATCGAGGTGCCAGCGGAACCCTTCTCCGTCACGCACCAGGTTTGTCGTCATCCACTGCGCGACCGGCAGATCGTAGCCATGTGCCTGCAGGCCGGCCTGCGCCTCTTCACGCGAGGCGAACCGCTCCGGGAGGGCGCGGACCGCCTCGAGCATCTGCCACGCGCTGCCCGAGGGCGCTTTCACGTCGGGTGTCGAGTCGATCACCCACACCTGGAGCGGCACGCCGCGAAGCCGCTCGGCCATCGCCAGCGCCACTTTCCCGCCGTAGGAGTGCCCGAGCACGACCCGCAGCGAAACGTGATTCGCCGCGGCCCAATCGAGCACGTCCTGGGCCAGGCCGTGGACGGTGTCGCCGTGTCGTCCGGGCCCCGAGTCTCCGTGATGCGGCAGGTCCACGAGCCAGCACCCGACGTCGGCACGCGCCGCCACAATCGCGCGCGCCACGGCCTGCCAGTTGCGCCCTCGCCCGTAGATGCCGTGCAGCATCACCAGATCCAACGTCGAGGCGCTGCCCCCCGCCAGCCGCTTCGCTGCCAGCCCCCTCGCGTCCGCGTTCATCCATGCATTGTGACGCAGCGCACGCGGCGGATATGCTCGAAGCGACCCGTGATGTTCGCGCCGTCCTCGAAGGATCGCCTGACCGAATACGACCTCGGCCGCTTCCCCGGCGACTCGCTGTTCGATCGGATCGGCCGGGCCTTGTGCGCGGCACGGTGCCTCCCCCGCAAGGAGCTGTACGAAGCGTGGGAGGTAGCGCGGCGAACGCGCCGTCGGTTCCGCGGCGGTCGCGTCGTCGATGCCGGCGGCGGCCACGGCCTACTCGCGCAGCTGATGCTGCTCCTCGACGACACGTCGCCGCACGCGCTCGTCGTCGATCCAGGGGTGCCTCGATCAGCAACCCGCGTGCAGGAAGTGATCGCCAGGCAGTGGCCGCGCGCCGCTGGCCGCGTCAGCTTCGTGACCGCGACGATTGACGAATTCCAGATCGAGAGCGGCGACGTGATCGTGTCGTGTCACGCGTGCGGCGCGCTCACCGATCGAGTGCTGGCGCGAGCGGCCGGCGCACGGGCCCGCGTGGCTGTGCTGCCCTGCTGCCACGATGTAGACACGTGCGAGGTTGGACCGTACGGCGGATGGGTGGATCCGGCGCTTGCCATCGACATCGGACGAGCGGCGAGGCTCGACGGCGAAGGGTACCGCGTCTGGACGCAGACAATCCCTTCGGCGATCACGCCGAAGAATCGGCTGCTACTCGCCTCGCCGCGCGAACATGAAGCGGCGTGGAAGCGGGACGAGGCCGCCCGCCGTCAATCGCGCTCTGGCGACCCTGAACCGGCGCGATGATCCCAGTCGTAGAAGTTGAACGCCAGAGAGGCCAGCCGCTCCGCCGGCGGCAGGAACCGATCCGCAGCCAGCATCTGCTCGACGTAGTCGAAGATCCACCGCACTTCGTCTGGGCTGTTCACCGAGTGGAACCACGCCGCTCGGCCATCGAACACCACGTTGGCCACATTGGCCAGGTCGCACGGTCCCAGGCACGCGGCCTTTGTCAGGTGCACCAGCTTGCGCAACCTCCGGTTGATCCACTCTTCCTTGAATGCGGTCGCCGGTACCGGGGCGTAGCCGCGCTCTGTCTTCCCGCAGCAGCAACCCGTGAAGCAGTACGAGATGTGCGCGCGGCGCTGCAGCACGTCGATCACGCGGCCGTCAGCGCGCGTCACGCTTTGCCGGTGCCCGGTCGTCGCCAGCGGCCCTGGTGCGCCGGCTGGCTCACTCATGATCGTGGGAGCGGGCCGCCGTCCGCCGTAACTCCACCGGCTTGCCGTGCGGCGTGTGCCGATAGGCGTCGGCCCAGTCGTCCCGGCGCTCGGTCAGCTCGGGGAACGACGTGAGCCCCTTCGCTGTGGCAAGCCGCTCGAGAACCGCGAGCCAGTGTTCGTAATACCGCGATCCATCGTCGGGCTCGCCGCGATCGGCGGCGGCCTTGAGTTCTGCGGCCAGCTCGGCGGCCCATTCCTTCCAGGTGAAATGCCCCTCTTCCGACAGCTTCACGGCCAGTGCAAACGCCTGGGCCTGCCAGGGCTCGGCGAACACCGGCCCGTCTACGTCTCGCGGCAATCGCGGCAAATCTGAGAGCCGATCGGGATCCGCCATGTCACCCTCGATCGAGGTAGTCGTCGAACAGATCGAGATGGACCGAATCGCGCGGCGACGCGGCATCGCCCCAGAGCTCGCGGGCGGTAAAGCGGACGGCGTAGACGTGCTGCCGATTCTCACCCTTCCCGTGAGCGCTGGTGTCCGGGAACACGTAAACGCCGTGGTCGATCACGATCGTGCCGGACTTTCCGCGCGCGTAGCGCGGTAATCGTGTATGCCCGGTGGGGTGCATGTTGCGTGCACGCACACGATCGCCGACCGCGAATCGCGGCCGCACGCCCGGCTCGACATGCGACGCAAGGCCGCGATTCAGCCAGCGGTCCGCTGTGGCGAGCGTGAACCGGGGCGTTTCGTGCGTCGATCCAGGCGCAGCGCGCCCGCTGCGCGCCTCCTCCGCCGTCACGAACCCGAACTGCACTACCGCGCGCTCGAGCCGGTAGAGCCAACGCTCGTAATAGCTCATGCGCAGGTACTCGGCCGGCGGAATCACTTCGATGCCGTAGCGATCCGCGTCGAGTGTCCACCTGCGCCAGGCCCGCATCGCACGCGTCAACGCGTAGGCGCGCCCTTCCCACGGCTCATGAAAGACCGGCTCGTCTCTCTCGTATTGCACCGGCCCCATTCCGTGCTGCCCACCCATGTCGTGGACCCCGTTCATGGGTTGTCCCCCGATCGCGCCGCCGTCACCTTGCGCACGCCGACCATCGCATCGCGGGTTACGAGCGCGGCGAGATCGTCTTCGGAAAGGCCGTCTGTGCCGGCGGGGCGCTCGGGCAGCACGAGATAGCGCAACTCCGCGGTGCTGTCCCAGACCCGCACTTCGACGTCCTCAGCGATCTCTGTGCCGAACTCCTTCAGGATGCCGCGGGGATCGATCACCGCGCGCGATCGATATGGCGCGGACTTGTACCAGACCGGAGGCAGTCCAAGCACCGGCCACGGATAGCAGGAGCACAGCGTACAGACGATCAGGTTGTGCACCTTCGGGCCGTTCTCCACGACGATCATGTGATCGCCCTGGCCGCTGCTGTACCCGAGTTCAGCGATGGCAGCAGGCGCGTTGTCGAGGAGCCGCTTGCGATAGTCCGGATCGACCCAGGCGCGGGCGACAACTCGCGCGCCGTTTCTGGGCCCGACCTTGTGCTCCATCGTGTCGATCAGCGCGTCGAGGGCGGCCCGATCGACCAGACCTTTCTCGACGAGCAACGACTCGAGGGCCTTGGTCCTGAGTGTCAGGTCGGAGGGTACGTCCTGGTGATCGTGATCGTGATGGTGGCCATCGGCGCTGGCGCCGCCCGACGACGCTGCGCCGGCCGCACCAGCGGCCGCGGTTTTCATGAACGCCCGACGATCAACCGCAGTGTCTTCAGGCTCGGCCATGCGACCTCCTGTGCAATGGGTCACGGTGAGCTGCGACACGCTACCACAGGCACGGATATCGATTCAGCCGGACGCCCTTGCCGAGGTAGGCCGCCAGCTCCCGGCCTTCTGAAAGCTGGCGGCCAACCTGTCTCTGCTAGTGACTCGGCCTGAGGAAATGGGCGAATGCCCAGTTTGCGATGTGCTTGGCGCCACTGCGGGCATCTTCATCGGCTGAGCGGAAATGAATGCCCTCGTAGATGCGCGCGTCCACAACGTCGTCCGCCGCATCCGAGAATCTCGAGTACACGCGGGGGTTCTGCGGTGTCTGGCCGGTCGTTGGGTGCACGAACGTGCTCGTCATCGTGAACGTGTACTTGTCGGTCCCGAAGAAGTTCGCCAGCATGGTCGTCGCGGACCCTGAGAGACTGTTCGCGCCCGACACGTAGTCCGGGTAATTGGGCGTGACGATGAAGGGCGTCCAGGTCGGGTCGCCATCGGTCCGGTCGTTCCCGTCGCTGTCGCCAAGGCGAATCGCCGTGATCGGCCGCCAGAAATTGAAATACACCTTGCTGTCCCAGGCCACGATCAGCGCGTCGGCCATCGCCACGTTGACGAGCGCGAACATCCGCGCGATGTCGCCGCTGTCCCTGAGATCGAGGGCAATCGAGCGCATTGTTCTGTTCCAGTACTGGATCGCGTTGTCGGCAAAGAAGAGCGCCATGTCGGTCTGCGACGGCCTGCGCGAGCTGCCCGTGAGCGAGCCGAGGGCCTTGACCTCGTTGTACTCATCCACATATTTGCCGCTCGCAAGATGCGGCGGCGGCTCCTGCCGGAACTGCGAGGCGTCCCTCAGCGTGAACGGCTGAATGTCGCGGATGTAGGCGGCGACCATCGGGAGAGGCTGGCCGGTGGCCGAGAACGACGTCGGACGCCATTCACCAGTGCCGGTTCCCCCGAAGAACTGTTCTGCGTTGGCAGGAGCTTGACCAGTGTTGTTGGCGCGGAGTGCGAGGAGCTGGGCCGCCGCCCGCTGGCCGACCGCCAGCCCGGGATCGTTCTGGAGACCGCGCGCGGCGATATAGTTCATGTACAAGGTGTCGACGCTCGCGCCTCCCTGCGCCGTCGTCAGCCCGACGCCAATTAACACATCACGTGAAGCTCTTGCCACGGCAGCAACCGGCGAACCGGATGCACTGGGAATCGGAGCGCCGTAGGAGTCGAAGCGTTTCTGGAAGGCCTGCATGGCGTCATGCACCGCCAGCTGCACGATCGCGATGTCGATGAGCCCGGCCGGCCCCGGACGCGACACCGTGGCTGCGGCCACGGCTTGCGTCGTGATGAGATTCCAATCGGTCACGACGTCGGCGGCGGCGGGGCTTGCCCACACGAGCAGCCCGCACACCAACCATCCCACACGTCTGTAGGCGCTACGCATCACACACTCTCCTTGTGAGAAACGCGTTCCCGCTAGCGCGACAGCCCGAGTCTTCGTCCGATTTTCTGGTGGAAAGGCGAACTAAATCAGAGCCGGAGGCTCTTGGCAAGACCGAAAGGTGTAATCGCATCCCGGGTCGAACACCGGCAACGCCGCGCACGCTGGCGGATGGGCGGAAGGTGCTATAGCAAGAGTGCCAGGAAGCCGTCAGGAACGCCGGCGCGAGCCGCTAGCGTCGATTAGGCAGCGCACGCGCCTCCGCCTTACGGTCGCGCGGCGTACTGCTTCGTGTAGCCGTTCCTGCTGTTGGTCACCGTGAACGATCCGTCCTCGCGCGCTGACACCTTCAGGTAGTGCGCGGGCGCATGGTCGGCCTGGCCGCCGGGGCCCGCGGGAGGCGCCGGCGCGCCGCTTACAATGGCCGCGATCTGCTCAGGCGTGTCGAGGTTGGCAATGCGCACGCCAGGAGCGTTGTGCTCGACGCCGGCGGCGTATGAC
>DATJFF010000233.1:0-59321 GCA_035495795.1 Vicinamibacterales bacterium
CCGCGGGCCGAGGCGTTCGAGTTGCGCAGCCGCCGAATGCGAAGCCGATCGTGCCAAGCGTGCCGGTCTTGAGCAGGTGCCGTCTGTTCATGCAAGAAGTCCGCGGAGATCATCTGCGCAGCGCATCGGCGCGTCAAGCGAGTGAGGTGCGAGCGAGCCATCGCACGGCGTCGGCGCGGTTCTCGAGCACGGCAAAATGCCCGTGCCGGCGCTCGTCGTTCATCACCGCGTAGAAGCGGCTGCTGAACCGGACACTGCCGGCCGGACAGACAACGCAGAGCCGTATCCCGTAGTTGCGGAGTCGCTGCAGGATGTCGCCAGCGTGGCCGGAGCTGACGTCGAAGAACCCGTCGGTCATGTTCGACGCATGGAGCATTACGTTTCGCGTGTGATGCGAGAAGCACGCCTCGATGATTCGGTTGGCGTCGGCGGGCATGGATAGCAGGCTCTGGTCCGGGACGCCCTCCAGGAACGCGACCCCGGCCTCTTCTACACGCGTCAATCCCGGAGTGGCCATCGCAGCCGAAGGTTCTGCAGCGCGCGCGAACCACCGCGCGTCAGCGAGCACGACCGACTCTTCGACCTGTCGATCCGGAATCGTCCAGTAGCGGCCGAGCAGCGTCACTTTCTCTTCCGGCGTGACGAGCCGGAAGCCATGCCGCTCGTAGAAGCGGATTGCCCAGGCCGCCGACGTCCAGGTGCCAATCAGGATCGGGCGATCGGTGAGCGCGCGCAGGTGCGCAAGGAGCGCGGTGCCGAGCCCGCGGCCTTGCGCGTCCGTCCGGGTGTAGGCATGACGGATCAGGGCCACGTCCTTCACCGGCTGGATGCCCATGACCGCGTCGATCCGATCGCCTTCGACGGCGGCCCAGAAGCCGACGCCCGCGTCGATCTCCGACTCCAGTTCCTCGCGCGGCATGTACGGGTCGTGCCAGCGGTCGGCGGGTATCACGCCGCGATACGCCTCGGCGGCCTCGTTGATTACCGCGAAGAGCTGATCGACGTCAGCCAGCGTGCACCTGCGGATCATGGGCTTGGGGCTTGGGGCTTGGGGCGTGGGGCTATCCGTTCTCGGGCAGCTCTGGCAGCGCCACCTCGCCCGGGATCACCCGCGTGAACCCGCCCCGCTGCATCAGCTCGCGCCCCTTGCCGCCGCGGCCGGTCACCTCGTACTTGGCGGTGCTGATCGTCTGCTCGCCGCCGCGCGAGGTCTCCACCGTCATCAGGTCGCGATCGCCAGTCGACGCCATGGCGCCGATCACCCGGTCGTCGTCCTGCACCTTGATGAGGATCACGCCGCGGCCCGGCCCGGACAGGAAGTTGACCTCCTCGACCGAGCAGAGGATGGCGCGCGCGTCTTTGGTCGCGGCGATGATCGTTTCCTCGCCGGTCACGCGGGCGACGGCAACCACTTCCTGGCCCTCCGGCACGCGCGCGTAGCGGCGCCCGGCCCGGGTGCTCGGTTCGACGAAACCCGCCAGCGAGAAACGGAGGCTGTAGCCATCGCTGGTCACGGCCATCGCGTGCACCGGGGGCGCCTCGGCTTCGGCATCTGCGTTCTTCCCGTTCCGCCCGCCGTTCTCTTCTTCTCCTTCCGGCACGTGTCCGATGTCCCCGCGCACTCTCGCGTCGAGGCTGAGCGCGGCGATCACCCGCTCGCCGTCCTTGAACTTGAACAGCTTCTGGACCGGCTCGCCATAGCCGGTGGACGCCGGCACATCGACGAACCGAGCGGTGTATGCCGATCCGAAGTTCGAGAAGAACACGACGGTGGCGCGGGTCGAGCCGGCCATCGCGGCAAGGACGCTGTCCCCCTCACGCAGCCGGGTCGTGGCCAGGTCCTTCACTTCTTTCTGCCGCTTCACCCACCCGTCTCGCGACACGATGACGACGTTGTCCTCGTCGACGATGAAGGCGTCGGCGGAGTACTCGACCTCCTCGGTCTCCTCGATGCGGGTGCGGCGCGGGTCGATCTTCGGATCTCCGTACTTCTTCTGGATCTCCTGCAGCTCATCGCGAACCAGCCTCCAGCGGCTGTTCTCGTCCTTGAGCAGGGCGTTGATCTGCCGGACTCGCTTGCGCTTGTCGGACAGCTCCTGCTGGATGACGAGGATCTCCAGACGGGCCAGCCGATAGAGTTTCAGTTCGAGGATCGCGTCGGTCTGCTCGGCGTCGAGCGAGAACCGCTTGATGATCTTCTCGGCGGCGTCGGCCTTGCCGTCGCTCTTGCGGATGATCTTGATGATCTCGTCGAGCGCGTCGAAGACTTTCTCGAAGCCCTCGAGGATGTGAATCCGCTTCTGGAGCTGCGCCAGCTCGTGCTCGAGCCGCGACGTGACCACGTCGAGGCGGAAGTGCAGGAAGTGCCAGAGCATCTGCTTGAGATCGAGCCGCTCGGGGCGGCCGACCTCGGCGTTCTCGGTGGGCACCAGGCAGGTCAGGTTCACCGCGAACGAGGTCTGGAGCGAGGTGTGCTTGAAGAGGTACGCCATGACCAGGTTCTCGTCGGCGCTCCCCTTCAGCTCCAACTCGATCCGCACGTCGTCGGTGGACAGGTCCTTGACGTCCACCAGGTGCGGCATCTTGCGGCTCAGCACCACCTCGCCAATCTGCTCGACGAGCTGCGCCTTGTTGACGCCGTACGGCACGCTCGTGACGTAGACGGTCTTGGCGCTCCGTGAGGTCGGGCCGAGCTCCCAGGTGCTGCGAATCCGCACCGACCCGGAGCCGGTCTGGTAAATCTCCTTCAGCTCGGTCGGCGAGTTGAGGATGTGGCCGCCGGTCGGAAAGTCCGGTCCCTTCACCCAGCGACACAGCTGCACCGACGAAAGATCGGGATCGTCCAGGAGCTTGATCAGCGCATTGCAGATCTCGTGGAGGTTGTGCGGCGGGATATTGGTGGCCATCCCGACCGCGATCCCGGTGGCGCCGTTGACCAGCAGGTTCGGGATGCGCGACGGAAGCACCACAGGCTCCTGCTTGGTGCCGTCGTAGCTCGGGCGGAAGTGGACCGTTTCCTGCTCGATCTCCTGCAGCACTTCGTCGGAGAGCCTGGCCAGCCGGCATTCGGTGTAGCGCATCGCGGCGGCGGCGTCGCCGTCGAGCGATCCGAAGTTGCCGGAGCCGTCGATGAGCGGGTAGCGCAGCGAGAAGGACTGCGCCATGCGGACCAGCGTCTCGTAGATCGCCGAATCGCCGTGCGGATGGTAGTTGCCCATCACGTCGCCCACCACCTTGGCGCACTTGCGGTGCTTGGCGTCGGCGGTGAGGTTCTGCTGCCACATCGTGTAAAGGATGCGGCGCTGCACCGGCTTGAGCCCGTCACGGACATCGGGGAGCGCGCGCGAGGTAATCACCGACAGCGCGTAATTCAGGTAGCGCGACTGTGCAGCCTCGTGGAGCGATACGGCCGACCCGTCGCCCGGCGGCGCGGGGGGGACATCACCGCCCCGCGGCGGCGCGGGCGGCGGTGGCGCGGTCGGTTCGATCGGGCTGTCGTTGTCGTCGAAGAGCGAGGGTTCGGCCGGACGCTTTGCCATCAGAACAGGAGGGAGGAGACAGGAGATAGGAGATAGAAGATAGGAACCAGGAGATAGGAACCAGGAACCAGAATAGCGGAATTCCTATCAGTGGCGGCGGCTTAACGGACGCGGAGCTTGCCGGCCTTGGCGCACTCCTCGGCGACCGTCAGGTAGCGCGCGACCGCATCGGGGCCGACGACGTAGGGGTGCGGATCGCCGGGCTTGCGCGTGGCCATGGCCGGCAGCTTCGCCTTCGAGCCGTCGTAGTTCGTATGGTTCGAGAGGATCACATCGGCTCGCGCCGCGGCGGCGAGAGAGCGGAAGTTCTGCGCCGACCCGATATAGCGATCGAACCAGAAGCTGTCGGGCCGCTCCGGCGTGATGTAGCCGGCGCGGTTCCGGATCCAGTTGAACGCGGTGCCGCCCCAGTAGGCGGCGGTGTGCGGGCGCCCGCCATCGCGAACCGGTATCAGCGTGGAGATGGTGCCGAGCGTGTGGCCGGGGGTGAAGTGCAGCGTCAGCGTGGTGTCGCCGAGCGTGAGCTTCTGGCCGTCGGTGGCCACCACGTCGCGCTTCGGCTTGCGCCACGTCCCACCGGTCTTCGACAGCAGATCCCAGTCCGCCTCCGAGATCACCACGCGCGCGTTGAACCGATCCTGCAGGAAGGCAGCGCCGCCGACGTGATCGTAGTGCGCGTGACTGACGAGGACGTACTTGATCGTCGCCGGATCGAGACCGAGGGTGCGCAGGCCGCCCACCACCTGCGGTTCGACTGAGTAATCGAAGATCGGATCGATGATGATGATGCCCTCGGAGGTGATCACCGCCCACGCCGAGTACTCCTGCTCGCCGACGAAGTAGAGATTGTCGAAGACCTTAACCGGTTTGGCTTGCCAGCTCTCACGCGGCGGCGGGCCCGCCTGCCGCGCCGGCGTTGCTGGCGCGGGCTGGACCGGACCAGGCGCCTCGCACAACCCGAACAGCGCTGTGAAGTCCTTCCCCGCTGCCGCCCGCGCGGCCGCGACATGGCTCTCAACCGACTCCTGCCCCGACCCCGCCAGCGGCGCAGCGGCAAACAGTGCCGACACGCCGAGCGCCGACCAGATCCTCGAGGAGATCACGGTCGGATTATAGGCTCCTCCATCGGCTCGACGAGCCTGAAGCCTGAAGCCTGGAGCCTGAAGCCTCTTACGGCACCGTCACCGTCACTGGCGCGCTCGCCGGACTGGAGCCGCACGAGTTCGTTGCGGCTACGCGCAGCTCGTACGTTCCCGACCCGGCGACCGCGCTCAGGGTTCTTCCTGAAACCGGGAAGCTGCCGGTGTAGCTGCCGGCCACCGACAGCACGAACCCGGTCGGCGCGCTACCGCCGGGCGGCAGGTTCCACGTCACCGTCACCCGGTTCCCATCGCGGGCCGTGGCCAGGTTGACCGGCGTCTGCGGCGGCGTGCACGTGCCGGGGAACGTCAGCGTCACCGCAGTGGACGGCAGGCTCGTTCCCGCGCCGTTCACGGCTCGCACGCTGAACGTGTAGGTACCCGGCGGGACGCCCGCATAGCTGAAACTCTCCGCCGCCGGCAGCGTGACCGACGTGCTGAGCGATCCGCTCACGTCGAGGACGATTCCGCTCGGTGCTCCGCCACCGGCGTTCTGCCAGGCGAGCGACAGCGTGGAACCAGCGGCGCCGCCGAGCAGGTTCGTCGGAGTACCAGGTGGCTGTGGCACGTTGACGTAGATACGAATCTCGTTCGAGGCTCCGGAACGCGCTGCGCCGTTCAGGGCGTGGATGCGCACGTAGAACGCCCCGGTCGGCGCGGTGAATGTGAACGATGGCGCCGCGCTGCCGGTGGAGAGGCTGGCCAGCACCTGGCCGGGCGACACGCCGCCCTCGAGCACGTAGCCGGTCGCGGCGAACGCGGTCGGTGGCGTCCAGTTCAATGTCACCGTATTGCCGGCAATCGATGACGCGGTCAGGAACGTCGGCACCGCGGTGACGCCGTTCTGCACGGTCACGTCCCAGGCGCGGCTTTCCGACAGGAGCGCCGTCGGGTCGCTCCTGACCAGGCCGGTCGTGTCCTGGATCGAGACCTCGACGTGATGCGTGCCAAGTGGCAGGATGTCCGAGCTGAATCGCGTACCGGTGGCGGTGAGCACGCCATTGACGAACCAGCGCACCAGGAGCGCATGGGTTCTCGGCGACGGGATGGCAACCTCGAACAGGTTTGGCACCCCGAGCACGACGGTCGCGGCGCTCGTGGATGGGCTCACCCCGTCGATCGGCGACACGAAGTTGTAGATGCGCCGCACGTGCTGCTCGGTGTTGATCTGCTCGAAGGGACGCCCCAGCGATCGCATCTTCGAGTCGTAGGTCGGGCGGTAAGCGCCCGAGACGCAATAGACAGCGCCGTCGTACAGCCCCGGCACTCCGTTCGCCGCGCCGCCGGTCGGCACCGGCGTCCCGGGATCGATCCAGTGCCGCCACTTGATGAACTCGCGCCTCGTTTCACGGGTCGCGTTCGCATTGGTCGGCTCGGTCGTCACGCACGGCGGCGGCGAATAGTTGTACTCGTCGGCCAGCTGCGCGAACGTGTGGCCGTTCTCGTGCAACACCAGCTCGGTGGCCTGAGCGTGGAGCGATGCGACGGCGACCGCGCCGCCCGAGCCGCCGTATTCCGCATCGTTCACGATTACCAGCACGAGGTCCCGGGCGTCGGCCGGAATCGCGCTCCTGGTCAGCACCGCGTTGACGTTGGCGGTCGAGACGCAGATGAGACGCTGGATATTCGAGCAGTTGTAGGAGGCGTTCAGCGCCGTATCGACGTAGGCGCCGCGCTCGGGGTGATCCGCGCCCGACTGCGCGCTGACCACGTCCACCCGATGCACGTTGAAATAGGCCGCGTACTCCAGATACGGCTCCTGGGCGAAGAGCCGCTGCACCTGCAGCTCGATCTGCGCCGCATAGGCCCCGGAGGCGATTTGATCGGCGGTGAAGCCGTCGCCGAGGATGACCAGGTCCACCCGGTTCGCGCTCGGCCCGCCGCTGCGGATGGTCGTCACCGGCTCGGCCATCGCCAGCGCGGCAGACCAGGCCCAGCACAGGGCAATCAGCACGCCCGTTACTCGCACCGGCGCGGTCATCGCAGTGTCACCTGGATCAGGCCAAGGCTCCGGAGCAGCAACTGGCCGCCGTCCGAGTAGGTCTCGTAGACGTGGAGCGCCGTGGTCGCGGCATCGGGAATCACGACCAGGAGCTCGACCTCCGGCCGGTAGAGCAACTCGCCGGACAGCTCGCCCGTCGGTCCGGGCAGCTCGGCGCGCAGGAGCCGCGGGTCGCGCTGCTTCTGCCAGCTGGTCTCGCGCCCGTTCGCGTCGGTCGCGACGATCACCAGCTCGTGTTCCGCAAGCTGCGGGTCGCGCTCGCGCTGAAACGGACCCCGGATGTCGCTCCTCCCCACCACTTCGAAACTGTTGACCGGCGTCATCGCGGCGGCGGGGACCGGTTCGCCGTTCGCGCTTTCCGCGGCAACCCACCTGACATGAAGCTCGGGAACGGCCTGATTCGAAACGAGCGAGGCGACAGGTGGTACCGAAGACACGACCTCGGCGGCAAACCGGTCACGCTGAGCCAACACCGGAGAGATGAGGGCCAACAACACCGCCCACGCGAACAGGAATCGGAAAAGGATCGCACGCATCGCGACAGGTCCTCTTGCTGGAGTAGCAGTTCGCCGGTGGTGGCGAGCGCGGCGAGTATACGTCAGCTACGGCACAGCTTCGACGCCTGCGCCGCGCCGGATGATGGCGCTCCCCGGCGGTAGACTTCGGCCATGGGTGAGACCGTCAAATACCTCCTCGACGAATCGCGCATTCCGAAGGCCTGGTACAACCTGATGGCCGACCTGCCATCGCCGCCGCCGCCGGTGCTGCACCCCGGGACGCTCAAGCCGGTGGGCCCGGACGACCTCGCGCCGCTCTTCCCGATGTCGCTGATCCTTCAGGAGGTGTCCGCCGAGCGGGAGATCGAGATTCCCGGACCGGTGCGCGACGTCTACAAGCAGTGGCGCCCGACGCCGTTGTTCCGCGCCCGGCGCCTGGAACGGGCGCTGCAGACGCCAGCCCGAATCTATTACAAGTACGAAGGCGTCAGTCCCTCGGGCAGTCACAAGCCGAACACGTCGGTGGCGCAGGCCTTCTTCAACCGCGAAGCGGGCGTTCGCAAGATCACCACCGAGACCGGAGCCGGACAGTGGGGCTCGTCGCTGGCGTTTGCCGGCGCGCTCTTCGGCATCGACGTCCAGGTCTTCATGGTGCGCGTGTCGTACGAGCAGAAGCCGTATCGGCGCCTGATGATGGAGACCTTCGGCGCCCGGTGCATTCCGAGCCCGTCGATGGAGACCAACTACGGCCGTTCGGTGCTCGCGCATACGCCGGACAGCCCGGGCAGCCTCGGCATCGCGATCTCCGAAGCAGTGGAAGTCGCCGCCACCCGCGACGACACGAAGTACGCGCTCGGCTCGGTGCTCAATCACGTGCTGCTGCACCAGACCGTGATCGGCCAGGAGGCGATCGCCCAGCTCGAAATGGCCGGCGACTACCCCGACATCGTCGTCGGCTGCACCGGCGGCGGATCGAACTTCTCCGGCATCGCGTTCCCGTTCATCGGCGCCCAGCTGCGCGGCGGGAAGAAGGTGCGGGCGATCGCGGTGGAGCCGGCGGCGTGTCCGAGCCTGACGCGCGGCCGTTATGCCTACGACTTCGGCGACACCGGGAAGATGACGCCGCTCGCCAAGATGCACACGCTGGGATCGGCGTTCGTGCCGCCCGGGTTCCACGCCGGGGGGCTGCGGTACCACGGCATGGCCCCGCTCGTATCGCACGTCAAGGAACTGGGCCTGATCGAGGCGCGCGCCGAGCATCAGACGCAGTGCTTCGAAGCCGGCGTGCTCTTCGCGCGGGCCGAGGGGATCGTTCCGGCGCCGGAGGCGAATCACGCGGTCAAGGGGGCGATCGACGAAGCCGTGAAGTGCCGTGAGGAGGGCACGTCGAAGGCGATCCTCTTCAACCTGTGCGGGCACGGCCACTTCGACATGTCGGCGTACCAGGATTACTTCGCCGGCAAGCTCGAGGACCGCAGCTACGACGAAGGCGAGCTGGCGATGGCACTGGCCGGCCTGCCGTCGGTGCCGGCGACGTAGCACGCCTTCTGCCTCGCGCTTCTCCTTTTGCCTTCGGCGTCTTGCCTTTTGCCTTATCTTTTCCGCATGCACACTCTCACAAGGCGCGGATTCGGCCGGGTTGTCGCTGGCAGCGCGGCGGGCGCCACGCTGGCTCGGCGAGCCGGCGCGCAGTCGCGGACGGCGACGTCGCTGCCATCGGACGTCACGACGCTCACCCTTACCGAAGCCGCCGACGCCGTACGAACCAAGCGGGTCAGCCCCACCGAGCTGGTGAAGGCGTGCCTCTCCCGCGTCGATGTCTACAACCCGAAGCTGAACGCCTTCATCACCGTCACGCGCGACCTCGCCCTGAAGCAGGCCGCGGCACTCGAAGCCGAGCTCGCCGCCGGTAAGACTCGCGGACCGCTCCACGGCGTGCCAATCGCGCTCAAGGACAACATCGACACCGCGGGGGTGCGGACCACCGCCGCCAGCGCCGTCTTCGACGATCGCGTGCCAACCGAGGACGCGGAGGTTGCCCGGCGCCTCGCCGCGGCCGGCGCCATCCTCCTCGGCAAGCTCAATCTCCACGAGTTCGCGAACGGCGGCACCTCCGCCACCAGCTACTACGGCCCGGTGCGCAACCCATGGGCGCTCGATCGGAATCCGGGCGGCTCTTCTGGCGGGTCGGCCGCGGCCGTGTCCGCCGGCCTGTGCTACGGCGCGCTCGGCACCGACACCGGCGGATCGATCCGCACACCGTCCTCGTACTGCAGCGTCGTCGGGTTGAAGCCGACGTACGGCCTGGTCTCGATCCGCGGCATCATCCCGCTCGTCGTCTCGCTCGATCACTGCGGCCCGATTACGCGATCGGTGGCCGACGCCGCGCTCATGCTGCAGGTGCTGGCCGGCTACGACCGGCTCGACATCGCCAGCGTGGAGCACCCGGCGGAGAACTACGTCCAGGCGATGGCCGCGCCGGTCAAGACGCTGCGCGTCGGCATCGCCCGCGTGCCGTTCTTCGACCTCGTGGACACCGACGTGGCGAAGGCCGTTGATGCCGCGATCGGCGTCATCACCAGGTTGACCGCGAACACCATCGACGTCGTGCTGCCGACAACGCGCGAGGTCAATCTCGGCGGCGAGATGTACGCCTGGCACGAGGCGCTGTTCGCGCAGATGAGCGGTCGCTACCAGCTTCCGACGCGCCGCAACCTGCAGGGCGGGGCCAACGCCAAGGCCTCGGAGTACATCCGCGGGCGCTGGGCGCTCGAACTGGTGCGCCGGACCATCGATGACAGCTTCAAGGACGTGGACGTCGTGGTGCTGCCGACCCGCCGCCACACGCCACGGACGGTGGACGCGGCCCTGGAACGCGAGGAGACCGACAAGCCGCGCAACCCGGAGCTCGAGAACACCGGTCAGTTCAACGTCTACGGCATTCCCGCGGTCTCGGTGCCGTGCGGGTTTACCGACGCGGGGCTCCCTGTCGGCCTGATGATCGCCGGGCCACGGTTCTCCGAGGGTCGCGTGCTGGCGCTGGCAAGAGCATTCGAACAGGCCACCGACTGGCACTCGCGGCGGCCGGCGCTGGCGCCGGATACCCCGGTGCCACCGCTCAAGCGCGTCGAGCCCTGACGTGACAGGTTGCTGAAAGAGCCAGCAACCTGAAGGCAAAAGGCACAAGGCAGAAGGCATGCGCAAGCTGATACCCATGCCAGCGTGCAAGTCTGCGCATGGGTGGCCCAGGGATGAGGCCGGTGACAGGCTCAGGGTCCAGTGACATCAGCCGATATTCGGTATGTGCCAGTCCAGCTGATCTCGCCGGCCCGCCCGCGATGGCATGGCACGTTGCTGGCTGCATTGCTGGTCTACGTGGTCACGGTCAGCGCGGTCATGCTGTCGGGCGCCGGCGGCAGCAAGACACAGCATTACGTCGGGCTGCTGGCCGACGGACCGGCCTGCCTCGCGGCAGTGATCCTGGCGGGGGCGACAGCCCGTCGGCTCAGGCGAGGCGCGCTGAAGACCGCCTGGTGGTGCGTCACCGCCGCGCTCGCGCTCTATCTGGTGGGCACGATCATCGCGACCGCGTCGTGGCTGCTCGAACGCGACCCCTTTCCCGGCCCGGCCGACATCTTCTTCCTGGCCTTCTACCCGGCGTTCTTCGCGGCGGTCCTGTTCTTCGTCCGGGCCCGCGCGATGCGTATCCCGTGGGCCCGCCTGGCGCTCGACGTCGTCATCCTGGCCGTCGGCTTCGGCGCTTCGTTCTGGTTCCTGGTCATCCGGCCTGCCGAAGTGCAGGCAGACGTCGAGTTCCTGAAGGAGGCGCTCAGCCAGGCCTACGTCGCGCTCAACTGCGTCCTCCTGCTGGCGCTCGGGCTGCTGCTGCTGACCGGCCCCGACCACGCCGGCGCCCGCCGCGTCCCGCTCCTGCTGCTGTTCGGCGGCGCGATCATGTTCCTGGGCGATATCGTCTGGGCGCTCGCGAAGGTTGGCGGCGGCTACCTGCCGGGCGGCCTCCAGGATGTGATGTACGTGGCGTGGTACGTGCCGCTTGGCATCGCCGCGCGCGAGCAGCTGCGGCATCCGTCACCGCCGGTCGTCTCGGAGGCCGACGCCGCGCCCTCGATGGTGCACGGGCTGCCCTACGTGCTGGTGCTGGTCGCGTTCCTCGTCCTCGTCTACGTGGCCCGCGACGAGGTCGGCGGCACGATGGCGGTCATGACGATCGTCGCGTTCGTCCTGACGCTGCTGGTGATGGTCCGCCAGGGCACCATGCTGCGTGACGACGCACGAACGCGAGAGCGGCGGGCAACCGAGCGAGTCGAGGCGCGGTACGCCTCGCTGATTGCCAACGCGTCGGACGTGATTCTCATCGTCGGCGAAGACGGCGCGGTGCGTTTCGCGTCGCCGGCTTTCGAACGAACATTCGGCCTCAAGCCGGATGCCGCGTCAGGTCAGAGCCTTTTCGATCTGTGGAGCGGCGACGACGGCGACATGCTGCGCGGTTTTCTCGACAGGGTCTCGGCGACACCGACCGGAGCGGTCGGTCCGATCGAGCTGCGCCTGGAGCAACACGGCCGCCGATATACGCTGGAAGCCGTCGGCAGCAACCTGACAACGGATCCGGCGGTCATGGGGTTGGCGCTGAACCTGCGCGACATCAGCGAGCGGAAGGCGCTCGAAGAGCGGCTGCGGGAGCAGGCCTACCGCGATCCGTTGACCGGGCTGGCCAATCGCAACCTGTTCCGCGATCGGGTCGGCCACGCGATCTCGCTGGCTCGCCGCGAGCGGCGCAGCGTCGCGGTGATGTTCCTGGACCTCGACAACTTCAAGAACGTCAACGACACGCTCGGCCACGACGCCGGCGATCGGCTGCTCCAGGCCGTTGCCAACCGGCTGGTGAGCGCGATGCGCACCACCGACACCGTCGCTCGGCTGGCGGGCGATGAGTTCGCGGTGCTGCTCGAGGGCGTGGACACGGTCGCCGACCTGGATCGACCGGCCACGGCGCTGGTCTCGACGCTGAGCAGTCCGATCGTGCTCGGGGACGCGGAGTCGCAGATCTCGACGAGCATCGGCGTCGCGCTGTGGGCGCCGGGCACGGCCGCCGACGAACTGCTCAGCAACGCCGACATCGCGATGTACCAGGCCAAGGCCGCCGGCAAGGGCCGCTATGTGGTGTTCGAGCCACGGATGCAGGAAGCGCTGCTGGAGCGCCTGCGGCTCGAGGCCGACATCGTCCGGGCGCTCGCCAACGACGAGTTGTTCCTCGAGTACCAGCCGGTCGTCACGCTCGACAGTCACCGCCTGCTCGGCGCGGAGGCGCTCCTCAGGTGGCGGCATCCAGCCCGCGACCTGCTGACGCCCAAGGACTTCATCCAGGTCGCCGAAGAGTCGGGGCACGTCATCGAGCTTGGCCGCTGGGTCCTCCAACGGGCGTGCGCCGACTGGAAGCGGTGGCGCGACGAGATGGGCGCCGCGGCGGGGATACACGTCGCCGTGAACGTGTCGGGCCGGCACCTGCAGCAGGGCGACCTGGTCGGCGACGTCGCGCACGCGCTGAAGGAGTCCGGCCTCGATCCCGGTTGCCTGGTGCTCGAATTGACCGAGAGCACCATCATGCAGAACACGGCGGCGAATCTCGAGCGGCTTCACGAACTGAAGGCTCTTGGCATCCGCCTTGCGATTGACGACTTCGGCATCGGCTACTCGTCGTTGTCCTATCTGCACAGGTTCCCGATCGACATCCTCAAGATCGACCGTTCGTTCGTCAGCCGGCTCGTCACCGAGGGCGACGGTCCGGAGCTGGCGCGGGCGGTTGTGATGCTCGGCCAGACACTTGGCATCGAAACAGTTGCCGAAGGCATCGAGACGGACAAGCAGGCGGCCGCGCTGCTGGAGCTCGGGTGCAGCGCAGGCCAGGGCTTCCTCTACGCCCGACCTGGGGCGCTCGATCAGATCGCGGCACCCAATATCACCGACATCTCACGCCCGGCGCTCCGCGCCCGGCCGAGCCTCATCCCGCTCGACGCAACCGCGACCTGACGCGTGTCGCCGAGCCGCGCGTAGCTGATGACCGCTCTTGCCTATCGCTGTCATTCCGAAGCTGGCGGCGTCATCGCTCGCCTCGAGACGACGGCGTCTCCTTCTGGCTCGGACCTCGAGCCCGGCGACGTCGCGGTGCGCGTCGCCTGGTCGGACATCAACTTCAAGGACGCGCTGGCGGTAACCGGCGCCGGCAAGATCATGCGGCGCCTGCCCCTGACGGCCGGAATCGATCTCGCGGGCGTCGTGACCGCTTCGGCCGACCACCGATACCGCGCCGGTGATCCGGTAATCGTGGTCGGCTGCGGCCTTGGCGAAGAGCACGACGGCGGCTACAGCGACTTCGCTGTCGTCCGCGGCGACTGGATCGTGCCGCTGCCGCCTGCGCTCACCTTGCGTGACGCGATGGCGATTGGGACTGCCGGCTTCACCGCTGCCCTGGCGATCGGTCACATGGAGCACAACGGCCAGCGCCCGGCGGCAGGTCCGGTTGCCGTCACCGGCGCCACCGGGGGCGTCGGCAGCATCGCGGTCATGCTGCTGGCACGACGCGGATATCGGGTCGCCGCGCTCACTGGCAAACCACACGCGGCCGACTACCTGCGCGGCCTGGGGGCGGACGAGATCGTTCCCGCCGGCGACGTTCCGTCCAAGGTGCGGCCGCTCGAGACCGCGCGGTGGGCGGGCGCGATCGACAACGTCGGCGGAGGAATGCTGGCGTGGTTGTGCGCGACCACGCAGCCGCTCGGCAACGTGGCCAGCGTGGGCCTGGCCGGCAGTCACGCATTGGCGACGACGGTAATGCCCTTCATCCTCCGCGGCGTGAACCTCCTCGGCGTCAACTCGACGTATTGCCCGGTCGAGCAGCGGGATCGGGCATGGGTCCGGCTGGCCGCCGATCTCGGCGACGGATTGCTCGAGAAGGTCGTCCAGCGAACCGTGGATCTCGCGGATCTGCCCGGCGCCTTCGACGGCTACACCACGCGGCAGGTGATCGGACGGACGCTGGTGCGCGTCTCTGGCGCGCTTCGCTGAAGAGAAGTGAGAGGTGAGAAGTGAGAGGTGAGAGGTGAGAAGTGAGAAGTGAGAGGTGAGAGGTGAGAAGCTCGGACTTGTGCTTCTCGCTTCTCTCTTCTCTCTTCTCACTTCAGGCTGCGTCTTTCAGCAGCCTGTGCGGAAGGGCCACTCCTGCCTGTGTCGCGCCCACGCCAGGAAGCACAGGATCCCTGCGGCGAGAGCAACCAGGCCGAACAGGATCACCGACGGATCGGTCGTCGCCAGCACGAAGACCCAGCCGGCAAAGGCGATCGCGGCGGGAACGGGGTAGAGCCACATCCGGTACGGCCGCGGCATCTCCGGGCGGGCCCGGCGCAGCAGGATCAAACCGACGATCTGGCCGATGAACTGCACCAGGATTCGAATCGCAATCAAGGCGTCGATGACCACCCCGAGCGAGGCGGCGCTGGCGACGATCGAGAGCACGCCGAGGCACACCAGCGACACGTGCGGGAAGCCGCCGGTCGGGTGAACGGCGCCGAATACCTTGAAAAAGTATCCCTCACGGGCCGCCGCGAACGGAATGCGCGAGTAGCCGAGGAGGAGCGCGAACACCGACGCGAACGCCGTCCACAGAATCAGGACCGTGAACCCGCGCGCGATGGCGCTCCCGTAAATGCGCTCCATGAACACCGACACGACGAACGCCGACTGCGGATGGTCGCCGGCCGGGACGAACTCGCGCCACGAGACGACGCCGATGATCGACAGGTTGATGGCGAAGTAGATGGCGGCGACGGCCACGGTGCTGATGACGATCGAGCGCGGGATGACGCGGCCGGGATTCGCCACCTCGTCGCCGATGTAGCAGACGTTGTAGTAGCCCAGGTAATCGTAGATGCCGATTCGCGTCGCGGCGCCGAGACCGAACAGAAAGGCGGGTGAAGCGGTCACGGCTGCCGGGGGCAGGTCGAAGGCAACTGCGGAGCTGAAATGCATGGCGCCGGTCGCGATCACGACGAGGGTGGCAGCAATCGTCCCGATCCACAACGCGATAGTGATCGTCGCGATCGACGTGATACGGCGGTACAGAAGCGCGATGTTCACCAATCCGACGATGGCGATCACGACCATCACGCTTGCCGGCGTCAGATCCGCCCACACGTAACGGAGATAGTTGGCGAAGCCGATGTAGCCGGAGGCGATCTCGAGCGGGCCGCTGATCAGGAACTGCCAGACGAACAGGAACGCCATCAGGCGGCCGAATGTGTCGGGGCCGAAAGCGTCGCGGAGGTAACCAAACGATCCGCCGGAGCGTGGCATCGCCGCTCCGAGCTCGCTCCACACCATGCCGTCGGCGAGCACGATCAGCAGCGCGGCGCCCCACCCGAGCAGGGCGTGCGGACCGCCCAGGGCGGTCATCAGGAGCGGGATGGTGATGAACGGCCCGACCCCGATCATGTTGATCATGTTCAGGGCCGTGGCCTGGAACAGGCCGAAGCGACGGGACTCGGAGCCGGACATCGGGCGCGTCGAGGCTACACGAAGGCGCGCCCGGCCGCGATCATTCTTCCGGCAGCATCTTGCCCGGATTCATCAGATCGTCGGGATCGAGCGCCCGCTTGATCGCCCGCATCACCGTCAACGCCTCCCCGTGCTCCGCCTTCAGGTACTTCATCTTCCCGAGACCGACGCCGTGTTCGCCGGTGCAGGTGCCGCCCATCCTGAGCGCGCGCTCGACCAGTCGCTGGCTGAACGCCGACACCCGCCGCATCTCCTCCGCGTTGTCCGGATCGAGCATGAGAATCAGGTGGAAATTGCCGTCGCCGGCGTGGCCGACGAGCGGCGCGGCAATCGCCGAGGCGCGGGCGTCGTCCTGCGTCTCGAGAATGCACGGCGCAAGCTGCGAGATTGGGACGCAGACGTCGGTCGTCATCGCGCCGGTGCCCGGCCGCGACGCAACGGTCGCGTAGTAGGCATCGTGCCGCGCCTGCCATAACCGCGCCCGATCTTCCGGAGTGGACGCCCACTGGAATCCGAGCGCGCCGTGCTCCCGGGCGATCTCCTCGACCAGCCGCGCCTGGTCGTCCACCACGGCCTGGCTCGTACCGTGGAACTCGAAGAACAGCGTCGGGGCCTCGGGGTAACTGGTCCTGGAATAGCGGTTGACGAAGGCGAGCTGGGTCTCGTCGATCACCTCCATGCGCGCCACCTGGATCCCGAGCTGCACCGTCTGGATGACGGTGTTGACCGCGCCGTCCATCGAGGCGAACGGACACACCGCGGCGGCGAGCGCCTCGGGACGCCCGTAGAGGCGCAGCGTGACCTCGGTGATGACGCCGAGCGTGCCTTCCGAGCCGACGAACAGGCGGGTGAGGTCGTACCCCGAGGCCGACTTCCGGGCCCGGCTTCCCGTCCGGATCACCCGGCCGTCCGCGAGCACGACCGTGAGGCCGAGCACGTTGTCGCGCATCGTGCCGTAGCGCACGGCGGTGGTCCCAGACGCGCGGGTGGCCGCCATCCCGCCAATCGTCGCGTCGGCGCCCGGATCGATCGGGAACATGAGGCCGGTGTTTTTCAGGTGATGGTCCAGCGTTTTGCGGGTGATGCCCGCTTCGACCGTCACGTCCAGGTCTTCCGCGCTGAGCCGCAGCACGCGGGTCATTCGAGTGAGATCGATGGTTATTCCGCCGCGGACCGCGTTGACGTGGCCCTCCATCGAGCTGCCCATGCCGAACGGGACAATCGGCACACGCTCGGCCGCGCAGGCGCGAACGATCGCGGCCACCTCGTCGGTGGAGGTCGGAAACGCGACCGCATCCGGCCTGGCTGGGGCATGCCAGGACTCCGCGTGACTATGGTGCTCTCGCACCGCTTCGGTGGTCGAAATCCGGTCGCCAAAGGCGCCGCGCAGCGTGGACAAAAGGGACTCGGTCACCTCTGGCATGGTAGCCTGTTTGTTTACCTCCAGAATGAATCCTGCTCTGCTCGATCGCGGTGGACTGAGCCCGAAGCCGTGGCGGCCATGATCAGCCGCGCCATTTACCTGGCCGCGTCGCTCGTCGTCCTCACGGTCGTGCTCGCTGTTTTCGCCGCTCATTTCGAAGCCGCAGGCATCGTCCGCGGCGTGGACACCCCGCCGTTCCACGAGATCGATCTGCCAGGCCCCGTGGCATCGTTCGAGGCAATGGAGGCGCACCTCCACCGCGGCTCAGGCAGCGAATGGCTGCGCGAGATCGTGCCCAACCAGGGCGGTGCGTTATGGATCGGCGCGATCGTGCTCGCGGTGGCCGCATTCGACACCCGCCGCTGGACGGCTCGAAACACCGATCTGGTCCTGATTCAGCTGGCCGGCTGGCTCCTCTTCGGGAGCCTCGACATCTTCTCGCAGACCGATGATCCAGCGTTCCTCGGGTGGCTTCGTGTCGTCTTCGAGCTCGTTGGCCTGGTGACAGCTGTCGTCTGGGTCCGTACCTTCGCACTGCAGTGGCAGCCCTACTCCGAATCGTGGATGCCGGCGATGGGACATCGGGCGCTGGCCGGCCTCGCCGCGGTGCTGGTCGCTTTGAACCTGGCCGTGATCTTCGTCGACGTGCCGGACGATTCCAGCTTCTTCGCCAACCTGGGCGGCCAGCGGATGCGCGAGCGCGCGCGGTTGCCGTATGGCGATCCGATGCTGACCGGCACTCCCGGGGCGGCCTACCCGCCGCTGCTCTACGTCCTGCACGCCGGCGTGCAATCGGCGATTGGCGCGCCGCTGCCCGCCGTCGCCCAGGAGCAGCCCACGCTCGGGGCTCAATCCACGTATCCCGAGCCGCCGCGGGTCGCAACGCAACTGGTGATCGCGCTGTCGCACCTGCTCGGCATCGGGGCCCTGTGGGTGCTCGGCTACCGAACGCTCGGCGAGTCGGGAGCGTGGGCGCTGGTCTCGCTGTACGCCGGATCCAGTTATCTGCTCGACGTCGGCGGCTCGCCTGCCAGCGTCGGCGGCCTCACGTTCGTCTCGCACATCGTCCCGGCGTCGGCCACGTTGCTGGCGTTCGCGCTGCTGAACCGTCCGGCCGTCAGCGGAGCGCTGCTCGCAGCCTCTGTAGGGCTTGGCTTCTACCCGGTGTTCTTCTACCCGATCTGGGCGGCGTGGCAGTGGCGGCGCGGCATCGGTCCGGCGGCCCGGTTCACAATCGCTTTCGGGATCGTGTGCGCAGCAATCGGCGCGTGGGTCCTGGCGTGGTCGCAGCCGGCTCCGGGGATGAGCCTGATCGGTACGATCGTCCGCGACACCTTGGGCCACCACTCCGATCCGAAGGGATACGGTCTCAGCGTCTACGGACTCTGGGGACAACAGACGGGCCTGCTCGGCTGGCTGGGTCATCCGACCATCGGCACGGCGACCTGGTCGTCGCCGTTCTTCGTGCTGTTCGGGTTGACGCTGCTCGTCGCCGCCTGGTTGGCGCTCCGCGCCGACATCGCGCGGCTCGCGCTGCTGACGGCGGGCGCGGCGATTGGCGCCAACCTCTGGAAGATTCACGCGACGGCAACCTACGTCGCGTGGTACTACCCGCTTCTGCTGCTGGGGCTGCTCGCGCTCTCCTCCGCACCCAGGCCCGAAGCGGCAAGGGAGTCTGCAACGGTATGAGCGATCAGAAGAGAGTCCACGTCATCGGCGCGGGGCCGGCGGGCCTGACAGCGGCATACGCGCTCGGACGACGCGGAATCGCTTCGTCGGTGTACGAGGCCGACTCCATCGTCGGCGGCATCGCGCGAACGGTGGAATACAAGGGCTTCCGGTTCGACATCGGGGGACATCGCTTCTTCAGCAAGGTCCGGGCGGTTCGCGACATCTGGCACGACCTGCTCGGCTCGCAGTTCATCACCAGGCCGCGCCTGTCGCGGATCTATTTCGACGGGCTTTTCTTCGATTACCCGCTGAAGGCCAGCAACGCGCTGCGGCAGCTTGGCCCGATCAAGGCCGCAAAGATCGGCATGAGCTACGCGTGGGCGCAGCTGCGCCCGATCCGGCCCGAGGTGAGCTTCGAGGATTGGGTGGTCAACCGCTTCGGCCGGGAGCTGTTCGACACGTTCTTCAAGGCCTACACCGAGAAAGTGTGGGGCATTCCCTGCTCCACGATCAGCGCCCAGTGGGCGGCGCAGCGCATCAAGGGCCTGTCGTTGTGGGTTGCGGCCCGCGAGATGCTGATGGCGCCGTTCCGGCGCGGCGCAACGAAGGTCCGCAGCCTCATCGAGCAGTTCGAGTATCCGCGGCTCGGGCCGGGCCAGCTGTGGGAAGCCTGCGCGGAACGCGTTCACCGCACCGGCGGCGAGGTGCGCCTTCGCACGCCGGTCGTCGGCGTCCACCACCGCGACGGCCGGATCGAGGCGATCGACATTGCCGACAATGGCGTCCCGCGCCGCGTGCCGGTCGAGGCGCTGATCTCGACCATGCCGATGCGGACGCTGGTCCAGGCGATGATCCCGCCGGCGCCGGAGCGGATCCGGCAGATGGCGGAGCAGCTGTCGTATCGCGACTTCCTGACCGTGGCGCTGGTCATCGACCAGCAGGAGACGTTCCCGGACAACTGGATCTACGTGCACGACAAGAAGGTGAAGCTCGGGCGCATCCAGAACTTCAAGAACTGGAGCCCGGACATGGTGCCGTCGCCGGAAAAGACATGCCTCGGGCTCGAGTACTTCTGTTTCGAAGGCGACGGGCTGTGGTCGATGAGCGATGCGGAGCTGATCGCGCTCGGGACGCGCGAAGTGGGCGCGATTGGGCTGGTCGATCCGGCGAAGGTGATCGACGGCGCCGTCGTCCGCGTGCCCAAGGCCTATCCCGTCTACGACGGCAAGCACATCGAGGCCCTGGAAGTGCTTCGCGAGTACTTTGCCGGGTTCAGCAACCTGCAGCTGGCGGGCCGCAACGGGCTCCACAAGTACAACAACCAGGACCACGCGATGATCACCGGCATCCTCGCGGCGGAGGCGCTGCTCGGACGCAAGGTGGACCCCTGGACGGTGAACGTCGAAGACGAGTACCTGGAGGAAGGCGACATGTTCGGGATGGCGTCCGACCTCGACGAGCTGCTCACCACTCAGCCGCCGGTCCCGGCCCCGGTCGGCGCACGGCACGAGTGAACGAGCGATGTTCACCGGCAAGACGGTCGCGTTCCTTCGCAACCTGAAGAAGAACAACGATCGCGCCTGGTTCCATGCCCGGCGCGCCGACTACGAGCTGCACTGCCGAGCGCCGATGCTGGCCATCATCGATCGGCTCGCGCACGAGTTCACCCGGTTCGCGCCGGATCTGGCCGCCGATCCGAAGATCTCGCTGTTCCGCCCGTGGCGCGACACCCGCTTCAGCGAGAACAAGGCGCCGCTCAAGACCAACATCGCGGCCGTGTTCCCCAATCGGGCGCTGGGCCGGATGAACGGCGCCGCGCTCTACTTCGAGGTCGCGACGACCTACGTGTGGATTGGCGGCGGCATCTACGCGCCTGATTCGCCGCAGCTGCAGGCGATACGGGAGCAGATAGCCGGCAACCAGCGGCGTTTCGAGAAATTGATCGCCTCGCCGGCGTTCAGGAAGATCGGCGGCCTGAAAGGCGACACGATCTCCCGAGTGCCGCGCGGCTGGCCGAAGGACCATCCGGCAGCACGGTACCTCGTGCACAAGCAGTTCCTGGGGTTTCGCGAGGAGCCCGCTGCCTTTGCCGCCCGACCCGACTTCTACAAGCAGCTGGTCACAACCTTCAAGGCGCTCGCGCCGCTTGTGTCGTTTCTCAACGAGCCGCTGCTGGCTCGCCTGGCGGTGAACAACCGCGCGCATTTGCTCGACGAATGACCCGGCGCGAGCTGCTGACGGCGATGCCGCTAACGATGGCGTCCGCTACGGCCCACGTGCAGCGGTATATCGACGGTGTCTTCGTCCACGACGGCCGCGATCCAATCGAGCTGCTCGCCTACGCCACGTCTCTGGCATCCGGCGGGATGGAGCTCGCTCGAGCGAGCTTCGACGACGTGCCGGTCTTGACCCAGGTACGCGGTGTGCTCTGCAGCATTCCGAACTGGAAACCAGTACGCGTCTGGGCAGGCTCGAAAGCCGTGTTCCACGACGACCGGGCAGCGCGCCGCGAACTGCGCTTTCAGGTTCGGCAGCTCAACATCTACGCCCTGGACCTGCGGGTACCAGACGTCGACCAGCCGGCCGGTGTCAGTCGTCTCGCCAGCCGGGTGGGAGCTGGGCCGGACAATCCTCTCTTCCTCTTCGTGACGATGACGAGCGACCGGATGCTGCGCGAGTACATGGTGCAGCTGTCGCCCGCCGGCTGAATCGGCGGTCAGCGCCACAAGGCGAATTCCAATCACCTTCATCCCTGTAACGGAGCGATCGGCATGCCGGTCCCGGTGGGCCGCGGCAGCCACTCGTCGAGATATCGTGCGAGCTCTCCTGCGTTCGTTCCCGAGCAGCGATACCCGATGTGCCCGTCGGGCCGAACGAGGTACAACGCCGACGCGCCTCGCGCCACGCCAAGGCGCTCGAGCGTGGCCGCGGTCACGGAATCCACCGCGGCGTTCAGGTGATGCAGCGCGATCGGCCGATCGCGCGCCAGGCTGCTGACCTCTCGACTCGGATTCACCGTCGCACACCACAGCACGTGAAACGCCGGGGTGCCGATCAACTCGTGAATCGTAGTCGCAACACCCTCGTCGCGCACGGGAAGGTTCGGCATCCGGTCGCCTGCCTGCGGGCCGCCGGCGAGGTGCGGCATTCCCTCCTGCACGGCGGGGCTGCGACGATAGCGGATGCCAAGCTGCGAAACGCGGTGGAACGCGCGCTGGCGGAGCGACGGCGACGCGGCAAGCGCGGGGACAACCGCGCGGAGCGCAAGATTCCGCACGCCGGCGGCAATCGGGCCCGCCCCCAGCGCACGCGCCGCCACCGAGAAGAGTCGATCGGTGAAGCGAAGGAGGTAGTGCCCGACCGGCCAGCGCTCGTCGTGATAGCTGTCGAGCAGTGTCTCAGGCGCCTGGCCGCGACAGACGAGACCCAGCTTCCATCCGAGGTTCCACGCGTCCTGGATCCCGGTGTTCATGCCTTGCCCGCCAGCCGGGCTGTGAATATGTGCCGCGTCACCGGCGACGAACAGCCGCCCACGACGGTAGCGATCCACCTGACGGTGGTGTAACCGAAAGCGCGTGAGCCAGGCAGGATCGCGAAGGCGAAGCCTGTTGCCGACGACTCGATCCACGAATGACTGCAGTTCCTCGATCGCGAGCGTCGGTTCCGCAGCATCCGGGATTGGCTCGGGTTCGCCGGGAACGACGGCAATCAGCCGCCAGGTGCGGGGCGCGCCGAGCGGCAGCACGAGCACGCCGCCGCCCACGCCTGGAAAGAGGTTGGCGGCATCGGGCTCGAGCGGTCCGTCGATCTCGAGGTCGGCCAGCATGAAGCGCTGCGGATACGCCTCGCCCTCGAATGACAGCGCCGCTGCACGCCTGACGGTACTGTGCGCGCCGTCGCAGCCGACGACGTAGCGGGCCGCGACTGCTTCGGATTGGCCCCTCGCGTGCGTCAGTTGGCAGGTCACCGGCTCGCCGTCGGTTGCGGCCGAGATCTCGGCGCGGCAGGCCCGCTCGATCTCGATGCCGTGGCGAGCGAGCCAGTCCGCCAGCACCGCCTCGGTCTCGGCCTGCGAAACGAACAGCACGAATGGAAACCGCGTGTCGGGTCGCCCGATGTCGGCGACCGGAATCAGCGCCCCGCCTCCGCCGGCGTGGATGCGGACGCGCATCGCACGCCGCCCTCTCGCCACCAGCGCATCGGCCAGGCCAATCGTGTCGAGGATCTCCAGGCTCCGCGCCTGTACCGCCAGGGCTCGCGATTCGTGCCGGCGATCCGGCAGCTCGTCGACGATTCGAAACCTCGTGCCAAAGCGCGTCAGCTGCGCCGCCAGGCTCAAGCCCGTCGGGCCGGCCCCGACGATGAGCACGTCGAGCTCGGTTCGTTGGTTGCCCACGCGTTCACACTAGCAGGCCTGCCGGTTCTGCCACGGGCAAGCGGCTGGAATCGCGCGATTCCGGCAGCCCCACTCCTCGTCCTGCCTCGATTCTGCGGCCAGCACGCGTCCCGCGTTCGGCACGGCTGATGCATCGTCCGTAGGAGGCACTCTCATCAGAGGAGGCGCCTCATGAAATGCCTCATCGTCTACGGCACGACCGAAGGACAGACCCGGAAAATCGTCGGCTTCCTGCGTGATCGACTCGCGGAGAACGACCACGAGGTCACGCTCGTCGATGCCGTCGAGCCGCCGGCCGGCCTCGATCCCCACAGCTTTGATCGGGTGCTCGTTGCCGGGTCGGTCCACATCGGCAAGTACCAAACCGCCGTCGAAGACTGGGTTCGGCGCAAGGCAGACGTCCTGTCGCTGAAACGTGCGGTCTTCCTGTCGGTGTCGCTGGCCGCGGCCGGCACCGACGAAGACGACGTGCAGGGCCTGGCGCAATGCGTGCGCGAGTTCACCCGGCGCACCGGGTGGACGCCCGCCGTCGTTCACCATGTCGCCGGCGCGTTTCGCTACACGGAGTACGACTTCTTCAAGCGATGGGCGCTCAAGTACATCGCGTGGCGCAAGGGAGGGCCGACCGATACGTCGCGGGATTACGAGCTCACCGACTGGGACGACCTGACGCGCTTTGCCGGGGACTTTGCCGACTCGATGGTCGAAGTGTAAGGCCGGAGGCTGCGGTAAGATGCGTCACCCGAGGAGCCGCAGCCGCTCGTGCCCCTGCGCACCAGAACCCGATTGAGCGTTGTCGTCGCCGCCGTGCTTTTCGCCGGCGCGACCGGCGCGGCGTTGCAGACGCCAGCGCCGCGCGGGATTCTCCTCGCCTACGACGTCCGCATCCCGATGCGGGACGGCGCGACGCTCTCAGCCGACGTCTACCGTCCCGACACCACCGAGCGCGTGCCCGTCATCCTGGTGCGTACCCCGTACGACAACGGTGTGGCCGGCCAGGTCGCCCTCGGCAAGTGGTGGGCCAGCCGCGGCTACGCCTACGTCGTCCAGGACGTTCGCGGGCGCGGCGAGTCCGACGGGGAGTTCTACCCGCTCGTGACCGAGGCCGCCGACGGCGACGACAGCATTACCTGGTGCGGGACGCAACCCTGGTCGAACGGCAAGGTTGGGATGACCGGCTCCTCGTATCTCGGGTGGACGCAGGTGTATCCGGCGGGCCTCCGCAACCCTCACCTCGGCGCCCTTTTCGCCATCGTCACGCCGCCCGATCCCTACCGGAACTTTCCGATGCAGTTCGGTGTGCTCAGCCCGCCAACCGTGTCGTGGCTGGTCAACACGTCGGGCCGGACGCTGCAGGACATCTCCCAGCACGACCTGGCCGCCGT
The DNA here is from genome assembly GCA_035495795.1 of Vicinamibacterales bacterium. Classification (GTDB taxonomy): domain Bacteria; phylum Acidobacteriota; class Vicinamibacteria; order Vicinamibacterales; family UBA2999; genus VFZN01. Next base: position 24,621 of record DATJFF010000233.1, read on the forward strand.
CTACAACTCGCTGCCGCTCGGCGACATGGACGAGAAGCTCGGACGGCACATCCGCGCGTGGAAGGACTGGGTGGATCACCCCACCAACGACGCGTACTGGAAGGCGCAAGCCTACCAGCCGCGCCTGCTCGACGCGACCGTGCCTATCTATCACGTCAGCGGGTGGTACGACGACGTGCTCATCGGCACGCTGGAGAACTTCGTCGCGATGACGACGAAGGCCACCGACGTCGCGGCGCGCGGGCGTCAGCGGCTGCTGATCGGTCCCTGGGGCCACGGCGTGAACCGGACCCGGCGGATGGGTGACGTAGACTTCGGGGACAACGCGCTGATCGATCTCGACGGTCTGCAGCTGCGATGGTTCGATCGGTGGCTGAAGGGCCTCGACAACGGCATCGAGCGAGAGCCGCCAGTGCGCGTCTTCGTGATGGGCGAGAACCGGTGGCGGTCCGACGACCGGTTTCCGCTGACCGGCTCGCGCGAGACGACGTATTACCTGCGAGGTAGCGGGCACGCCAACAGCCGCTTCGGCGACGGCACGCTCTCGGCCGATGCACCGGGCGCGGACGAGAACGCCGATCGCTACCGCTACGATCCCTCGAACCCGGTGCCGTTCATCACCGAGCCAGACTTTCATCAGATCGGCGGCCCCGACGACTACCAGGCGGTTGAGCGGCGAGACGACGTGCTGGTCTACTCGAGCGATACATTCGTCGAGCCGGTGACCGTGTGCGGACTGCTGCGGGCGACGATCTTTGCCTCGTCGTCGGCACGCGATACGGACTGGACGGTCAAGCTCCTCGACGTGTGGCCGAGCGGATTCGCGCAGCGGCTGAACGACGGCATCGTCCGCGCCCGCTTCCGTCATGGCAACGAGCGCGAGGACCCGCTGACTCCAGGCGCCGTCGAGAAATACGAGCTGGACCTGTGGGGGACGTGTCAGCGGCTCGATGCCGGCCACCGGCTGCGCGTGGAGGTCTCGTCGAGCGCGTTTCCCAAGTTCGACCGCAACTTGAACACCGGCGGACCTCTCGGTAAGGAAAAGGCCGGCGTCGTTGCGGAGCAGACGGTCTATCACGACCGCGCTCATCCGTCACACATCGTCGTCCCGATAGTGCCTGCCACGCGGTGAGGTCTTGAGGTCTTGGGGTCTTGGGATCTTGGGGTCTTGGGGTCTTGAGGTCTTGGAAGATCGAGCCTCGAACCCGAGCCGTTATCCGCGACGGCGGGCGAAGGCGAACAGCAGCGCGCCCGCGATGAGCGCTGCGGCGCCGGCCGCGAGCTGGTCGGCGGTTGCGCCGAACAGGATCGCGGCGGCCACCACCGTCGCGAGAATCGGCACCACCGGTCCGAGCGGGATCGTGAACAGTGCCGGTCCCATTTCCTCGTCCGGCTTCCGCCGGCGCAGCACCAGCGTGGACAAGCAGACCGCGAGGTACATGACGAGCCGGGCGACGGCACTGACCGCGGCGAGGTAGGTGAAGGATCCGCTGAGCGCCAGCGCCAAGGCGACCACCGCCGTGAAGAGGATGGCGTTCTCCGGGGTCCGGTAGTCGGGATGGACGCGTGCGAACCACCGCGGCAGATCGCCGTTCTCCGCAAGCGCGAAGAGCGAGCGCGATCCGTTCAGGATCTGGCCCATGTTGTTGCCGGCCATCGACAGTGACGAGCCGAGCGACACGATGAAGGCGCCGGTCGCACCGAGGACCAGCGCCGCCCCGTCGGCAATCGGCGTGCGCGACTCGCCGAGGTTGGGCAGCAGGCCGGTGGCGGTGACCGACGCGAGCGTCATCACCGCGGCGACGACGAGCAGCGTCATCACGAAGGCGAAGGGGACGTCGCGCTTGGGGTTTGCGGCCTCGCCCGCGAGCACACCGGTCACTTCGTACCCGCCGTAGGCGAAGATCAGCAGCAGCGCCGCGGCGCCCGCCTGCTGCGGCGTCACCGCCGGCATCGTGGACCAATGGGAAGGCTGGATGAACCAGATGCCGGTGACGATGAACAGCGCCAGGGGTACCAGCTTCCCGATGGTCAGGGCGTTGACCACCCATGAGGACTGCTTGACCCCGACGAGATTGATGCCGGTCAGCACCGTCGTGAGGACGGTGACGATCGCGCTCCGCCAGAGACCGTCGGCAAGCGGCGCGTAGTAGAACGCGAGCGCGAGGGCCAGCCCGTTCGCGACCGAGGCCTGGCTCGAAACGCGCGTGAACCACATCATCCAGCCGACCTCGAACCCGACGAACCGCCCGAAGGCAGCGCGGGCCGGGAGGTAGGGGCCGCCGGTGCGATCGAAACGGCTCCCGACCTCGGCGAAGCACAGCGCGATGCAGGTGGAGAGCAGTCCGACGGCGAGGAACGCGAGCGGCCCCCACGGCCCGATGAGCCGGGCCACGTCGGCCGGCAGGATGAAGATGGCCGCGCCGATCACCTGGTTGACGCCAATGGCGGTGAGGTCCCAGCGCCCCAGCGCGCGGCGCAGTTCAACCATGGTGCGGTTCCGCCACTCCGGCGAACCACTCGGCGTAGAGCTCGGGCCGGCGATGACGGAGGAACAGCTGCCGCGCGTGCGATCGCGCGTTCGCGGCAAGATCCACATCGGCAACCAGGATGTGGTCCTCGCCGAGCGGGGCGCGGGCAATCACGTTGCCGTCGGCGTCGCAGACGAACGACTCGCCGGCAAAGTCCAGGCAGTCCTCGCGGCCGACCCGATTGCAGAGCGCAACGCAGTAGCCGTTGTGGAATGCGGCAACCCGCATCTCGCCCTCGTAGAGTCCTTCGGGCCACTCGCCGACGGCGCCGGCTTGAGGGACGAAGACGAGGTCAGCTCCGTTCAGCGCCAGGGCCCGCATGTACTCGGGGAAGTGGCGGTCGTAGCAGATGGCGACGCCGATGTGGCCGGCCTTCGTGCGGTAGACGGGGGCTCCCCTGTCGCCTGGCGTGTAGTAGCCCTGCTCGTGAAAGCAGGCGTACTCGGTGATGTGCACCATCCGGGTGACGCCGAGCAGCGTGCCGTCCGCATCGATCACCGGCGAGCTGTCGAACGTGCGCCGGCCATCGCGCTCGAACAGGTTGAGCACGGCGACGACCCCAAGCGCGCGCGCCTTGTGCTGAAACGCCCGCACGGTCGGCCCGTCGATCGGCTCGGCCAGCGCGTGCAGGTCGGCGTCGCCGGCCGGCCGCTGCGGGTAGAACCACTCGAAGGCGAGCTCCGCGAAGGCCACCACCTGGGCGCCCTGGCGGGCCGCGGCGTCGATCGCCGCGAGGCCGCGGGCCACGTTTCCCGCCTTGTCGCGAGTGGCGTGCTGCTGAATCAGGGCGATACGCATGCGGGGGATAGTCTACGCCGGGAGTCGGGAAGCGGGAGTCGGGGGTCGGAAGGCCGACGAACAGTTCCCGGGAAGGGCTGCGCAGGTCGGGAGGGCTTCGACGTTCGGGAGCGAACCGCGGGAGGGACTGTCCGCGGGTGGCTGCTTCCCGACAACGAGACCGCACTCCGCATGAGGCACTCGCTGGCACTCCGCACTCCGCACTCCGCACGTACCCGGCACTCCGCACCCGGCCCTTCGCACCGCCTCTGCACCCCGCACTCCGCACCTCGCACTCGATCCCGGTATGATTCGATTCTTTGGAGGTTCCGGTGATTCGAGTCATTCGCGCTTCGATGGTGGCTGTTGCGCTGGCAGGACTGGCCGGGCTGGCCGGCACGCGCGCCCAGAGCGGGCCGACTCCCTACAAGCTGGGGATGTTCCAGCAGGGCGAACGCGTCTTCCTCGGCATGGTGCTGAAGGACGACATGGTCATCGACATGGGCCGCACCATCGCCGGCACGCCAACGACGATCAAGGGCCTGATCGGGCAGTGGAGCCAGCCGACCGCGGATCGGTTCGCATCGGTCGCCTCCGACTCGCTCGCCAACCCGCCGGCCTCGGCGCTCAAGGTCTCGCAGCTGAAGGTGCTGCCGCCGATCAGCGACCCGAAGGTGCTGCTCAGCACCGCGGTGAACTACCAGGAACACGCGATGGAGATGAAGAGCACCACCACGGTGTCGGCCAGCGCCGAGGCGGTGGATCCGAAAGTGGCCCAGGGCATTCCCGGGTACTGGGATCGGCGTCCCGGCGATCCGCGACAGAACCCGTATTTCTTCGTCAAGGCGAACACGGCCATCACCGGACACGACGACCCGATCGTTCTCCCGCGCGGCCGGGATCGCATCGACTGGGAATGCGAGATGAACGTCGTCATCGGCAAAGTCGCCAAGCACGTTTCGCGCGACCAGGCGGCCGACTACATCTTCGGCTACACCCTGATGAACGACGTCTCGGACCGAGGCGGCCGCGCCGACGGGCGGCACGGCTCCGACTGGCAGCTTGGCAAGAGCCACGACACGTTCGCGCCGCTCGGTCCCTACGTGGTGCCGCGGCAGTTCGTGCCCAACCCGCAGAAGCTCGCGGTGAAGTTCACGCTCAATGACACCGTGATGCAGGACTCGAACACCGACCGCATGACCCACACCGTGTTCGAGCTGGTCGAATACGCATCGCAGATGATGACGCTCTATCCCGGCGACCTGATCTCCACCGGCAGCCCTGCCGGCGTCGGCACCGCGCGCGCCACGCCGGTCTACTTCAAGCCCGGCGATCGCTCGACCTGCACGATCGAGTCGATCGGGACGCTCCGGAACCGGGTGGAGGCCGAGAAGTAGCCTGCCGGGAGCGAGAGCCGCTTGACGGTGTCAAGAGCGCTGACATCAAGCGGCTCCGACGATCGGGAGGGGATCACGATCGGGAGCGAAACGCGGAGGGACTGAGGGGGCCCTCAGTCCCCCGGGCCACTCCCGAAGCGGCGGAGGCCGCAGACCGGAGTAGCGAGACGAAGCCAGAAAGCGGAGGCGAGGTCTGGCGCTTCTCGCCGACTCAGTCTGTGGCGGGCATCGCGAGATACCCGCCGCGGTGTCGAATGCGCACGCCATGGCGCGTCGGCTCGACCTTGATGCGACGGTAGCGGCCGTCGAGGGCGCGGTTGCTGCTGTATCCAACTAGGAACTGGCTCTTTAACCCCGATACGAACGCCTCTGCTCGGTCGCGAACGCCGCTGATGTCCCGGATCCGGTGCACGAGGCCACCGGAGTCGCCTGCAAGCTCCCGGAGGTAGTCTGGCATCGGCTCGCCCCACGGTGTCTTGCGCGCCCACAACGGCGGCTGTGCCCGGCCCTCGCTGTCTCGCAGAGGATCGAGCGCGAACGCATGGACCTCGGTCTCGCTCTGGCGACGCGTGGTGACTACGTCGGAGAGCGGCGTGGCGCTAACCAACTCCAGCCCGTCGGACAGTACGAGGACCACGCCCCGTGGATTGCTGGCCTTGTCCATCAGCGCGATCGATACTTGTACGGCGTCCAGGAGCGCCGTCGACGACGGCAGAACCCACTGCCCCCAGTCGACGCCGTCAATCTGGCCGACACGCGTCCAGGAGACTGGTACGATCGCCCACGCGCCGAAGACGACTAGACACATCTCGTCCTCGGGCCCAAGCCGGGCCGCCACTTCCCGCAAGGCTGCCGCTGCCCACTCGCGCGCGAGGCCGAGCATGCTGCTGCTCACGTCGAGCACCACCGCAACGCTGAGGGGCCGGGTGTCGACCTCGACGAAGGATATGGACTGGGGACGGCCGTCCTCCAGCACGTGGACATCGGCAGGGGTCAGCGTCCGCGTGGGCTCGGCGCCGTCCGCCGGAATTACGCTGACCGGCACCGTGACGAGAGACACTCCGGACTTGAAGCTCGGCGATTGCTCAGAGAGCAGGGCAACAACCCATCCGAACGTCCAGACGGCCGCGATGGACACGGCGCGCACGTGCGCATTTTACCGCCACGAACGACAGTGGTGCCACGCAGTCCCTCCCGCAAGAGCCCTCCCGATCTGCGTATTCCCTCCCGGACAGCGAAGCGACTCCCGGCAAGCGTTCCCCTCCCGGACAGCGAAGCCGACCTCCCGGTATGATCGCGAGATGCCCACCACCACCCGCATTGTCGGGCTCGTGTTGATGATTCTGGGGATCGCCAGTTACTGGCTGACCGGCCGCACGAGCGTAACCGCCCTTATACCTGCCTTCTTCGGAGTTGTCTTCGTCCTCCTCGCCTACGTCGCCCGCAACGAGGCGGCCCGCAGGCACGCGATGCACGCTGCCGTCGCCATCGCCCTGCTTGGGCTCCTCGGCGTACTGGCACGCGCCGTCCCGTCGATCGCCAACGGGCAGCTTGCGCGTCCCGCGGTGATTGCCCAGCTTCTCACCGCCCTGATCTTCGCCTACTACATCTACCTTGGCGTTCAGTCCTTCATCGCCGCCCGCCGCGCGCGCCGAGTCTAACGAGTCCAGGGTGGGCGATCACGAGAGCTACGCCGACCTGTCGAAACGGCAGGTCGTGTTCACGCTCGGCGGCATGATGCTGACGCTCCTGCTCGCCGCCATGGATCAGACGATCGTCGGCACGGCGATGCCTCGGGTGATTGCCAGCCTGAACGGCTTCGACCGCTACCCGTGGGTCACGACGTCGTACCTGCTGTCATCCACCGTGGCGGTGCCGGTGTTTGCGAAGTTCTCCGATCTTTACGGACGCAAATGGCTGTACCTCTCGGCGGCCATCGTCTTCATCGTCTCGTCGTGGCTGTGTGGCGCAGCCGGCAATCTCCCGCTGCCGCTCGACGGCATGAATCAGCTCGTCGTCGCCCGCGGCCTGCAGGGCATCGGCGGCGGCGGCATCATGGGGCTGACGTTCACGATCATCGGCGACCTGTTCTCACCGGCGGAGCGCGGCCGGTTCCAGGGCCTCTTCGGCGGGGTGTTCGGGCTGGCCTCGGTGATCGGCCCGCTCGCCGGCGGCTGGATCACCGATCACCTGTCCTGGCGCTGGGCCTTCTACGTCAACGCGCCCCTTGGCATCCTCGCGGTGGCGACGCTCTACTTCACGTTTCCCCATGTGAGGCCGCACAAGCTCGGTCGAGGCATCGACTGGAAGGGCATCCTCGCGCTCATCGCCTGGATCGTTCCGCTGCTGCTGACGCTGTCGGAGGTGAACACACGCGGCTGGAGCGATCCGACGGTGCTGGCTGCACTGGCGTGGACGGCGGCGGCACTCGGCGCGTTCGTGTACATCGAACTCCATGCGCCAGAGCCGCTGCTACCCCCGGCCCTGTTCCGGATCCGCAGCATCGCGCTCACCGTGACCGCTGTCTTCCTGCTCGGGATGGGGCTGTTCGGGATGTTCCTCTACCTGCCGCTGTACATGCAGGCCGTCCTCGGCCTCTCGGCCGCGGCCTCCGGGCAGCTGTTCACGCCGCTGGTGTTCGCGATGATCCTGGCCAGCGTCGTGAGCGGACAGCTGGTCTCACGCACCGGCCGCTACAAAACCCTGGCAATCATCGGCACTTCGCTGGCGACGCTGGGAATGTTGCTGCTCGCGCGCATGGACCGGGACGCGACAACCGCAGTGATCGTCCGCAACATGCTGGTGCTCGGGATCGGGTTCGGGATGGCGCAGCCGATCTTCACGCTCGTCATCCAGAACGCGGCGCCGCGTGAATACATGGGCGCGGCCACCGCCTCGTCGCAGTTCTTCCGCTCGATTGGCAGCACGATCGGCGTTGCCATCTTCGGGACGGTACTGCTCACCACGTATCACCGGGGTCTCGAGTCTGCGATACCGCCGGGCACGCCAGACGCCGTGACGCACCTCTTCGACAATCCGCTGGAGATGGCCCGGACGCAGTCGCGGGTCGCCGACGCCATGGCGGCCACGCCGGGCGGGAGCGAACTGCTGCCGGTACTCATGGCCGCTACCCGTGACAGCCTGGACGCCGGCATGCACCTCATCTTCGCCGTCGCCGCCGCCGTTATCGGCCTGACATTGATGCTGGCGCTCCTGCTGCCGGAACTTCCGCTCCGGAAGGCCGCTCCGCGGCCAGCGCCGGCGGAAGGGTGACCCGATCGCCACGGCGGGCGTCGGTTCGCCGAAGACGCTTGACCTGTTCGCGAACCAGCCGCCCGACCCGCTCCACTTCCGAGTCCTGCAGCGATTCATAGACGGGCACCTGCACTGCCGTCGCCGCCTGCTCCGCGCCGCGGGCCGGCGCGCCGTCCCAGCCGAACAACTCCATCCGGGTGCAGACGTCCACGTGCATCGGCGCCACGTCGACGCCGCGGCGGATGCAGTTCCTGACGATGGCATCGGTGTCGGGAACGTAGGCACAGTACTGGTAGAACACGTGCGTGCGCCCTTCGGGAGTGTGCGGGATCGTGATGCCGTCCACGTCACCGAGGATGTTGTCGAGGATGCGGGCGTGACGCCGGGTCCGCTCGATGAACTCCGGCAGCCGCTTCAGCCCGGCCAGGCCGATCGCCGCCTGCACGTTCGAGAACCGCCCGCGGTAACGCTCGGGGACCGGGCTCAGCGAGCGCACCCGCTCCCACAACCGCTCCTCGGGTTTGGCATTCGTGAACGAGGCGGCGTACCACACCGGGAACAGCGAGAAGGTGAACACCCGCGGGCGAATGAACATGTGCTGCCACTTGCCCTGTCGGAGGATGCTTTCGACCCGCTCGTCGCTCGGCCACTGCTCCGCCTCGGCGAGCGCTCCGACGCGGCGGGCTACCTCCGCGTCCCGCATCCATGCCAGTCCGCCTCCGAACGTGTTCAGCGGCTTGAACGCCTGGAAGCTGAAGAAGCTCGCGTCGCCCAGCGTGCCGACTGTCCGCCCCTTGTACTCGGCCCCGAGCGAGTGCGCGCAATCCTCGATCACCTTCAGTCCATGACGCTCGGCGATCTCCAGAATCGGGTCCATGTCACACGCCATTCCATAGAGGTGCGTGGGCAGCACGGCTCGGGTGCGAGGCGTGATCGCCCGCTCCACTGCAGCGGGCAGCAGCGTGAAGGTTGACGGGTCGATGTCGGCAAAGACCGGCGTGAACCCGGCGACCCGGACGATCTCGGGAACGACCCAGAAGGTCAGGGCGGGAACGATGATTTCGGATTGAGGCGGCAGATCGAGCGATTGCAGGATGAAGTAGAGCGCCATGCGCCCGTACTCGGTCGAGCAGGTGCGCACGTGGCCGGAGCCCAGCACCCGCGCGAACTCCGCCTCGAACGCCTCGATGTGAGGCCCGTGGACGAGTTGCCGGCGGGTCCGGCACTCCTCGATGATCTGTGGCAGTTCCGGCACCATCCGCGATCCAAACCTGGCGATAGCGGCCATCTTCCTGTCCCCTCGACGTGTCGTCTGCTCCCACCGTGTTCACGTGCCGGCAACCGGGCGGCGGGAGCAAGCCGCGGCGCCGGCGAATCGAAATGGCCGGCGGCTAGCCGGCGTCGGTGCGCTCGAGCGTCCGTTCTTCGTACGACCCGAGCACCTTGAACAGCACCAGTACGACGATGCCGAGCAGCAGCGCACCGCGCCATCCGCCCAGCCCGAACTGCGCCAGGAACGCCGGGCCGAACCAGCCCACGACCAGGATCAGGCCGATTGCCCAGACAACCGCCGAGAGCAGGCTGAGCAGCGAGAACTTGAGCGGCGACACATTGACCCAGGCGCATGCCGCGGCAATCGCAATCCGCAGCCCCGGCGCGAAGCGGATCAGCAGCACCATCAAGGCGTCGTGCTTGCGGACCCGCTCGAGCAGCGGCGCCGTCTTCCGCTCGAGCGACGGAAAGCGGGCCATCCACCGCGACAACCGCCCGCGCAGCGCGTAGAAGAACAGCTGATCGCCGATCGCCGCGCCCAGCGATCCCGCGGCCACCACGGCGAACGGGTTCAGATGCCCTTCGGCCACCAGCGCCGCCGCCGCGATGTAGGCGATCTCGCCCTCCACGATCGCGGCGACCAGCACGCCCCAGTAGGTCCAGGCGCTCGACAGGTGAGTCAGATCCATGAGCCTCGTGTTCCGTTACACCGACGAAGACGCCGGCACCGTGCTGCCGACGCGCATGCCGTCCCGCCTCGAGCGCCATCGCTCGACTCTCCCGTCGAGCGCTTCGACGAGTGCGCTCATCCGCGGCCCCGAGATTCTCAGGTAATTGGCGAGAAACGACGGCCGCATATAGAAGCGGGTATACGCCTGGCCGAGGAGGTACTGCAACTCGTCATGGCTGAGGCCAGGGTGATCGAACGTCGGCGTAAAACCGTCGAAGCGTTCCCAGTCCTGCTCGGTGATCGCCGGCTGCATCCGCTTGTGGAGCGGAGTGCCGGGATACGGTGTCAGGATCTTGAACTGCGCGACGGTAGAACCGAGCTCGATTGAGTAGCCGATCGTCGCCTGGATCGATTCGCGGGTGTCCTCGCCGAACCCGAGGACGTAGAACGCCGCGGTCACGATGCCGAGCCGGCGGCAGATCGCAAGCATTTCCCGCTGGTGCGCTTCGGGAATCGGCCGCCGGCCGACCTTCTTCAGCGTCGCAGGGGCCAGCGACTCGACACCGAAGCTCATCGCCCGGAGCCCCGCGCCGTGCATGGTCTCGAGCAGCTCGCCGTCCAGTCGATCGAGCCGCGTCTCGCACTCGAACGTATGCGCAAGCCGGCGGCTGCGAATCCCGTCGCACAGGTTCAGCACGCGCTCTCGATCCTGGGAGAACAGCGGATCGCGGAAGACGATGTGCAGCGGCCCGCGCGCGTGCTGCAGGTATTCCAGCTCGCAGAGGATGTTCTCCACGGTCCGCGAGCGATACGCCGACTGGATGCGATGCGGGCAATACGTGCAGTGTTCCGGGCAGCTGCGCGACGCCAGCACCGGAAGCGCGCCGCCGACCGGACGGCCGGCCCCGGGGACGCGCAGTTGCCGTCGCTCGGGAACAATCGCCGTCCAATCGGGAAACGGAAGCGCATCGAGATTGTCGATCTGCGGTGACGGCACGACGCCGCTGAGTGCCTGGCCGGCACAGAGCCGCTCGATCGCCGCCTCCGGCTCACCGTCGACGATGAAGTCGGCATCGGCGCGGAACAGATCGGGCAGCTTCTGGGACGCCAGCCCGACGAACCCGACGCACGTACCGCGGGCCCGCATCGCTCGCGCCCACTCGATCTCGGTCCGGTAATCGACGAGCGACGACAGCACGATCGCCACGTCGGCGTCGGCCAGTGGTCCGCTGGAATAGGCCACTTCGTGTCCGGCGCGCTTCGCGATGGCCGCGATATACGCCAGATGCACGCTCGGCAGGTTGTGGAACCGGCGCTTGATGCCGGCGACGACGTGCGTGACTTTCGAGAACGGCCGAAGCCGAGATCCGTACCCGCCGGCCACCGTGTCCTTACTGATGAATCCGCCACCGCCTCTGACATCCGCCAGAACGATTCGCATGGTCTCCGCCACCTCGCGCATCGATCGCGCGACAAAACGAACTGATCACGCCCACACCCGGCCGGGTTCGGACATTCGATGTCCACCTTGCGGCGTAGCGCAGCAGGCCTGCGAGTGAGGGGGTTGGTGTTGCGGCTAGAGCAGCGAGAGGGCGGGTGGCGGGCGGGGCGCCGAGGGGTCGAACGATGCGTCGGACTTGCGGAGGGTCGTGTCTGCGTCGGCAGCGCGGATGACATACGCATCCGGCGCGCGCGGACCCGAATAGCGGGCGACGATCAGCGCCTGAAAGGTGTGCGAGCTGAGGTCGGAAATATCGTTTTGCGAAGGTTCGCGTCCGCCGGTCCGGTGCCGGGGCACGTGCTGAATTCCCGGAAGGGTCTTGTGCACGCGCACGGTCCGGAAACCACCGCGGCGCTTGGTCCAGATCTGCAGGCGTGTCGTCGCGTCGGCAGTGACCAGCTCGGCTCGTCGATCGCCGTCGAGATCGGTCGCGGCGATCGCCGACACGGCCGTGCGGGTCCGGACGACGGCGGTGCGGCCGCTCTTCGACAGCCAGATGCGAACGACCGAGGGTTCGTATTGATCGCGGAGGGCGCGATCGCATCGGCCATCGCCGTCGAAATCGGCGGTAACGCCGAGATCGGACGCGCGGGCCGATAACGCGAGCGCGAACAGGATCAGCCAGAGAGCACTGAGCAACCGCCCCGCGCGGGCAAATGTCGAGCGCACGGCCATCCCACTTCGATTATGTTCGGGCTATTACTCGGCCTCAAGAAAAATCGTGGAACCTTTCAGTTTCGTAATGCTTCTACCGGATCGACACGACTTGCGCGCACCGCCGGCAGCAGTGTCGATACCAGTGCAACGAGCAGCAGCAGCACGGCTACACCGATGAAAGTAACCGGGTCTGCGCCGGAGACACCGAAGAGCAGGTTTGTCACCTGCCGGGCGAGAGCAAACGCGATCGCAAGGCCGACCACCACGCCGCCGACTGCCAGCCACAAGCCTTGACGAACGACCATCGCGCGTACCGTCGGCTGCGCGGCGCCGAGCGCCATGCGGATACCGATCTCACGCGTACGTTGACTGACGCTGTACGACATCACGCCGTAGAGCCCGATCGCGGCCAGCACCAGCGCGAGCAGCCCGAACACCGCGAGCAGCGACGCACCCATGCGCGGCGCCCACAGCGAGGTGGACACCACGCTTCGATAGGTGTTGACGTTCAGCAGCGGCATCGTCGGCTCCAAAGCCTGCAGCTCGCGCCGGACCGTGCCGAGCACGGAGTCGGGGTCGCCGGCGGCGCGCACTTGCACCACCGCCTGCGAGGTGTAGTTCTGCTCGATCGGCAGGTACATGAACGCCGTGTCTTCTTCGCCGACGAAGTTGTACTTGATCGTCTTGACGATGCCGACGATCTCGCGACCCGGCGGCCGATTGATGATGTGGATTCGGCGACCGAGCGCCTCTTCGTTGGGGTAGAACTGCTTCGCCATCGTCTCGTTGATGATGATGACCGGCGTCGAGCCGACTCGGTCCTCCGGCGTGAACGCCCGGCCGCGGACGATGGGGATGCCGAGCGTTTCGAAGTAGCGATCGCCCACTTCGTTCACCTGCGTCAGCCGGCCGTTTCTCGGATCCGTGATGTCTTGATCGTCGCGAAACGCCGTCCGCATGAACCCGAACTGGAATAGCGGGACGCCGCTCGAGAGCGTTGCCGACTGCACCCCGGGCACGCCCGCCAGCCGTTCGAGCGCACGCCGATACAGGTCGCGGCCGCGCGCCTCGTCGAGGCCTTGCGTTCCGGCGTTCACGCCGAGGATCACGAGGGAGTCGGATTGGAATCCGAGGTCGATCCGCTGCGCGTTCGACAGGCTCCGCAGGAACAGTCCGGCGCTCACCAGCGCGACGAGCGAAAGCGCCACCTGCCCGGCAACGAGCAGATGGCGCACGTTGTACCAGCGTGTCCCGCCAGGCAGGGTGGTGCGCTCCTTGAGCTCTGTCACCATGTCGGGGCGTGAGGCCTGGATGGCGGGAGCCAGGCCGAAGAGGATGCCTGTGGCAAGCGATACCAGCACCGCGAAGGACAGCACCCGTGCGTCGAAGCCCAGGTCGATCGCGTTGGGCTGGATGAACGACGGGCGATACGCCCAGAGCAGGCTCCGCGCCCAGTACGCGACCAGGAGCCCGCCCAGGCCCCCGAGCAGCGCGAGCAGAATGCTCTCGGTGAGGAGCTGCCGGACCAGCCGCCCACGGCTGGCGCCAATCGAGAGGCGGACGGCGATCTCCTGGCGTCGCGCATGGGCACGCGCCAGCAGCAGATTCGCCACGTTGCCGCATGCGATCAGCAGGACCAGCGTGACAACCGTCAACCCGACGCTGCTCGAGAGCGTCAGCTGCTGCCGGAATTGCGGCGGGAACGCGCTGGCAGCCACCGGCACCAGCCCAAACGTGCGCCCGCGGTTGTCGGTGGGGAAATCGCGCTCGAGCGCCTTGCCGATGGCATCCGCGTTGGCGCGCGCCTGCTCCAGGGTGACCCCGTCCTTCAGGCGCGCCACGCCCTGATACATGAGGCTGCGCCGCGTGTTGTAGCCCTCCAGCCCCAGTCCCGTTAGCACCTCTCGGTACATCGCCATCGGTACCCACAGGTCCGGGCCACCGACCGGCGTCGTTCCGCGGAAGCCCTCACGGGTCACTCCAATCACCGTGAAGGGATGGCCATTGAGGGTGAGGCTCTGCCCCACGATGTCGGGACGGCCCCCGAACCTCCGCTGCCAGAGCCCGTAGGCCAGCACGGTGACCGGCCTGGCTCCGAGATCGCGATCGTCCTCGGCCCCGAAGCCGCGGCCTGCCGCAATGGGCGCTCCCAGCAGGTCGAAGAACGACCCGGAGACCAGCTGGCCGAACACCTGTTCCGGCTCTCCGCCACCCGCCATGGCAATCGGCGTGAACGCCATGATCGAGGCGTCGCTGAACACGTTGGCCTGGCTGCGAAGGTCCTCGAAGTTCAGGCGCGACGTGCCGGGGTTCTCGGTCGGCGCTCCGTTGCGCATCTCTTTGATCGTGACCACGACCACGCGATCGATATCGCGGATCGGCATCGGTTGCAGGAGTACAGCCTTGACCAGGGTGAAGACCGTGGTATTGGCCCCGATGCCGAGCGCCAGCGAGACGATCGCTACCAGGGCAACGCCGGGATTGCGCAGCAGCAGGCGGAACGCGAAGCGGATGTCCTGGAGCAGGTTGGCCACCGACGCACCTCCCGGCAAACGGATCGATGCAGTGCTTAGACGCCGGATCGGCTCGTCTGTTCCCTTCTAAGATCGTGACAAGGCAAAAGGCAGAAGGCAGAAGGCAGAAGGCAGAAGGCAAAAGGGCCTTGTGGCCTTGACGAATGTCCTCCATCAGGCTGGGCCTTCCTCGACGGGACGTGCCGGCACGAGCCGCCTGACCCATTCGGTGACCCGGCCGGCGCAGGGCGGCAGCGGGTCGCAGGCCAGCACGTAAAGCAGGATCGTCGTCAGCACGACGAGCGAGTAGCCGAGCCACGCCACCGGCAGCCGCAGGACCGTGTAGACGAGCGCTACCGGCCCGGCCATCACGATGGCAAGCGTGAGGAACAGGATCCTCAGCAGCGCGTCACGGACGCGCCGCGGGTTGCGCAGACCCTTGGCAACGCGGCGGTAGGCGCTTTGCTCAGAGGCCTCAACCGGCACTTTCAGCACGGTCTGGCTGAGCACGTACAACAAGCCCGCGCAGAAAACCGCCACCGCCACGCGGAACGGCAAGGTCGTGCCGAAGATGTAGGCGCCGGCCCAGACGAAGTACACGACGATGCTGAGGTTGGTGAGCTGGACGGCGATCCAGACGTTGGTGCGGCCGGTGAGCGCCTGGAAGCGCCGGCACAGATACTCGGTTGCGTCGAGCAGTGTGCGATCGATGAAACTCATCCGTCGGTAGGTGAATCCGTACTCGGTTAGACACCGCCGGCCGCACTTTGTTCAGACCCGGTCACGGAGGAATTACGAGGTCTTGCGCGCCGGGTTGAAGAATGGCGTCGGCACCACGCGGGCCGGTGCGCGATGCCGCACCGCTTCGACCGTCACCTCCATCTCGACGCGCGCGCCAATCGCGAAGTGCGGCCGATCGATCGTCGCCAGCGCAATCATCTTCTTCAGGGTGGTGGACCACGTAGTCGACGTGGCACGGCCAACCTGCGTGCGGCCGCTATAGACCGGCACGGCCACCCGTGAGGTCTGGGCGGCGACGGCGGGCGGCAGTCCGACTGCTTCGTAGAGCGCCTCCACCGACGTCCACTCCAGCTCCAGGCCGACGATCTGGCGCCGGTGGCCGCGGCGCTGTTCGCCGAGGAGCGCGCGCCGGCCGATGAACGCCGGCTTGTTCAAGTCCACGAGACGGCCGAGACCGAGCTCGGCCGGCGTGTACTTCTGCGTGTCGATGAGCGCTTTGCGGCTGCTGTGGAAGTCCACGTCGATCAGCAGCAGTCCGGCCTCGACGCGGGCGACATCGAGCGCGAGCATGCCGGCCGCGTGCAGGTCGAACGCCCCCCCGGCGGCGGCGAGCGCGTCCCACACCGCTACGGCGCGGTCCCAGGGGATCCAGATCTCGTAGCCGAGATCGCCCGTGTAGCCAGTCCGTGAAACGTCCACCGGCACGCCGGCGATCTCGGCCGGCATTGCCCGGAAGTACTTCAGGCGGTCGATGCTGTCGCCGCACAGCGCCCGGAGCAGCGCGCGCGAGGTCGGCCCCTGCAGCGCGAGCGCGGCCGCCTGTTCGGAGATGTCCTCGATCTGCACGTCGAGGCGGTGCGCGTTCTCGACGAGCCACCGGTAGTTCGGGTGCGCCGCGGTCCAGCGGAACGCCTGCTCACCGGTCCGCGTCACCGTCCCGTCGTCAATCACCCAGCCTTCTTCGTCGCACCACGGCGTGTACCAGACCTGGCCGACGCGCAGCTTTGAGGCGTCGCGGGTGATGATCCGATTGACCAGCCGCGCCGCGCTCGGTCCCGTGACGCGGTACTTGAACAACGGCGAGATGTCGATGAGGGCGCACGCGTTGCGGATCGCGTTGTACTCGTGGTCGTGATGCGTCTCGTAGGCGCTGACCGCGTAATAGCCGGCCCAGTCACGGAAATTCAGGCTCTCGGCCAGCGGCGCGGTGCGCGAGTGGAAGGCAGAACCGATCGGCATCGAGCGCAATTATAGGGGCGGTTCACAGGTGCGGGGGGGACAGGTGCAAGGGTGCAGCGTGTAGCGGTCAGTCCCGATCTGCGCCAGCCCCTCCCGATCTCTGCGCCAGCCCCTCCCGATCTGCGCCAGTCCTCCCGATCCGCGGCGGTCCCCTCCCGACCCACGCCGGTCGCCTCCCGGCACGCGATAGCGCCCCAGGGGTATCCTGTCCGGCGGACCATGCGCTTCCGCTCCCTGCGCGTGCGGCTGCTCGTCACCTCGGCCCTGCTGGTGGTCGGGCTGACCGTTGCCACCGTTGCCTATGTGAGCTTGCTGGCCAACCGCACGGTGGACGCGCGGCTCCGCGAAGACCTCGAGCGGAGCCGCAAAGCCATCGCCGGCGCCGAGACGCAGCAGTTCGCGCGGCTGCAGATCCTTGCCGAGAGTGTTTCCTCGTTCCCCGAGCTTCGCGCGCTGCTCGCCACCGACGCTGCGACCGTGCGCGACTTCCTCAGCGATTACCGCGAGCGCCACGGCCTCCAGGGGCTGCTGATCGCGCTGAACTCGACCGGGCAAGTGGTCGCCCGCAGCGATACGTTCGCGCCGCTCGAGCTCCCCGACGTCGAGCGCGCGTGGCTGGCGCCGCTCGGCGAGGGACGTCCGGTGCGCGGCTTCGTGGTCACCGACGGCCGGACCTACCACGCCGTGGCCGCGGCCGCCGAGTCCGGCGGCACCGTGTTCGGCGTCATCATCGCCGCCTCGCCGATCGACGATCGCTGGGCGGCGGCGCTGCGCGACTCGGCCGGCACTGACGTCGTGATTGTGTCGCCCAACGGCATCGAAGGCTCGTCGATCCCGCGCGAGCGGCTGACGTGGCAGCGTGACACGGACGTGCCTGCCACCCTCCAGGACCGGCCGATCGACCTCACCCTCACCGGCGAGCGGTTCCAGGCCCTGGCCGCGCCGCTCTCCCCGCCCGGACCGCGGCAGATCGTGATCCTGCGCTCGCGCGATCAGGCGCTCGCGCCCTACCGCAACCTGCAGCTCGGTCTGCTCGCACTCGGCGTCGCCGCCGCGCTGCTCGGGCTGGCCGGCAGCATCTGGCTGGCCAGATCGATCACGGCGCCGGTTGGCGAGCTCGTCGCCGCGACGGCGCGCGTGGCGGGCGGCGACTTCAACGTCCGGATCGACGTGCGGCGCGAGGACGAGATCGGGAAGCTGGCACGTGCCTTCAACCAGATGACCGCCGGCCTGCGCGAACGCGCCGACATGACCCGGTTCGTCTCGGCGTCAACGGTGGAGATGATCCAACGGAAGCCGGAACCGGGCGCGCGAACCGGCGAACGCAAGGTGATCACGCTTTTCTTCTCCGACCTTCGCGGATTCACCAGCTTCTCCGAGACGCGCCTTCCCGAGCAAGCCGTGACGCTGCTCAATCAGTATCTGAGCCTTCAAGCCGACCTGGTGAAGCGCTTCAATGGCGACGTGGACAAGTTCACCGGAGACGGGCTGCTCGCGCACTTCTCCGGTCAGGACATGGCCCTCGACGCGATCCGCTGCGGCCTTGAGATCCACAAAGCGGTCGCCGGCGTTCCGACCGGTGAGGCGGGGCTCTCGGTCGGAATCGGGATTGCCACCGGCGACGTGCTCGTCGGCAGCATCGGATCGGTGGATCGGCTGGACTACACCGCAATCGGACCGGCAGTGAACCTGGCGGCCCGGCTCTGCGCGGCCGCCGAGCCGGGACAGATCCTGCTCGACGCCGAGACCTTCACGCGGGTCAGCGGCCTGGTCGCCGCGACGGCGATGCCCCCGCTCGTTGTCAGGGGCCTCAGCGCGCCCGTCGCCGTCTACGCGATGTTCGCCCGCGACACGACACGGTAACGACACTGCCGGCTCCGGGTCTCCGCGTCAGACGTTCCTCTGTGCGGCCGGTTCGGCGACGTCCTTCTGCACCAACATCATCACCGCCTTCAGCACGTTGGGAACCTGCGTCGACAGCGCGATCACCGCACCAATCGTCGTGTTGTATGTCTCCCGCTGGGTCAGGAACAGGAACACGGCGACGCCCAGCACGACGAAGGCAAAGGGGACGCGGAACCGGTCCCATGCGCTCAAGGGCAGCGCTTCTTCGAGCCTGGCCTCGACCGCCGGACCGCAGACCGCAGCCGGCGGGGACAACACGAAATGCCTGAAGGTGCGATTCATCACCCGCAGGTGCGGATCTTTCGTGACGAGCCGTTTCGCGATCAGTCGGCGAACGGCGCGCCGGTTCCTGTAAGTCGCCAGCCCGTGGCGCGCGATGTGTCGCAGTTCGAGCTTCTCGTCGTCCCGGCAGCCGTTCCACAGCTTCGTGTAGAGTTCCTCGGCGCGTTCCTCGAGCTCTTCGAGCACTTCGGTTGCGCTCAGGCGGTCCGCACGATATGCATCCATCCGACGGATGCCGTCACACATCGGAATGAGCTCGGCAAAGGCCTTCTCTTCCGTCCTGAGCAACGCCTCGGTGTGCAGTTGAGCGGCGGGCAGGTGCAGATCCTTCAGCGACGCACCTCGAATTCTCTTGAAGGCGCGCAGACAACGGGCCAGGAACCCGGGCCGCGCGCTGACGGTGATCAGCGCCTTCGTGGCGCCGGCGTCGTCCTGGAAATCAAGGACGTCGATGCCCATCGCCTGGAACGCTTTCGAATCGTCGGCCGAGGGCTGGTCGCCCTGATCCTTCGGAGCCGCGATCCCGGCGGCCGCGGCAACATCGGCGCGCGATCGCCCCGACAGGACGAGAACGGCCTTCTCGCTCGAGCGAGCTGCCGACGACAAGAGCGTGATGCTCGCACTCAACGCTTCGGGCGTCTTGACGTGATCGTCGAAACCGGTCACCAGCAACACCGCGTCGCTGTCCAGTTTCTGCAGGCGCTGATTCAGGGCCTGTGCATCTGTCATCAGCAGCGAATCGAGCTGCAGGTTCTCTGCCCCGCGAATGCGGCGCGCCATGACGACCGGATCGCAGAGAAATAGGACGGCCATGCCTCGGCCAATTGCGAGCCTGCCGACTGCCGACAGCGGAGGAAAGACCTCTCCCAGGAACACATGGCGGGTAACGAACAGGGCGATGCCGTAGGCCAGCCCGGCCAGCCCAGCGATCAGGAGCACAAGAACGGAAGACAACTTGATCGGTGGGACCGAGGTTGCAATCCTCACTTGACCAAGTCCGCCGGATCGCCAGGCAGGTACTTTCAGGATCGTCGTCGCGCCGTGACGCTCACTGGTCCACGAGCCGTCGTCGGAATTCGAGTGGACGAGCTCCCGGATTCGGATGGAGATTTCCGAGAAGTAGGGAAGGAAGGCCTCCAGCGACCAGCGCGCCTCGACTCGCTGTCCGTGCTGCGAAGCGCCTTCCGCGCCGTTCTCGGCTTCCGTCAACCGTGCGAGCCGCTCCGCCAGCCACGCCACGATTCCTCGCGGCGTTGACCGTCCCGAGGCGTTCCCTTTGGCACAGGCACCCACTTTCGCGCCCACGGACTCGTCGCAGATCCGGGTTTCGTAGAGAAACCCTGTGTGCCATCCCCGCAAGTGACCGGCGGAATAGGGCAACCTCTCGAGCCGGGCGCCGTGAGCCTGGATCTCGGTCCAGTTTTCGACGATGCCAAACTGACGATGCTTGAGAAATGCCTCGACGTGCGTATCGTAGGAGCGGGCGACGAACGCGGCGCCGGGAACCATGCCGGTGATGACCAGCAGCAGCGCCGCCGGAACGCAATAGCTGGTCGTGTATTCCAGGCGCGTCGCCCGGATGTTCGCAGCCGGCCTCCGCCTCAGAACAGCGAACGTCACGATACACGCCAGCATCGGAAGAACGAACCCGGCGACTCCGATCAGCAGCCGCGTCGAGTCGGGCGACCAGACGACGACACCGAAGACGATCAGGAGCGCCAGGTACACCACGCCAAGCGCCGCGTATCGGCGTTTGCGAAATCGGTCCGGCCAGAGCCACGAAGCGCCGGCACTCAAGGCCGCGGCGACCATTCCGCCCCAGGCGATGAAATAGAGCACCAGCATCAAGACGCTGACCATCGCCCACTCGAGCATCAGGCCACGGAGGCTCCGGCGGTCGAATAACGTGACAATCGACCAGCCCTGCGAGCGCGCGTGCCTGACGTACGCCAGATAGGGGTGCCCCCAGTACTCGGTGCGCAGCCCCCCGTCGACGCCCGAGGACACCAGCGAGCGGAGCTCGGGGTTTCGATCCGTTTCGAGGAACAGGTCCTCGAAGGTATTCCTCTGGACATCGGAGTGGAACATGACCCGTCCGTTGCGATCGATGATCGCGAACTCGAATCCGGGCGGCAGCACCGGGCGTATCACCGACCGCATTCGCAGGGTCATGGCCGCCACCGGGAACTCGGGCCAACCGGTCGGGCGGGCCAGGACCGCGCTCGGCTCTCCGTTCGTGTACGACACGACCGATTGCACGATGCAGGGAGGTCCGGCACAGTCCGGCGAGGAGTCGGGCGAAGCCTTCCTCGAGCTGCGGAGCGCCTCGTGGAAGTAGAGCCGGTCGCTCACATCGACCAATGGCGGTGGAGCAACGCGCGGCCGTGAACCGGCAGGAGGGCCGGATTCTATTGGCTGCGCCTTTCTGACCTGCTGTCCCTGACTGTTGATGAGCGCGGCGAACGTGAAGTCGCGCGACTCCGGCGGCGCGCCGGCAGAGCCCGCGCGGCAGGCCCCCTGGATGTTGTACGCCACGTCGTCCCATCTTCGGTTCGGACACTGCGACAGCCAGCCGGCGAACCGATCGAGCGCCTCGGCGCTGGCTGCGATTTCGGCGGCCAGTTCCTGGTCCAGCTCCTCGGCCAACAAGGCAAGCTGGCCGTCCAGGTCGCGTTCGAGGCGCGCGCATTGCATCGATGTGACGGCCAGAATCGTGGCAATCGCCAGTCCCGCCGTCGCCGAGAACCCGAGCTGCAGGCCGTCGAAGTACGTCAGCGGTTTTCGCGCGCTCTGCAGTGCCACGTTCAGGAACGGCCAGGCGAGGACGACCAGCGCGATCAGCAGCGATGCGACCACGACAACGGTCGGGGAGATCGCCATGGCCTCTTCGCGAAACGCAGCTGACGGCACCAGCCCGACAACGAGCGTGCCGTTGCCTTCGCTGGTTTGCACGTCGCGGCAGCACGGCTGGATGAACATCTTGTACGACACGCCGGCGACAATCGCGTCCTTGACCGCTATCCGGTCGAAAGCCTCACCGACGCCGGCGGCCGCCGTACCGACGGGCTGAGAGTTGCCGCTGCTGCCGCTCTTGCCGGCCGCGTTCGCCTCGGCCATCGGCGCTCGCAACTGCGACGCGTTCGGCAGGAGCGCGGCCAGTTCCATGCTGCCGATCTCCCACTCGCGTCTGCCGGCGGCGAGGACCACCTTGCCCGAACGAGTAGCCAGGGCCAGGGTGTCGAACGCGCCCTGATCGATCTTCGGCGCGAACACGGGCCGGAGGAGGTCGCTCAGCTGACGTTGGTTCGTCCTCGCGCCGTTGACGCCCAGCCCGACAGTCGGCTTCGTGTGGCCCTGGGCGGCCGTCTCCAGTGCGACCGTCGGGGACGAAGCGACGCGGTTGCCGGATGCAGGGGTGTGCGCGTAGACGTTGAGGACGTCCTCTGTCTGCCTGGCGAGCACCGCGAGGAGCCGGAAGTCGCGGCTGGCGAGGTAGCCTTGCCGCTCCTGGAAGCTCATCAGATAGAACCCGCCGCCCACCAGCACGCCGCAGATGACGAGAAACGGAGCCGTCTTCGGGAGCTGTCGAAGCTGGCTCGCCAGGGTGCTCACGGTATTCCTCGCAATCCGGGGGGATTGGCTACATAGGCATAGAACGACGGACGAAGAGGATTCGAACCGGACCCCCGCTAGTGGCGGAACGAGCGTCGCCGGCGCAGCAACCAGCCCATCAAGCTCATCAATGACGAGCCTCAGCGCGGAACCGTGACACTATGTCTACCGTAAAGCTAATATGTTGACATGAGATTCAATGCGTCGAGCTTCCTGCCACTCACCCCGGCCGAGTTCCAGGTGCTGGTCGCGCTCGCCGACGGCGAGAAGCACGGCTACGCGGTGATCAAGGAGGTTGCCCGGCGCACCGACGGCAAGGTCCGGATCCACACCGGCACTCTCTACACCATCGTCAAGCGCTTCCTCTCCGACGGTCTCATCGTCGAGAGCGCGACGCGCCCCGATCCCGCCCTCGACGACGAGCGGCGGCGGTACTACCGGCTCACCGACCGCGGCCGAGCCGTGGCCGTCGCCGAGGCCGATCGCCTCTCCGAAACGCTGACGCAGGCACGAGCCAAGCTGGCATTGAAGCGCGCCTGACCATCCGGAGATCATCATGCCCGGCCGCCTGTTCCGCGCCCTGCTGATGCTGTTGCCCGCCGAGTTCCGCGCCGATTACGGGCGCGAGATGGAGGCGACGTTCCGGGCCGAAGCGGCGGCGGAAACCAGGACCGGCCGCATGCGGCTTTGGGCCGCGACGATTGTCGATCTGGCCCGCACCGCGCCGGCCGAGCATCTCGACATCTTGATTCGCGATCTTCGTTTCGCAGCGCGGACCATGCTCCGCCATCCGGTGCACACGGCGACGGCCCTCGTCACCCTGATGCTTGGGATTGGCGCCGCGGTGGCGATGTTCGCCGTCATCAACGCGGTGCTCTTGTCGCCGCTGCCCTATCGGGATGCCGGAGGGCTGGTGATCGTCCAGGAACAGCGCGAGAGCGACGAACCAGGCTCACTCGGGTACCTGACGTTTGCCGACCTGCGCGAGCGGGCCCGCTCGATGAGCGTGATGGCGGCGGTCACGCAGTCGTTCGCCAATCTCGCCGGCGATGGCCAGGAGCCCGAACGCGTCGGCGCGATGCGCGTGTCGGCGAGTTACTTCCCGATGATCGGCGTCTCGCCTGCGCTCGGACGCGGCTTTTCCGAGGCCGAGGATCGCCCGGGCGAGGCTCGACGAGTGGCGATCCTCAGCGACGCGTTGTGGCGACGCCGCTTCGCGGCCGATCCGTCGATCATCGGCCGTCCCATCGCCGCCGGCATCACTACCTACGTCGTGGTTGGTGTCATGCCTCCCGGTTTTCGGGATCTGGTGGCAGGTCGTTTGTACGAAGGGGCAGAGATGTGGTTTCCGCTGGGATACGACCCCGCGGCCCCGTATGCGTGCCGGACCTGCCGGCACGTGCGCGTCTTCGGACGGCTTGCGAGGGGCGAAACCGCCGAAACCGCGGCCCGGGAGCTGAGCGGCCACGTTGCCGCGCTCGCCGACGCCCACCCGTCCGAGTACGACCACCCCTCTATTGCAGTCCGGCGCCTTTCCGACTTTTTCCTCGGGCCGGTCCGCCCGGTACTGCTCGTGCTCTCATTCGGGGTGGCGCTGTTGCTCCTGGTCGCCTGCGGCAACGTCGCGAACTTGCAGCTGCTCCGCACGAGCGAGCGGGGACAGGAGGTGGCAGTGCGCGCCGCGCTCGGAGTCACGCGGATCCGGCTCGGCCGCCAGCTGCTGACCGAAGCGCTGCTCCTGGCGCTGATGGGCGGCGCCCTGGGGCTCGCCGCCGCCGCCGCGTGCGTGCGGGTGGTGCGCGCAATCGGACCGGCCCAGCTGCCGCGGCTGGAGAACGTTGCAATCGACCCGCCGACCGCGGCGATGGCATTGGCCTGCGCGATCGGGTGCGGGGTCGTGTTTGCTCTCGTGCCTCTCAAGCACCTCCGGCGCCGCGACGCGGCAGCGGTTCTGACCGGCGCTGGACGCCGCACCGACACCGCGGACACGTGGCGGCTGCGGGCGCTCCTTGTTGGCGGCAATGTGGCGATGGCCGCGGTGTTGCTCGTCGGCGCCGGACTGCTGGTCCGCAGCACGATCGGCCTGCTCGCAGTGGAGCCCGGCTTCCGGTACGACCACATCCTGACCATGCGGGTCGTGCTCGGAGGCGCGAGGTACGGAAGCGGTCCGCCTGAGGAGCAGATCAGGGCCGTCAGTACCTTCTACGCGCGCGCGCTCGAGCGCGCCCGTGCGCTCCCTGGAGTCGAAGCAGCCTCGGCGATCAACATGCTGCCGCTCGGCGGCGGACGCGATCTCTATGGCCTGCACATTGCCGGCCGTCCCCGGGCCAACCCCGAAGACGCACCCAATGCCCTTCGCTTCGTCGCGCACGACGGCATCTTCGACGCGCTGCGTATTCCCATCTTGACCGGCAGAGTCTTCGATCGCCGTGACGCCCAGGGCGCGCCGCTGGTTGCAGTCATCAACCGCGCCGCGGCGCAGGATCTCTTTCCGGGCGAGGATCCGATCGGTCACCAGGTGATGCTCGGGATTCCCTCTGCGCCGGCTCGCACGATCGTTGGGGTCGTCGGCGACGTCCGGCACGAAGGGCTCGACGAGCCGCCGGGGTATCAGGTTTACGTGCCCCACGCGCAGTGGGCGTGGGCCGAGCCGATGATGTCGCTGGTGGTCCGGACCAGCGGCGACCCGCTTCAATCGGCCGGCGCGGTGCGCGGGCTGCTACGCGAGCTCGATGCCATGCAGCCGGTCACGTCAGTCCAGCGCTACGACTCCGTCGTCGGCGCCTCGACAGCAACCCGCAGGTTCGCCGCTAGCCTGCTCGGCGTGTTCGCCCTCTCGGCACTGACACTGGCGGTGGTCGGCTTATACGGCGCACTTGGCGTAGTGGTTCGCCAGCGACAGCGGGAGATCGGGATCCGTCTGGCGCTCGGCGCTGCCGCAGGGGAGATTCGCCGGATGGTGCTGAAGCAGGGAATGCGCCCGGCGGCCGGCGGCCTGCTACTCGGTCTCGCGACTGCCCTCGCTGCGGCCGGCGTGCTGAAAACGCTGCTCTACGGGATCGAACCGCGCGATCCGCTCACGTTCGCGGCCTCGACGCTCGTGATATGCGTCGCCGCCCTGCTCGCCTGCCTACTTCCCGCGACGCGTGCGGCGCGCGTGGATCCGGCGGCGGCGATTCGAGAGTGAAGCGAGTCGGGCGCCGCTTCTATCCAGCGTCGTACGACCCCAGTAGCAACTTGAACCCCTCGTGCGACGCCACGAACCCGAGACTTCCGTAGAAGCGAATCGCGTCGGCGCGTGATTTGTTCGAGGTGAGCTGGACCATGCGGCAGCCTCGCTGCCGGGATCGGTCGATGCACCACCGGATCATCCGCCGGCCGATCCCGCTCGAGCGGCAGTCGGCGGCCACCCGCACCCCTTCGATGAGAGCTCGCCAGCTCCCCTGGTAGGTGAGGTATGGGATGAACGTCAGCTGCAGGACGCCGATGACACGCTCACCGCTCTCGACGACGACGAGCTCCTGGTTGGCGTCGGCATCGATGGCGTCGAACGCCGAATAGTAGCTGTCAGGAAGCGGCGAGACGTCGGCCTCGCGCGCGGCCCCGAGCGGGTCGTCGGCCAGCAGGTGGACAATCGCCGGCACGTCGTCCCGCCTGGCGCGACGGATCTCCAGGTCGATCTCTCCCATGGCTATTCCTCACGATCCGGTTCGGTCACGGGCTCTCTCATGCCGAACCAGCCGGCGCGCTCGGCCTCGGCCAGCCGCGCCTCCATGTATTCCCAGAGCGCCGGGCAGCCGGCCTTGATCGGCGGCGCGATGCGGGCGATGACGCGGTCGTGGGTGATGCCGTTCTCGCGCCAGCTCTGACCGCTGTTGGCCAGGTTGAGGATCGCAGGCATGGCGCGATCGACCGCGTTGGCGAACCGCGCTTCCGCCGTCGTCCCATGCTCGAATTCGAGCCACAGGTCCATCATTGCGGCCGCTTGCGGCTCCGGCAGCAATCCGACGATTCGCGCCACTGCGATGCGCTCCGCCTGCTTGCGCTCCTCCCATCCGCCTTCGGCGTAGAGGATCGTGTCACCCGTGTCGATCTCGCCGATGTCGTGAACGAGCAGCATGTGGACGACGCGGTCGATATTCACGGGCGCCGCGGCGTAGTGGACCAGCGACACCGCGAGCATCGCCAGCTGCCAGCTGTGCTCGGCGGAGTTCTCGTAGCGATCGAGGCCGATCGGCCGCGTCTTGCGGGTGACACCCTTCAGCTTGTCGAGTTCGAGGATGAAGTCGATGATGCCCTGCATTTTGCGAGACCTCAGGCGGTGCGGACCACGAAGCGCGCGATGTGGGTGGACCCCCTTGCACCTGTGCACCGGTGCACCCGTATACCCTCGCACCCTCGCACCCTCGCACGTGCTTCTTACGGTGTCTTGTATGCGTCCTTTGGATACGGCTTCCCGAACTTATTGAGATGCGGCGCCGCCACGAACGCCGATTCGTCCAGCGAATGCGCGGCCGCCGCCGACGCGCCGCTCACCGTCACCTCCACGGTCACGGGCGAGGCCCGCTCGGAGAGCGCGGTCACGCGGTACCGGCCGGGCGGCACGTCCAGCCGCCACGCGCCGTCCTGCGCGGCAACGGTGACATACGGTGTCGCGGTCACGACGACGAAGGCCGCCATCTGGGGATGGATGTTGCAGAAGACGTAGTACACGCCCGGCTTGCCGAACACGCGTTGCTTCGACTCGCCGGCGCGATACAGCCCCATGTCGAACGGCTCCGGCTGCGACAGCGAGAAAGCGTTGTGAAAGATCGAATCGTCGTTGGGGAACGCAATCGCCGATCCGGCGGGAACGGCGATGACATGCGGCAGGAACGTCTTGTTCTTGTGCCGGATCGCGGCGCTGCCGGGGACGGCGGCGGCCTGGCGATCGATCGGTTCGGCATAGACCACGGCCTGCGCCGGAGTCGCCGACCCACGCGTCTTCCACTCGATCCGGCCGCTCAGCTGATCGGCGAAAGCCGCAGGCACTCCGAACAGCCCGATCACAGCAACAAGCCCAAGCCCCGCCACACGCATCCGTCCGCTCCTGATTCCTGGTTCCTGGTTTCTGATTCCTGGTTCCTGATTCCTGGTTCCTGTCTCCTGTCTCCTGCTCAGAACCGTACGACGAACGCGGCGTTCACGTGATCGTTAGTCCGTTTGAGAGCGGACCCGAGCGTGGTCTCGAGCCACCGGTACTCCACCGACACTGCCACCTCCGGCGTGAAGTTGAAGACGACGTTGCCGAAGACGCTTCGGTTCTCGCGTCGTGCCGCGGCCGGCACGGGATCGTCCACCTGGTCCATGCCAAAGCCGGCATTGGTCGACAGCCGCGGCGTCAGCCGGAGCCGTCCTTCCACCCACCCGCCCTTTGCCGGACGCGCCTGCGCCACCGCCGATCCGAACTCCGCCGCGTCGTCGGTCGTGAAGTACTCGCCGGCAAACCCGACCGGCCCGAATCGGGCGTTGACGTCGGCGGCGAACGAGGTGGTGGACGTCGGGTCGGCAGCGGGTTCACGCCATGCCTGACGGATGGCGGCGCCGAGGCTGAGCTCGCGATCGGTGTCGGGTGCGCCGGCCGTGTACTCGCCGCGAGCCTCGAAAGCGGGGCGCCCCGAACGCTCCCCCGCGCCGGCTTGCGGCGCGAACACGTAGAAGTTTGCCGCATCGGCAGCAACCGGCGCGGCGATGCCGCCCTTGACCGCGAACCCGCCGAAGCGCTGCTCCACGCGCACCTGCGGAGAGCGCAGATACAGGTTGCCGGAGCGAAACAGCAGCGGGAACGACTGCGCCGCGAGCGACGTGGGATCGCGCGGCGCGAGCAGGTTGTGGTCCTGTCCGATCATGACGGCCGTGCCCTCGTGCTCGAGGCGCGCGAACGCGTAGAGAAGCCGCGGCAGCCCGAACACGGTGCCGGTGACGAAGCCCGGCACGCCGCCGAAGAAGTCGGCGACCATCGCGCCGCTGGCCGACCAGCTGCCCATGGGAATCGCGCCGACGTTCAACCCGATCTGGCTTTGCTTCAGCGTGGAGGTGAACGAGCCGGGCTCGATCCCGGCCACTTCGGGATCGGTGATGTTCGGATTCTCCAGCCAGTTCGCCATGCCGGAGTTGAAGACGGTGTTCGAGACGATTGCGCCGAACAGCCGGACCGGCATCTTCGATGCGGATTCGACCTTCGTCTGCGAGAGCTCGTCCACCTGCGTCTTGAGGATCTCGACCGAGGGTGCCGACTGTTGGACGTTCGCCGCCATCAGCCGGACGCCCGGCGAGCCGCTGCCGCTTGCCGCGAGCTCGGTCCGGAGCGCGGCGACCTCCGCTCTCAGGCGTGCGAGCTCGCCGACCACCGCGTCGAGCTCATCGCGGGTGACCGCGGTGTCGCGGCCCGGGCTGTATGCCGGCCCTCCCGCCGTGGCCGCAACGTCGTGCAGGGCCTGCGGCATCGCCGGCGGCGCAAGACCGAAGATCAGCGCGGCGCAGGCAAATCCCGAAACCAGATGGCGAATCATGCGTGGGATTCTATAATTCCTGACCGACCGTGAAATACGACGCGATCGTCATCGGGGGCGGCCACAACGGCCTCACCTGCGCCGCTTACCTGGCGCGGGCGCGCAAGCGCGTGCTCGTGCTCGAACGCCGCCACGTGCTCGGCGGCGCGGCGGTGACCGAGGAAGTGTTCCCCGGCTTCAAGTTCTCGGTCTGCTCCTATGTTGTCTCGCTGCTCAGGCCCGAGATCATTCGCGATCTCGATCTGCCGAGCCACGGCATGGAACTGCTGCCGCTGGACGGCACGTTCACGCCAATGCCGAGCGGCGACTACCTGTGGCGGGTCAACGATCACGAGAAGACGCGCCGCGAGATTGCCCGCCATTCGCGCCTCGACGCCGACGCCTACGACGAGTACGGCCGTGCGATGGTGGAGATGGGCCGGTTTGCCAAGCCGATCCTCTCGATGACACCGCCCGACCCGACCAGCCTCGATCCGCGCGGGCTGCTCGAGCTGCTCGGTATGGGCAAGCGCTTCCGCGGCATGCGGTCGCACGATCGCATCAACCAGGTGCAGCTGCTCACGATGAGCGCGGTCGACTTCCTCGACCAGTGGTTCGAGACCGACGTCCTGAAGGCGACGATGAGCGCGTCCGGCATCATCGGCACGTTCCTCGGCGTGCGTTCGCCGGGAACCGCCTACGTGCTGCTCCACCACTACATGGGCGAGATTGACGGCTCGTTCCGCTCGTGGGGCCTGTCGCGCGGCGGCACCGGCGCGGTCTCGAACGCCATCGGTGACGCGGCTCGCGGCTTCGGCGCCGAGATCCGAACCAAGAGCCCGGTCGCGAAGATCCTGACGAAGAATGGCCGCGCCACCGGCGTCGCACTCGAAAACGGCGACGAGTTCCGCGCTGACGTGGTGGTGTCGAGCGTGGACCCCCGCCTGACCTTCGAACGATGGATTGGCGAGAAAGAACTGCCTTCGGACTTCATCGAGGCGGTGCGCCGCTATAAATTCAGGGGCTCCTCGGGCAAGGTCAACCTGGCGCTCGATGGCTTGCCGAACTTCACGTGCCTCCCCGGGGCCGGTCCACACCTGCGCGGCGCCGTCTCGATCTCGCCGAGCGTGGATTACATGGAGCGCGCCTACGACGATGCGAAGTACGGCCGGTTCTCGCGGCGGCCGTACATGGACATCGTGATTCCGTCGCTCACCGACACCTCGCTGGCGCCGCCGGGCAGGCACGTGATGTCCTGCTTCGTGCAGTACGCGCCCTACGATCTCCGCGGCGGCGACTGGGACAGCCAGCGCGAGGCCTTCGGCGACGCCGTCATCGACACGATCGCGGAGTACGCGCCGAACATCAAGGACCTGATCCTGCACCGGCAGGTATTGACGCCGCTCGACATCGAGCGGGAGTTCGGGCTGTCGGAGGGCAATATCTTCCAGGGCGAGCTGACGCTCGAGCAACTGTTCTTCCTCCGCCCGGTCCCGGGCTGGGCGCAGTACACGACGCCGATCCGATCGCTCTACATGTGCGGGTCGGCGACGCACCCCGGCGGCGGAATCATGGGCGCGCCCGGCAAGAATGCGGCCGAGCGGATTTTGGGGCGCTGACCCGCCCCCGTGCCGGGAATGGCCTCGCTGATCGGGAGACGCGTCGCTGATCGGGACGGCATTCGGGTCGGGAGTGTCGAGGGATCGGAATGATTCGAAACGTTCGGTACGACGCCATCGTGATCGGCGGTGGCGTGAACGGGCTGACCTGCGCCGCGCTCCTCGGAAAAGCCGGCCAGCGCACGCTGCTGCTCGAGCGGCGTGACGTGGTCGGAGGCTGTGCCGCCGAGCACGAATTGGCGCCGGGCTTCCGCGTGCCGACACTCGCGCACCGGACCGGTCCGCTCCGCTCCGACGTGGTGGACGGGCTGCGACTCAACGAGTTCGGTTTGTCGTTCATGCCGGCGCCGATCCGCTTCACGGCGCTTTCGGAGCGTGGACCGGCGCTGGCGATCCATGCCGACGTGGCGAAGGCCGCCGAAGCGATTCGCCCATGCTCGGTGAAAGACGCCGCGTCGTGGCCGGCATTCGCGCGATCGCTCTCGCAAGTGGCTGGTGTCGCGGCCTCGCTGTTCGCGCGGACACCCCCGGACGTGGACGACGCCGGCACCGAGGACCTCTGGACATTGATGCGGGCGGCTCGCGCATTCCGGGCGCTCGCACGGGACGATCAGTGGCGGCTCCTGCGCTGGGGACCGATGGCCGTGGCGGATCTCGTCAGCGAGGTGTTCGAAACGGAGCTGCTGCGCGCGGCGGTAGCTGCCGACGGCCTGCTCGGCACGATGCTCGGCCCGTGGTCGGCAGGCAGCGGCCTCCAGCTGGTCCTCCACGAAGCCAACCGCTCGGTCGGCGCCTCGACCGACAGCGAAGTCGAGGGCGGACCGGCGGCGGTCGCGCGAGCGCTCGGAGGCGCGGCGGCCCGGCACGGCGTTGACGTTCGGACTGGCGCAGAGGTGGCCGAGATCCTGGTCAGCAAGGATCGCGCGGCCGGAGTGCGGTTGGCTTCTGGTGAGACGTTCGAAGCCCGGGCGATCGTGTCCGGTGTCGATCCCAAGCGGACGTTCGGCGGCTTGTGCGACGCCGAGCACCTGCCGCCCGAGTTCCTGTGGCGAATCAAGCACCTTCGCGCGCGCGGCGTGCTGGCCAAGGTGAATCTCGCGTTGTCGGCGTTGCCCGCAGTCACCGGCGCCACCAGGGACATGCTCGCCTCTCCGATGCGGATCGCGCCGTCGCTCGACTATCTCGAGCGCGCGTTCGACCACGCCAAGTACGGCGAGTGGTCGCCGGAGCCGTGGATCGAGTTCGTCATCCCGTCGGTCGCCGACACATCGCTCGCTCCCAGAGGCGCGCACGTGCTGTCGGCCTACGTGCAATGGGTGCCGAACCACACCGGGAGCCGGGAGTTGGGAACCGGTTCCCGAATGGCTCGTGAGGCAGGACTGCGCGAGCCCGACGACAAGGGGCTGCTCGGAAACGTCGTCGACACGCTCGACCGCTACGCGCCTGGGCTGAAGGGGCTGGTGACGGCCGCGGAGCTCATCACGCCGGCGGATCTCGAGCGCGGCTGGAGTCTGACCGGCGGGCACATCTTCCATGGCGAGCTGACGCTCGACCAGGCGTTCACCATGCGACCGCTGCTGGGCTATGGCAATTACCGGACGCCGATACCCGGCCTGTACCTCTGCGGTTCTGGCACGCATCCAGGCACCGGGCTCACCGGCGGCTCCGGTGCGAACGCCGCGCGCGTGATCATCGAAGCCCTCCATTAGCCGGCCTGGGGCTTGGGGCCTGAGGCTTGGGGTGGAGCTATCTGCCTTTTGCCTTCTGCCTTCTGCCTTCTGCCTTCTGCCTTTTGCCTTTTGCCTTCTGCACTTTGCCTTCTGCCTTGTCGTCGGAACCGACTAGCAACCGCCGCCTGGCGTCTATACTTCCGCCGCCCCGGCCTGGAGGTTCCTGATGGGTCGCGCACCGCTCCGCGCCTTGCCGGTGTTCCTCGCGCTGCTGACGTCCGCCGAAGCGGCCGCGCAGCAACAGCCCGCGTCGCCCGCGCCCGGCATGCCGGTGCCGGGTGGTGCCGCGCCGCAGATGCCAACGCCGGGCGCCCCGACGCCGCAGATGCCGCCCCGCGACCGGCGGCCGACGGATGCCGAACGCGGGACGGCGACCCTCCGCGGGGTGGTCATGGCGGCGGACTCCGGAACACCACTGCGACGGGCGCAGGTGCGCGTGATGGCCTCCGGCGGCGGACCGGCTGGAGTGCACCTCACGCAGACCGACGCGCAGGGCCGCTACGAGGTGAATGAGCTCCCCGCCGGCCGATACACGATCAGCGTCTCGCGGAGCGGCTACGTCACCACCCAGTTCGGTCAGCGCAATCCGAACCAGATGAGCGGCACCCCGGTCGAGCTCGCCAACGGCCAGCTTCTCGAGAAGATCAACTTCGCGCTTCAGCGCGGCGGCGCGATCTCGGGACGCATCGTGGACGACCTCGGCGAACCGGTCGCCGGGGTGCAGGTGATGGCGCAGCGATTCGCCTACATGGGCGGCACGCGGCGCCTCGTGCAAGCGGGGGCCGAAGGCGGCATGGACCGGACCGACGACCTGGGCCAGTTCCGCCTGTTTGGACTGCCGCCCGGTGAATACTACGTGTCCGCATCGTGGCGAAGCTTCGACTACATACAGATGAACGTGTCCGCGTCGGGAGCGTCCGACGGCTTCGCGCCGACGTACTTCCCCGGCACTGGCAGCGTCGGCGAAGCGCGCCGCGTCGCGGTCCGCGCCGGCCAGGACTTGACGAATATCTCGTTCGGCCTGATTCCGGCACGCCTGGGCCGCATTGCCGGACGCGTCACCGCCAGCAGCGGCGAGCCGCTGACCGGTGGAATGCTGATGGTGACGCCCCGCGATGACGACCTGCCGTTTGGCCCGCGGAACATGATCACTGCCCAGATTCGAGGCGACGGCACGTTTCAAACCGCCGGCCTCGCGCCCGGCACCTACTCGGTGAACGTCCAGGACCGCAACGCGATGAACGGCACCGGCGAGGTTGGCCGCGTGGACGTGCGGGTGGACGGCGAAGACGTCAACGACGTGTTCATCGTGACCGGACGTGGCGGCGTCATCCGCGGCCGGATCGTGACCGACGCGGGCTCGGTGCCGCCGTTCAAGCCAGGCCAGGTACGGATGTTCCTGGCGCCGGGAGATCCCAGCCGCTCCACCGGGTTCGGGTTCCGCCCCCCGACGATAAAAGACGACTGGACGTTCGAAGGCTCCGGCATCGTCGACGCGGTCCGGATCAACGTCTCGATGGACGTACAGGGCGGCGGCTGGGTCGCGCGTCACGCGTGGAGCGGCAACGTGGACCTGCTCGATACGGGCGTGGACGTCGGGCAGGGGCAGATTCTCGAAGACGTCGAGGTCGTCATCACGCAGAAGCGGACCGAACTGTCGGGTCAGATCGCTGACGATCGCGGACAACCCGTAACCGATGCCTGGGTCGTCGTGTTCCCCGACGACAAGGATCGCTGGACGTTCGGCTCGCGTTACCTGCGTCCGACGCGTCCTGATACGAACGGCAAATACACGGTTCGCCTCACCCCCTACGACCGCTACCGCGTGGTCGTCGTCCGCGGGCTCGAAGACGGCCAGTGGTCCGACCCCGAGTTCCTGGCCCGCGCCCTCGAATACGCCACGACGTTTGCACTCGGCGAAGGCGAGACGCGCGTGCTCAATTTGCGGCTCGCGGACGTCAAGTGATGTGAGAGGCTTCAGGCTTCAGGCTTCAGGACTGTCACGCGTGTCACACGTGACAAGAGCTTTCCTAGAGCCTAGAGCCCAGAGCCTAGAGCCTGAATCCGCTGCCGGAGTAGACTCGATTTGTGAGGCTCCTGTTCGCCGCGGTGTTGGTCGCCTCGTGCGCTGGTGTCGCGCTCTCCGCGCAGAGTCCGGCAGCCGCGCCCGGCCAGACAGCGCCGACGCCTGGCCAGGTGCCAGGCTCGGGGCGCGGAACGACCCAGCCGCAGCCGGGCTCTACTCGGGCGCCGGCGCGGGACAATCCCAAGCCGGACGAGAAGGGCACGGCGGTCCTCCGCGGGCAGGTGGTGGCGTCGGACTCGGGAACGCCGATCCGTCGCGCGCAGGTGCGGCTCAGCGGCATTGGCATGCGCGAATCACGGCTCGCCACCACCGACGCGCAGGGGCGCTTCGAGATCCGCGACCTCAACGGCGGCCGCTACAGCCTGACCGCGAGCAAGGGCGGGT
>DATJFF010000234.1:0-7969 GCA_035495795.1 Vicinamibacterales bacterium
CGAAGCGCGGCTTGATGCGGCGGACGGCCCACGCGGCGTAAGCCGCGCCTACCGAGCGAAGCGAGGCCTGTGAAGCGCTGCCCGACGTCCGCCGACGGCGGACGGCCTGCGCGACGAAGCCGCGCCTGACGCGCGAAGCGCGGCTTGATGCGGCGGACGGCCCACGCGGCGTAAGCCGCGCCTACCGAGCGAAGCGAGGCCTGTGAAGCGCTGCCCCGACGTCCGCCGGAGCGCAGCGGAGGCGGACGGCCTGCGCGACGAAGCGCGCCTGACGCGCGAAGCGCGGCTTGATGCGGCGGACGGCCCACGCGGCGTGAGCCGCGCCTACCGAGCGAAGCGAGGCCTGTGAAGCGCTGCCCGACGTCCGCCGACGGCGGACGGCCTGCGCGACGAAGCCGCGCCTGACGCGCGAAGCGCGGCTTGATGTGGCGGACGGCCTGCGCGGCGAAGCCGCGCCTGACGTGCAAAGCGCGGCTTGATGTGGCGGACGGCCCACGCGAAGCGCCTAGCGAGCGAAGTGAGGCCTAGTGCAGCTTCAGTGCCCAGCCCACGCCCATCTTGAGCGACGGCACGTTCCCGCCGCCGATGCGAAACTCGGCGAAGAACCCGTCGTCGTGCGCGAATCCGAGGAGCCACGAGCCGCCGGCGGTCAACTCCGTGCCGGTGTCGTGGGTATCGTCAGCCGAGTGCAGGAGAACGATGGTGGGACCGCCGCCGGTGAGGAACTTCCAGGGGCCCGGTCCGAGCGGCAGAAGGTAGACGAAGTCGATGTTGACGGTGCCCAGCCGGATGTCCTGCCCGAAGCCGCCGTCGAGACCGGCGCGCAGCCGGAAGCGCCCGCCGATGTCAGGGGTCTGGTAGAAGACGCCGACGTAACCCTGCTCGGGATCGATTGATGCCCCACCCGTAAAGCCGACCGCCGATTGTGCCCTGGCCTCGGAGGACGCCAGCGTCGCTGTCAGTACTGCCGCGAAAACCGCCGTTCGGAACAGCAATCGTCCACTCCCGAGGACCATGCACACCTCGTGTACGCTGTTCATCAAGAACCGTTCCAGCGTGACGTTACAGCCACAGGCCCTCGATTATCCGTTCGTTCGCGCGTTCACCGCCGGCCGATTTGCGGCGGTTGCCGGGTACCAGATCGTATCGGTCGCGGTCGGGTGGCAGTTGTACGAGCGGACCGGAGAGGCGTGGGCGCTCGGCCTGGTGGGGTTGTTCGAGGCGGCGCCGGTGCTGCTGTTCATGGCGCCGGCTGGCCACGCCGCCGACCGCTTTCCGCGCCGTACCGTCAGCATGTGCGCGCATGCCGGCCTGGCCGTCGCGGCCGGAGGCCTGGCGCTCGTTGCCGCTCTCGACGGCCCGGTCGCGCTCGTCTACGGGCTCGTCGCGCTCGTCGGCGTCGGCCGCGCCTTTGCCGCTCCGGCGGTGAACACGATCCTGCCGCAGCTGCTGCCGCCGCTGGTGTTCGCCAACCTCAATGCATGGGTGGCGTCCAGCGTGCAGCTGGCCGCCATTGCCGGTCCGGCGGCGGGAGGGCTCATCATTGCCGCGACGGGCGGGTCCGCGGCTGCGTTCGCCGCCGCCGCGGTGGCCGAGGCTGCGTTCGTGGTGCTGTTGCTGCGGGTGCCCCGAGCTCCGGCCGCACCGAGCAGGCGAACCGAAGGGGGAGTGCTGGCGGGTCTCCGGTTCGTGTCCCGAAACCCGGTCTTCCTTGCAGCGATCACGCTCGACCTTTTCGCCGTTCTCTTTGGCGGCGCGGTCGCGCTGCTGCCGATCTTCGCCAAAGACATCCTGCAGGTCGGCCCGTCGGGACTTGGCTGGTTGCGTGCGGCGCCGGCGGCCGGAGCGCTGACGATGGCGCTGCTGCAGACGCGGCGGGGGCCGTGGCCGCGTCCGGGCCGGGCGTTGCTCGCCGCTGTTGCCGGCTTCGGGCTCGCGACGATCGGCTTCGGATTGTCGCGCCACGTCGGCCTCTCGCTCGCGTGCCTCTACCTGGCCGGCGTCTGCGACAACGTCAGCGTCGTCATCCGCCTGACGCTGGAGCAGATGATTACCCCTGACGCGCTTCGCGGACGGGTCTCCGCGGTCAAGCACCTGTTCGTGAGCATGTCGAACGAGATCGGTGCGTTCGAGAGCGGTACGACCGCGGCGCTCTTCGGTCCGATCGCGTCCGTAGTTGGCGGGGGACTGGCAACCATTGGCGTGGTGTTCGCCGTGCTGTGGGCCTGGCCGATTCTGGGGCGGCTCGGGCCGCTTCACACGCTGCAGCCGATCGCAGAGAATCAGCGGTTATGAATCCACCCGCGTGCGCCCGATGAGCATCGCCCGCACTCTGATACTGAAGGTCTCGGACAATACCTGGCTGCGCGAGCACGGTACGCGGGTACCGTTCATCCGGCGGGCAGTCTCGCGCTTCATGCCGGGCGAGGAGTTCGACGACATGCTGGAGGCGGCCCGAGGGCTGGAGAGCTCCGGTATCGCTTCCGTTTTCACCCGTCTTGGCGAAAACGTACGAGACCGCGCTGAGGCCGACGCCGTTGCCGCGCATTACATCGACGGCATCACGCGGATACGGAGACTCGGGCTCAGGTGCGAGCCTTCGATCAAGCTGACGCAGCTCGGGCTCGACATCGATCGTGAGTTTGCCTACCAGCACGCGCTGGCACTGGCGCGCGCGGCCGCCGAAACAGGCAGCTACTTCTGGGTGGACATGGAGCAGTCCCCCTACGTCGACGTCACCCTGGACATCGTTCGCCGGCTGCGAGGCGAAGTCGCTGCCGTCGGCGTCTGCCTGCAAGCGTATCTGTTCCGGACCAAGGAGGACCTCGCCGACATGCAGGCGCGCGGGATAGGCGTTCGCCTGGTGAAAGGTGCCTACAAGGAACCGCCGTCGGTTGCCTTCCCGCTCAAGCGAGACGTTGACGAGCAGTACTTCGAGCTGGCTCGCGAGATGGTCTCCGCCGATGGCCGAGCCCGCGGCTCCCGCGCCGTGTTCGGCACGCACGACATCGCGCTGATCGCGAGAATTCGAGAACACGCGAGGTCGGCAGGCATCGCGGGCAGCGCCTACGAGTTCCACATGCTCTACGGCATCCAGCGCGCCGAGCAGCTCCGCCTTGCTGGCGATGGCGCTGACGTGCGCGTGCTCATCGCCTACGGCTCCTACTGGTTCCCGTGGTACATGCGGCGGCTCGCCGAGCGGCCTGCCAACGTGTGGTTTGTGGTTCGCACGCTCTTCACGTGAGCTCGCCTGTCCGCTGCCCGCGTCCATTGGCGATTGAATATTGGCGATTGATGATTTATCGACCATTCTGAGACTGGGGGATTGCGCCATTCGATTGGAGATTGGGGCATCGGCGATTGGACGATCCGGTGAGTGACGATTTTGGACCTCAAATTCCCAATCGTGATTCCTCCAATCGTCAATCCCTCGATGCGGCAATCGTCAATCGAATGGCGCAATCCCCAATCCTGGACTCGTCAGTAAATCGCCAATCGTCAGTCCTCAATCGTCATTGGACGCCGGCGCGCAGCTTCGCGACCTTGCGCTCGGCGTCCTCGTTAATGCGCGCCACGTCCGAGCGATGTTGCGCCTCGAGCTTCGCGCGCGCCTCGGGGTCCCAGGTGTTGGCGAGCGACGACTGGTAGAGGATTTCTTCCTGCGCGAGCTTGGCCTGGGCAGTCTGGCGGACCTCAGCGATCCGCGTTTTCTGCTCGCCGGTAAGCGTCGAGGCCGTCTCGCCGCTCTCCGCATCCTTCTGACGGAGCCGGGCCATCGCAATTTCGAGTGCGCTCTTCGGGGCGTCGTCCTGTTCGGCCATTCGACGATCATACGATCCGCTTCCGCTTTCTGCCTTCTGCCTTTTGCCTTCTGCCTTGACTATGATCCCGTCGTGGATGACGGAGATGTCTACGGGCTGATTGGCGAGGAGGGGTTTCGGCGGCTGGTCGGCGCGTTCTACGCGCAAGTGCCGGGCGACGACGTCCTCGGCCCGATGTATCCGCGTCACGATCTGGCGGGGGCGGAGGAGCGGCTGTGCCTGTTCCTCATCGGGCGCTTTGGCGGCCCGCCGACGTACATGGAGCGGCGCGGCCATCCGCGGCTGCGGATGCGTCATGCGCCGTTCCGGCTCGACGAAGCGGCACGCAACCGCTGGGTGAAGCTGATGGACCGCGCGCTCGACGAGGCGGCGCTTCCGGACGAGGCGGTCGAGGTGCTGCGGCCCTTCTTTCACGAGGTCGCGACGTTTCTGCGGAACACGTAGGCGCCGCCTTCGGCGGCGTGGGCACCGCTTCGCGGTGCGGGCCGCCCGCCTTCGCCGAGGCTCCGGCGGGCGTCAGGCGCGCCCTGTCGGGCCGCGCAGGAAAAACACTCCGCACGTATCGGCGCCGCTCTGGACTGACACGAGCTTTCCCTGCGCCCCGAAGGGGCCCCTGACGCCCGCTGCAGGCGGGCGGCCCACGCGGCGAAAGCCGCGCCTACGGCGGCAGAGCGGCAGGCGAAGTCTGCCGCGTCAGCCGCCGCCTGCTATGCTCCCTCCTCATGAACGAAGTCATCGTGCGCACGGTGTCGCCCGACGGACTCGCTGTGGATGCGGAGATCGGCCCCCACCGCCTCCGCCTCGATGAGCCGGTCGGCCTGGGCGGGACCGACACCGGCCCCGAGCCGCCGGAGACACTGCTCGCCGCGCTCGGCGCGTGCGAGGCGATCACGATGAAGATGTACGCGCGCCGCAAGGGCTGGGCGCTCCGCGACGTCCAAGTGAGGCTCACCGCCTCGACGATCGCCGGTGTCTACGTCATTCGCCGTCATCTCGCGATCGATGGCGATCTGGACGAGGCTCAGCGCGTGCGGCTGCGCGAGATTGCCGGCCGCTGTCCGGTGCATCGCATCCTCGAGAACGAGGTGCGCGTCGAAGACGTGACGGAAGTCGGCGCCGCGGGTTGACGCGATCGCGCGCGTTCACGCGCCGATCGCCGACAAGACGCTTTACATCCTGGACCCCGTTGACTATGGTTGGCGGCAATCTCGGCCGGATGCGCGCCGAGGAAGTGAACGTGCCGTAAACCGTTTCCGGAGGCTTGGATGCAGGTTATTCCGGTGGCGGCCGTTCGCCAGGGCTTTGGCGCCACCGCGCGCCGGGATGCCTGGTGGGCCGCGCCTCTCGCGATCTTCGTTGGCTTGTCGGCGTTCGTCGTCTATGCGACCTGGGCTGCGTTCCAGGGCGATCACTACACCTACGGCCCGTATCTGTCGCCGTTCTACTCCCCGGAGCTGTTCGGAGACTCGCCGCACGCGTGGTTCGGGCCGAAGCCCGCTGCGTGGCCTGGCTGGCTGCCGTTCTCGCCTGCCCTTCTCATTCTTCCGTTTCCCGGCCTCTTCCGGTTCACGTGCTACTACTACCGCGGCGCCTACTACAAGTCGTTCTGGGCCGACCCGCCGTCCTGTGCAGTTGGTGAGCCTCGCTCCGGCTACTGGGGCGAGAACTCGTTTCCGCTGATCCTGCAGAACGTGCATCGCTTCTTCATGTGGGTGGCCCTCGTCTTCATCGCGTTCCTGACGTACGACGTCTGGCTGGCGATGTGGTTTACCAATCCTGCGACCGGCGCGAAGCAGTTCGGGATCGGGATCGGCACGCTGGTGCTCGCCGTCAACGTCGTGCTGCTCGCCTGCTACACCTGGGGATGCCACGTGTTGCGCCACGTCGTCGGCGGTCGCCTCGACGAGATGTCGAAGGTCCCGGCCTGCGACTACGCGTTTGCCTGTGTCTCGAGCCTCAACGTCCGACACCAGCTGTTTGCCTGGATGAGCCTGATCAGCGTCATGTCCTCCGACCTGTACGTCCGCCTCTGTTCGATGGGCGTACTGACCGACCTGAGGATTTTCTGAGATGCCGGCGTCGGAGGCAGTTCGCTACGATGTGCTCATCGTGGGCGCTGGCGGAGCCGGCCTGCGCGCCGCCATCGAGGCGGCCGAGGCGGGTGTCAGCGTCGGGCTGATTTGCAAGTCGCTGCTCGGCAAGGCGCACACCGTCATGGCCGAAGGCGGGATGGCCGCGGCCCTGGCCAACACCGACGACCGCGACAGCTGGCGCGTCCACTTCGCCGACACGATGCGCGGCGGCCAATACGTCAACAACTGGCGGATGGCGGAGATCCACGCCAGGGAAGCGCCCGATCGCGTGCGCGAGCTCGAGGCCTACGGCGCGGTCTTCGACCGCACGCCCGACGGCCGGATCCTGCAGCGCAACTTCGGCGGCCACCGGTACCCGAGGCTCGCGCACGTGGGCGACCGCACCGGCCTGGAGCTGATCCGGACCCTGCAGGACCACACGATTCACCTCGGTGTCACGGTGCACATGGAGCACACCGTCATCGAGCTGCTGCTCGACGACCGCGGCGTCTCCGGCGTGCTCGCCTACGACCGGGAGCGCGGACGCTTTCACGTCTTCGCGGCCAAGACGGTCGTCCTCGCGACCGGCGGTGTCGGCCGCGCCTATCAGATCACGAGCAATTCGTGGGAAGGCACCGGAGACGGCCACGGGCTCGCCTACCGCGCCGGCGCCGAGCTCATCGACATGGAGTTCGTCCAGTTCCATCCGACCGGGATGGTCTGGCCGCCGAGCGTGAAGGGCATTCTCGTCACCGAGGGCGTGCGCGGGGAAGGCGGCGTGCTCAAGAACAGCGAAGGCCGCCGCTTCATGTTCGACGACATCCCCGACAACTACAAGCCGCAGACCGCGTCCGACGCCGACGAGGGCTGGCGCTACACGCAGGGCGACAAGTCGGCGCGCCGGCCGCCTGAGCTCCTCACCCGCGATCACGTGGCGCGCTGCATCAATCGCGAAGTGAAATCAGGCCGGGGCAGCCCGCATGGCGGTGTCTTCCTCGACATCGCGTGGATCAAGGAGAAGCTGCCCGACGCCGCGGCGCACATCCAGCGCAAGTTGCCGAGCATGTACCACCAGTTCAAGGAGCTGGCGGACCTCGACATCACGACCACGCCGATGGAAGTCGGACCGACGACCCACTACATCATGGGCGGGATCCGCGTGGATGCCGACACCCAGGAATCGTCGATTCCGGGCCTGTTCGCGGCCGGCGAGTGCGCGTCCGGCATCAACGGGGCCAACCGGCTCGGGGGTAACTCCCTGTCCGACCTGATCGTCTTCGGCAAACGGGCTGGCGAGTTCGCGGCCGCGCACGCACGCAACCGCGCCGCGCTCTCGATCGACGACGGTGCGGTCGAACGGGCGACACAGGCGGCGCTCGCCCCGTTCGAACGGGGCAGCGGCGGCGAGAACCCGTATCGCGTCCAGCAGGATCTCCAGCGGACGATGCAGAACCTGGTCGGGATTGTGCGCACCGAGAGCGAGATGGTCGAGGCGCTCGAGGAGCTGGGCCGATTGCGTCAACGCGCGGAACGGGCCGGCATCGAGGGCCACCGCGAGTACAACGCCGGTTGGCATACCTGCCTCGATTTGCGGAACCTGCTCGACGTCTCCGAAGCCATCACGCGCTCGGCGATCGAGCGCAAGGAGAGTCGCGGCGGACATTTCCGGGAAGACTTCCCCGAGAAGGCCGCGGCATTCAGTCAGTGCAACATCGCTGTCCGCCGGACCGGGGACGGCGGCATGCAGGTGACGCGCGAGCCGCTGCCGGAAATGCCGGCGGAGTTGAAGCACGTGATTGAGGAACAGAAACAGTGATCGTGTCAGGCTCTAGGCTTAGGCTTTAGGCTTCAGGCGCGTCACACATGTCCGCTGCATCGTGTCATTTGTGGCTCGAGTGCAGTCGGCACGCGTGAAGGCCTAGAGCCCAGAGCCTAAAGCCTAGAGCCTGTTCAGGAGCCACCGAATGCAGGCGACGTTCCGAATCTGGCGGAGTAACCCGGGCGAGACGGGTGGTTATCAGGATTACCGCACCGACGTGTCCGAAGGCATGGTGGTGCTGGACGCGGTGCATCAGA
>DATJFF010000235.1:0-3620 GCA_035495795.1 Vicinamibacterales bacterium
GCGGCCATGAGCGGATCGAAGACGCTTCCCTTGCTGCCGGGGAAGAGGTCGACGGCGGCACGGTACGCAGCAAAGCTGACCGCCTCGTTCTTGTTCGCGAGGGTGCGCTTCCAGGGCGGCACACGGAGAGCGCCGCCGAGACGGGTGCCTACCGCAATGCGGTCGTGAGCGGCCCAGGCGTCGTACGCGCTCGTGTGCACGATCGCCAGGGCGCGAGCGACCATCGGCGGCCCGAGCCGCGAGCTCCGCACGCCCTCGAGCGCCGCCGCATTCCAGCGCAGCACCACGCCGTCCTCGCGGACACCTGCAGCCGGCGGAAGCCGCGCCGCCCGCGCCGCTCCGGGAAGGACGAGGAGCAGCCCGGCTCCTCCAGCCCGGCGGAAGAGCTCCCGCCGCGAGACGGCGCCGGCGACGCCTCGATCTCCCGCCAACTCCTCTCGCCCCTTAGGCGCCAAAAACCCCAACCTCGCCCGGCAGCTTAGGACGAAAGCCCGCGAGGGCGGGAGAGAGTGGTGCGTCTCCCGCCCTCGGAGTCCTGCAGCTACTGCTGGACGTAGACGTTCATCCCCGAGACCTGCTTGTTGAAGTTGTCGATTCCGGGGACGACCGCGGTCACGCCTTCTTCGCCCGCCTCCGTCGGGTTGTCGTGGGTTGGCGGCGCCTGTGGCCCGATGACGCAGA
This sequence comes from Vicinamibacterales bacterium, assembly GCA_035495795.1. Taxonomy (GTDB): domain Bacteria; phylum Acidobacteriota; class Vicinamibacteria; order Vicinamibacterales; family UBA2999; genus VFZN01. The sequence goes on from DATJFF010000235.1 coordinate 682, forward strand.
AGACGGTGATTCGGCCCGGAACCGAGCCGTCAGGTGCAGTGAACGTGACGTCGAGCGACAAGCGGCCGCCGCAGAGGTTCGGCGGCAAGGTCGCGCCGATCGACGGGATGACGCCACAGCCGTAGGGCTGGAAGTCGACCAGGCCATTCACCGTCCACGTTCCCGCGACGGTCTGTCCGCCCGCGGACATCGCCGTGAACTCGCCCTCGCCGCTCGCGGACTTGGGATGAACGGCGAACTCCCCTTCCCCCGTGATCGCGATCGTGTCGCCGTTGCTAGCCATGGCGACGTTGGGCTCCTCCATGAAGAACTCGTAGGACGCCGCTTGGTTGTTTGGCGCGGTCGCGCTCGACCCGGCCGGCCAGGCGAGGGCCACCACGAGCGAGAGCAGCGACAGAATTGTCGCACGCCTTCTCATCAGTGCTCCTTTCTCAGCGCAGAGCGAGCTTCCCGCTCAGCATCTGTTCGGGGCCCATTGGGCCGACCTCGACCACGGTCAGCTCGAAAGACTGGGCCGCCACGTCAACCGTCACGCTCACGTGGATGGGGTCGACCTTCTGGGTACCGTCCATCGTCAACCGGCCGGGTCCCGTGAATGTGACGACCGAGCCGGCAACGCTCGCGGCCGTCGGCGTCGCATGCACGATCATGCTGTGCGCGAGACCGAAGGGCGGCAGGACGAACGCCGAGCGTCCCGCCATCAGGCATTCGAAGCTGCCCGACGCCGATCCGGACGGATTGATCACGACGTTGACCGCCAACTGCGAGAACGTCGCCGTCCCCCCACCCGTGAGATGCATCGTCCCCGACCGGGCCTGCGCAGGTGCCGCGAGGACGACGACCGTGAGAACCGCGCACGCAGCCACGCGAGGCCGCAACGCACCGCGAAGAAACCGCCTCATGCTTCTCCCCCTTTCCGCAGTTCGCCGCAATCCTTACAAACATCGCCGCACGCCGAGACGGTAACTTCGGTGCCCAAAGGCGTCCAATCACGGCGTATTAGACCGTTTCACCTGCAAATCTGCTACTTCTCAGAGCAGGGCGGGGCTCCGGGGGGCAGCGCGTTCGCGCCCCGTAGCCACCTCTGAGGAGGACTTCTCCTCGCCCACGAGCTTGCCGTTGACGAGCATCGTGTCCCCGAAGTACTCGCCGATCCAGGTCGCGCCCGCGATCTCGCTGGTCGGGTAGAGGAACGCGCACATGCGATCGTGGCGGTCAAAGGACTACGGAGCCGCGGCGCCGATCGACAACGACTAGCCGATGTAGCCAAGCTCGGCAACGAAGGATGGAGCCTTTATGGAGCCCCGTGGTTGCAACCAGTGGCAGTCAACGGCAAACCGGCTGAGCGCAGAAGCGGCGAACAAGCCAAATCCGTTGCGATCGCCACGGGTTGCTTGAGACGTTCCATGGTAAGGAGGGGGTCGACGGTTCGAGTCCGTCAGAAGGCTCTGCAAAGGCCCCGCAAAACGGGGTCTTTTGTATTCGGGCCGACCTGCACTTCCCGCGCTTGCTCGGGTGTGGAGCGTTTTGGAAAAACGGGTCCTTCGGCTGAGGGTGTCAAAACTCGGATTCGGGGCTGGGCTAGCTTTTGACACGCTTCACGTCAGGTACCGGAAACAGCAGAGGGCCGCCCGAAGGCGGCCCTTGATTGGTCAATCGCCGGGCTGGTTAGGCGTGAGCGAGCTCAGGAACAACGCCAAGCTGCTCCATCATCCCGAACGTGTCCCAGTTCGTGTACTCCTCGATGACCTTGCCGTTCACAAGGCGGGAGAGAGTGAGTCCCGAGACCTTTACCTGCTTACCGGTGGGGGCGATGCCCATCAGTTCACCGTCGTGCTTGCCACGACCTGTCCAACGGGTCGCGACCTTGTCGCCCTCGGCGATCTGCTCGTCGACGGTGATCCGGGCATCCGAGTAGGCCTCGCGATAGGTCGAGACGTTTTCCTTGATACCGTCGGGGCCACGCAGTGGCTCGGGGACGGACGGGTCATACCCGACGTACTTGCGGTCGACGAGCTCATCGATCACACGCAAGTCCCCCTTCCACGGTTCCTCAATGAGGCGGCGGACAATCGCTTTGTTCTGTTCCGAGGACATACTTCTCCTTTCCTCGGCGCTGGTGCCCCCGCGGCGACGCTGCGCCCCGAGGGCTGGGACCGAAGCTGCTCGGAAGAGGGCTCCGGGACATGAGGAGTGAGGCGCGGCGCTCGCGTTGACGCTTCGGGCGTCGAAAACTAACTTCTCGCTGCCGGAACCTACGCTACAGGCGATCAGCGCCTGTGCAGGCAATACGTGCCTACCGTCGAGATGTAGATCGCAAAGTGCGATTTTTTTCGCACGGGCCGAGGCGTGTGCGCGCCGAAAACTGGTGAAGCGTGTCAAACCGACGTTTCACTCAGGCTGCGGCTCTGTAGTACTCATGCACGACGCCGCAGTGAGGGCGTTCGCGGTTGTAGTGCTGGATGTACATGCGCAGGACGTGTGCGAGATGGCGGCGGCCAATGATCAGAAGCCAGTCGAGACACTCGTTGCGGATAGGCGGACAAATCGCTCTGCGTAAGCATTCGCCCGCGGCGCTTGCACCGGCGTCCGGATCACCATGATTCCTTCGCTGCGGAACCTTCAACACCTACCGGCCCGAGTCGCGACCGAATACCCAAACACAACAGTTCAGCCGAGAGTTACATAAGCCGCCAACCACTCCCGTGTCCGCGCTCGACCGTCGAAACGGAGTTTTGACACCCTTCAGGCCCCTCTCGCCGGCCGAACGCAGCTTCGTCGAACACTCACGACCTGCTGTGCGAAACAAGCCGACTACGCAGCCGCCTGTGTCGGAGCAGCACCGAAGCGCCGCAACGCGCCGTCTCACTCGGCTGATTGAAACCGCTGCGCTCTAGATGTGTTCGACCGCGTAGAGCTGCCACCCACCGGGCAGCCCC